>JAEEQI010000029.1 GCA_016285215.1 Bacteroidales bacterium | reverse complement strand
GCCGGGACCAAGGACCAAAAGTCGGACTTTTTGTCACTTTTGAGTGCCAGAAAGTCCATTTTGTTGACAAGTTGGCCGAGATTTTACTGGTTATATTCGCCGTATTCGCATCCGATGTTTTGGGCGTGGATGCGGTCAATCAAGTGGCCGTGGCGGTCAAACAGTTGAATGGTTCCAACGCCGTTGCCTCCGTTCCAAAGCCTGTTGTGTCGTTTGGCGCCGTCGGGGGATTCATAGTTCACCTGTAGCATATCCTTTTTCTCGCAGGTGACGTCGGTAATCATTCGGCCCGAGGAACTGCGCTGCTCAACGTGCCAGATAATCTGTGTGTCGGTTTCTTTGCAGTCAAACTCGGTATGTACCCGCGTCCAGGCCTTGGAGAAATTGAACTCGTAGGGCTTCCCTTCATACCAGAAAGCCGAAAGTAACTTGCGGGGGAGGGCTAGATGGCCGATTTTGGGCCGGCCGCCACCAATGTCGAAGACGCTATCCGTAAGCTTTTTACCTGTGATTTCACTCGTGAGGTTATTGGAGGAAAGCCATACCCAGGGAGAGGTGAAGTCACGTCCCCAGTTTTTGTCGGCATAGCCAAAGCAGTCTTCCGGACGAACCACATAGCGCCGGCCGTTCCAGACCACCTCGCCATCGTATTCCGTTTTCATACCTTCGGCGTGCCAGAACATTTCGAAAGCTTCTGCGTGACGGAAGACTTCATCGGCCCCGAAACCTACGTTGAAAGCCGTGATTTTATGAATCTTTAGGTTCCAGGACATCTCTCCGTCGGAGCACATCCATTCGGGATGGTCTTTCGCATCCTGCACTTTGACCTGGCCATGCGTATGGTCTTCTGTGAGAAAGCAGTCATCGGCTTCCACACTGAAAGGGACGCTCCAGTCCACCTTGATTTTCTTCCAGCCCCAGAAGCGGTGCAGTTGTGCTGCATCTTCGCCCCAGGCACCGGCCTTTACCATCAGATAGGAAGGCTTTGCCGGGTTCCCTGGAATTTGGCCGAAGATGGGTTCATCGGACCCATGGGCAGGATTACAAAGGAAAAACTCTATGAAAAAAGGTTTGGCTTCTCCGGTCTGGACATCGTAACCCGTGAAGGAATGCCACCACCAGTCGTATCCTTGACGCGCTTGCGGGCCGAACAATTGGCAGGCATCGCGTGTGATATCGTGTTTATTAAACCCCAGTCTAGTCATAGTTTAAGTTTGTTGCTATCTCTATGATAGCGAAGATTATTTGATGATCCGGTAGTAGTTCTCCTTGCGGGGTTTGGGGGCTTTGGGTTCGGAGGCGGGGTAGCCAAGTGCAATTGCACCTACACCAATCAAGTCTTCGGGAAGGCCCCACTGTTTCATAAGGGCCTTGCCTTCTTTCGTTTCAAACATCTCCCGCTCGCGGTTGATCCAGCAGGAGCCCAGGCCGATGGAGTGGGCCGCGTTCATCATATTACCAAGCACCAGAGAGGCGTCTTGTACGGCATTCCGCCATTTCTCGGGACGGGAAGCAAAGACCAGAACAAATGTGGGAGCACCGTAGTACGGGTCGGTGTCAGTGCCCATAATCTTCCCGTTCATACGGGAGAGTTGTTCCCTGATGGCCGGGTCTTGTACGGCCACAATCCACGGGTCCTGGAATCCCATTCCCGTAGGGGCCCAGGTGCCGGCTTCCAGGACGGCCTGGAGCTCTTCGTCGGTAATCTGTTCGGCCTTATAGCTCCTGATGCTTCTTCGCGTCTTGAGTGCTGTTAAAACGGTATTTTCCATAATGTTGTTAGTCTATGAATTCTTCCAGAAACTCGGATGCATCGGCCACGCAGTCGGGGCAGTCACGGAGGGGTTTCCCCGTTCCAACGCCCTTGAGTAGCTTGCACTGGATGGCGCCATTACGCTGCTGGAACTTCTCCAGGATGGTCTTCATTCGGCCCCTGGAGAGATTGCGGTCTTTGGTAAGAAGGCCGAGGACCATACCGGCTCCCACGAGGGCTCCGCAGGTTCCTTCCATATTGCCCATACCAGTGCCGAAGGCTCCGGCAATGTCCGTAGCGGTCTTTTCGTCCAGGCCGCAGAGGTCGCAGTAGGTGCATACGACTGCCTGTGCGCAGTTATGGGTGTTGAGCCGTTTCTTCTCGGCTGCAAGTTGCTTTCTGGTTTCCATAGTTATGATTTAAAGAAGAAGAAATAGTAGGCGGCCCACCTGGCAGGGATACCCTTGGCGTACCCAATGGTCCGGTAGTTGGAATCCTGGACCGTACCGTCGGATTTAATGTAGCCAATGGTTCTGTAGGATCCGTCCTGGATGGTTCCGTTGTCCTTGATATAACCGATGGTTCTATAGTTACTGTCCTGGACGGTGCCGTCAGATTTGATGTACCCTTTTGTCCTGTAGGAATCGTCTTGAACCTTGCCGTCGCTCTTGATGTAACCTATGGTCCTGTAAGAATCATCTTGGATGGTGCCATCGGACTTGATGTTGGCAATAGTCTGGTAATTGCCATTGGTGACACGCTGAGCGTAAGCCTCGCTGCTGAGCGACGCTCCAAAGGTTAAGATCAGGGTAAGTAGGATGATTAGTTTTCTTTGGCTCATTTCTTATTCCGTGAATTTCTTACCGGCACCCCAGGCCTTTCCTACTTCTTCTCCTATCGAACGGTAGGACATAGCGGCTGCGTCGAAGACAATGGGCTTGAGTTTCCCAAGGTCCACCTTTCCATCGGTGAGAATGCACTCATCGGCACTCATATTTACTACCTCGCCCACGAGAATGCCGTCCTTCCAGCTCACTACCTTGCATTCGAGGGTCAGGGGATACTCGTTGATGATGGGGGCGTCTACATTGGGACTGGGCGTCACGGTAAAGCCAGCCTTGGCTACTTTATCGGGAACCTTGTTACCGCTAACGAGACCGAAGTAATCGGATTCGGCAACGGTCCGCTCATCGGCAAAGGAGACCGTGAAGGCCCCGGTGAGTTCGAGGTTCTCCGTGGTCTTGTGCTTGGACATAGAGACTACAATCTGGTTGTGGTCGTACTGTCCGGCCCAGGCGGCCATCATCACGTCGGGCGTGCGGTCCTTGTCCCAGGTGGCTATCATCACGCAAGGTTGAGGCGTGGTCATAAGGGCGTGGGCTGCGCCAAAATTCTTGCGTCCGGAGACTTCTTTCAAGGGTTCGTTGGTGTTCATATCAGTTGTGTTTTGGTTATTCGTGTTATTGCAGCTTACAAGAGCAAGCAAGGCAATGATTATGGATATAGTCCTTTTCATTTTGGTACTTATTTGATTTCGGTTAAGGCTCCGGTTACGGAGTCAATGATGAATCCACGGACCACTATGCCCTTGGGGATGAGGGGGTGATGGACAATGGTGTCAACGGTCTTTCTCACGGAGTCTTCCGTGTCCTTGAATCCTTCCAGCCAGGCGTGGAGGTCAATATCCTCACGAGAAAGCTCGCCTTCGGGAATCCCTCTTTCCAGCATTTCTTCCCGGAAATGGGAAAAGCTCATATGACAGGCTCCGCAGGTAGTATGTGCCACCACCATAACCTCTTTCACTCCAAGCTCATACACGGCAACAATGAGACTGCGCATCACGGAATCCCAAGGGGAGATGACAACAGCCCCGGCATTTTTGATGATCTTGGCATCCCCATTCTGCAGGCCGAGGGCTTCCGGAAGAAGAACGGACAGACGGGTATCCATACAGCTGAGGATGGCCAGTTTCTTGTCAGGGTATTTGTCCGTAATATGCTTCTCATAGCCTTTGGAGGCTACATACTCCCGGTTGAATGCGAGGATATTGTCAATGTTACTCATTGTTGCATTAAAGCTTACAGGTTAAACTGGTGGGTGGTTTTGTAATCGTTCCAGTTGCGGAGATAGAGGGAAATGGATTTTTGGTCGTAGACATTGCTGTACTGCGTGTCCTCAATCAGTCCGTCCTCCCGGTGCAGGTCCTGCCAACGAACGAGTGAAAGGCACTCCTGGGCCTCGTCCAATGAGAGGCTGCCGTTACGGGTGTCGAGGTAGGCTCCCACCGTCTCATGACGCCACCAGCTTTTGCTGAGGGGGTTGCCAAGGGCCGGGTCAGGCTCCGTGGAGAAGTACTTCTGGTGAAGAAGGTGGTTGGTGACGTGCATATTGTTCTTCTCTTCGCACTTGCGGGTGATAAGGGTCTTCCATCCGTCGTTGGGGTCAAACTCTACCACGGCGCAGTCACCGTTGGCATCGGCTATGAAATAGTGGTATCCGCTGCCAACTATTGCATCGTGCCGCACATCGACCGTCTCCAGCAGGTCCAGTGCCTCCTGGACAGTGGCGCAGCGATCCAGCCAAAGGCGCATGATAACGCTTGTACCCACTCTGTGCTTTCCCGTGTTCTGTTGGGAGGCCTGTTTGGGGAGCGCCATAATGGAGGTGCAGAGGCCCTTCTCGTTGATTCCGTCCACAGGGGCGTAGATGGAAGCCAGGCAGTTGAGCTTGGTTGCAAACGAGCCCGGCAGCTTCTGCAGGGTGTAGCCAAAGTGGGACATGTCGCTACACGCGATGGAGGCATAGCCCATCTTCGGATGAGAGACGGTTACCATCGTAGGGTTCTTGAAGTAATCGTAATTTCGGCCAAACCAGTAGCCTTCACCTTGGGCCTTGACAGCCTGGAAAGAGGTGCAGTTGAACGTGGTAGTCTTGCCATTCTCATCGGCCACCTGCGAGCTCTTGATCTTCAAAGGAAGCCCCTTGCCAATGCGCTTGACCACGTAATTCAGCAGTTTGGCATTCTCGTCCACGTCGCTGTTAATCACGTCATCCAGGTCGTATGAGGCCTTATATTCCATCCAGTACAAGTACTCGTTGCCGTCAACGGACTTAATGGAGCCGATAGAGGCAATCTCGCCGTGCCAGATGCAGGCAACGGCAATACAAAGCGCAGCAAGGATGCCGACAATCCAAAGTAATACTTTCTTCATAACTAAATAATTAACTTCTCTATACACCAGGCAAAGGCGCGGGCCAGGCGGCCTTCGTTGTCGTTGAAGTGGCCGCCGTCTTCCCAGACGA
This sequence comes from Bacteroidales bacterium, assembly GCA_016285215.1. The sequence continues at coordinate 13,161 of JAEEQI010000029.1, read as the reverse complement.
GGGTGCAATGGTTGGGCCCCAGTTGCTCCTGGAGCAGGGTATATTGCGTCCGGAGGTTGTCTCCAACGCGGGCTATGGCTTGGTTCTTAACGTGTTCTTCCCGGTCTCCCAGACTCAGGTAAACAGCGTCTGCCATAGGCGTATGCTTCTTAGCAAAGGGAATCCAGTCCTTGATCCAGACAGAAGGGGAGGCGGCCGCCACAGCTTTGAAACTGTCCGTCTGGGCCGAAGCCCAAAGGGCAAACAAGCCGCCTAGAGAATAGCCGCCAAAGATAATGGGAAGAGGGCCGAAGCGACTCTGAAGCTCCGGAACCAGGGACAGAAGAACGTACTGCAGGGTGTCCTGCCCGTGTTTTCCGGCTTCCGGCTCTCTGGAGATGTTGGCGTCGGGCCAGGGCATCAGGTCCAGCATCCAGTCTTCCAGCTCAATGGTGGCCAGAACGAACGGCGCCGGTGAAAGCTCCGCAATCTTTTGGGCCTCGGCCTCCAGCGTGGCATTCTCGTGCCGGGCCGAAGGCTGAATAAGGATGCAGCCCGGCCTGCCCGACCCAAACAGACGGCATATTCGGCCTTCTATGAGCAGCTGCTCAATCATTCTTTTTCTGCTCTTTCTTCTTTCTGACTTCTATCAGAAGGCTGATGACGGCCAGCATTACCCCGATAAAACCAACTATCAGCGTAATGAAGTCAAAGTTATCCTTAGCAAAAGAAATAATGGAATCCATATCTGTCAGGAGAGGAGTTTCTTAACCGCAGTGGAGATGGTTCGGCCGTCGGACTGACCGGCGAGGGCCTTGTTGGCGGCGCCCATAACCTTGCCCATATCTTTGATGGAGGTGGCACCTACCTGGGCAATGATCTCCTTGACCTTGGCTTCTACCTCGGCCTCCGAAAGCTGTTTGGGGAGGTATTTCTCCATTACGGAAGCTTCGGCCAGCTCATTGTCGGCCAGCTCCTGACGGCCGGCGGCTACAAACTGTTCTGCGGCTTCCTTGCGCTGCTTCACGAGCTTCTGGATCATCTTCTGGACGTCTGCGTCCGTGACTTCCTTGGCGCCTCCCTCGGAGGTCTTGAAGAGGAGAATCTCTCCTTTGACGGCGCGGGTGGCGTTCATAGCAACGGTGTCCTTGGCCTTCATGGCGGCCTTGATGTCTTCCTGAATTTGCTGTTCGAGTGTCATATTGCGTTATCTTTTATTTCTGTGTTCAAATTTACACATTTTTATTAATTCTTATAGCGTGAAAATCCGTATATTAGATGCGAAAAACAGAATACGGTGGAATGCGTTTTACGTCCTTCAGCTATGGTGAACGATACGGTATGCGCCTTCAGCGGCTGACGCTGGATGGCGCATTCACGTGCCCCAACCGGGATGGAACGCTGGGTACGGGAGGATGCACCTTCTGCGACAACGCGGCGTTTCATCCCGGTTACACCAGGGGCAAAAGCATTTTGGAGCAGCTGGATGCAGGCATTGCCTTCCACTCGCGGAGAGGAAGAAGGGCCGAAGGTTACCTGGCCTACTTCCAGGCCTTTTCCAACACCTATGCGCCTCTGCCTGTGCTCAAGGAAAGGTATGAAGCAGCGCTGTCTCACCCTTTGTTGAAAGGCCTGGTCATTGGCACGCGGCCGGACTGCGTGGATGCCGAAAAGCTGGACTATCTGGCCTCCCTTCAAAAGGAGGGATCCATCATTGAAGTAGAGTACGGCATTGAATCCGTCTATGACCAAACGCTGCAGCGTGTGCGCAGGGGACACACTTTTGCCTGCACGGAAAAGGCCATCCGGGAGACCGCTGAAAGGGGCATCCCCGTGGGTGGCCACATCATCCTGGGCCTTCCCGGAGAAACCCGTGAGATGCTCCTGAAAGAGGCCGAAATCTTAAGCTCCTTACCGCTTACCAGCCTCAAGTTCCACCAGCTCCAGATTATCAAGGGTACGCAGATGGAAAAGGAGTTTGCCCAAAAGCCCGGAGATTTCCTCAGAATGGGTCCGGATGAATATGTAGATCTGCTGGTGGATATTCTGGAGCGGCTTGGGCCCGAAATTGCTATTGGGCGCATTGCCAGCAGCGTTCCTCCGGCCTTTACAGACGCCCCCTGGGGCCTCCTGAAGCACGAGGAACTCCTTCGCCGCCTGGAGGCCAGGCTGGAAGAAAGAAATACCCGACAGGGGATTAGACTAACTGACTGAATTATGAAAACTGCCATTATCATTGGAGCAACGTCCGGGATAGGACGGGAGGTAGCCAAGCGGCTGGCCGCCCAAGGCTGGCGCGTAGGTGCAGCAGGCCGAAGAGAAGAAAGACTGGCCCAGCTCCAGCAAGAGTGCGGGGAAGAAAGCGTTGCCTATGAGGTGATGGACATTACCCAACCGTCCGCTTTGGAGGCCCTGGACCGGCTTTTGGAGAAGACGGGCGCGCCGGATTTGTTCCTGCACGTTTCGGGCGTGGGAAGGCAGAACCGGCAGTTGGACGAGACCATTGACGTGGACGTTATGGAGACCAACTGCACCGGCCTGGCCCGGATGCTTCCGCATATTCTCAATTTCGTCAAAGCCAACTCCAAATACACTCCCAAGAACAAGGTTCACATTGCCGTAGTTACTTCTGTGGCGGGAACTATGGGCATTGGCGTGTCGGCGGCTTATTCGGCCAGCAAGAAGATGCAGAGCACTTATGTTTCGGCCCTTTGCCAGCTTTGCCGGATGGAGAAGATTCCTGCGCAGTTCTCCGATATTCGGCCCGGCTTTGTGGCTACCGATATCCTGGATCCCAAGCATCATTATCCCTTGATGATGACCGTTGAGGAGGCTGCCGGCCATATTCTCAAGGGACTAAAAAGAAAGCGCCGGGTCATTCTCTTTGACTGGCGCTATCGTATTCTGGTTGCCTTTTGGAGGCTCATCCCCAGAGGGCTCTGGGAACGGTTGAATATTCATTCCAACTGATTACTCAGCGTAGAGGAGGTAAGGCTTGCGCTGCTTTTTGAAGTTGGCAACGTCTTCCTTCCACATAGCCCGGATCTCGGGCTCGGTGGCACCTTCCTGAATCATCTCACGGATGTAACGCTGGCCCATAAGGAGATCGAAGAAGCGGCGGAAGAAACCCTGCTCCATACCCTGATCCTTCATAATGCCGTAAGCGTCAATCACGTACGACAGATCCATCATATTGGCGCGGATTTCTGCCTGGTCCATAGTGGAGAGGTCTACGCCGTAGCATTCCTGGCCCAGGAGGGGAGGATTGCTGGAACCCTTGACGCTCTGGGGCGTGAAGGTGTAGTCGTACTTTTCTCCAAAGGCCGGGTGACCGTACTGCTGGAAGGGCTTGTCGGTTCCGCGTCCCAGGCTCACTACAGTACCCTCAAAGCCGCAGAGGGAAGGATAGAGATAGATGGCCTGCATATTGGGCAGGTTGGGACTGGGCCGAACGGGAAGCTCGTACAGGGTCTGGTGCGTGTAGTTCTTGCAGGGGACGATGGTGAGCTGGCAGGTATTGCCGGCTTCGCTGAGCCATTTTTCTCCCTGGGCCATCTTGGCCAGTTCTCCCAGGGTAAGGCCGTGTACGGTGGGGATGGGAAGGTGACCCACGCCGCTCTTGAGGCTCATATCCAGGATGGGACCGTCAATGTACATTCCGTTGGGGTTGGGACGGTCCAGGAGTACCACGTGCTTGCCGGCTTCTCCGCAGGCGTCAATGAGGTGGCACATTGTGATGTAATAGGTATAGAAACGAAGGCCTACGTCCTGGATGTCCACAATGAGGACATCGAACATATCCATAGCTTCCTGGGTGGGGTGGTTTCCGCCGGCGCCGCCGTAGAGGGAGAGGATGGGAACACCCGTGAGGGGCTCTATGCCGTCTGCCACGTGGGAGCCGTCATCGGCCAGATCTCTGAATCCGTGCTCCGGGGAGAAGATGGCGCTGACGTTGACGCCCTTGGCAATAAGGGTGTCCAGGATGTGGGTTTTAGTGTCTCCAACCAGACCGGTCTGGTTGCTGAAAATGGCTACTCTCTGGCCTTCCAGAAGGGGAAGGTAGGCTTCAAACTGCTCGTCTCCCAGTACTACCCGGCTTTCATTGCCGGCGCAGGAGGCGCATACAAGGCCGCAGAAGATAAGGATGGCGGCCGACATCCGGCGAACGATGTTTTTCATACAGCGAAGTTAAGCCCAATGCGGGACATATGCAAATAATTTGTATATTTGTAGAACAACTGACTAAAAAATTTTAACTAAACTCTAACCCATATGAAAAGAATTCTCACCGGCATCCTTTTGGTGGCCATCTCTTTAACGGCTGCCGCTCAAAAAAAAGAGATCACCAAAACCGGTATTAACTTCGGCCCTCTTCCCACCCTGGGATATAACTCCAGTTTAGGTTGGCACTATGGCCTTATGTCGGATATCTTCTGGTACGGAGACGGTTCCAAGTACCCAGAGTACGTCTGGAAAATGAATGTAGAGGCTTCCTGGTACTCCAAGGGTAACTCCATTTATCACGCTTTCTTTGACGGCAAGTATCTCGTTCCCGGCGTTCGTATGTCGTTTGACTTGTCTTACTTTGCCAACAAGACAACCAGTTTCTATGGTTTTAACGGCGGCTCATCCCTCTATGTGAATGCACTGGACCAGATTACCAACAGTGAGAAGAACAAGAAGTACTCCTTCAGCGAGGATGGCCAGGGCTTTTACCTGATGAAGCGCAATATCCTTCGTGGTATGGCTCTGTTCCAGGGACGCTTTGGAGAGAGCCACTGGGGCTGGGCGGCCGGTCTTACTTACCTGGGTATCAAGACGGGCCACGCAGAGAACAAGGGCCTGGCCGGCTACGACAAGAAAGCCGGACATCCCGCTACGGACCTTTCTCTCTATGACCTCTATGTAAAGCACGGCCTCATTCCCGATGCCGAGAAAAATGGCGGTCAGCACCTGGAAGCCAAGGTTGGCGTGGTGTTCGATACCCGTAATCACGAGAACAACCCCAGCAGAGGTACCAACCTGGAAGTCTGCCTGTACGGCTCTCCGGACATCCTGAACGGACGTGCCCAGGCCGACCGCACCCATTACCTCAAGCTGGCCGTTCACTTCAAGCAGTTCTTTACGCTGGTACCCGACAAGCTGGTCTTTGGCGGCCATCTGGCCTTCCAGGGACTCCTGGCCGGACGTACCCCTTCCTATATGCTGCAGACCCTCCAGGTCATCAACTTCAAGCAGCTTTGCCCGGAAGGCCTGGGTTCTTCTACCACCATCCGCGGTTCGCTGTTCAACCGCCTGCAGGGTGAGAGCTTTGGCTGGACCAACCTGGAGCTGCGCTGGAATTTTGCCCGCTTTGTGCTCTTTAACCAGAACTTCATCCTGGCCACCAACCCGTTCTTTGATATGGGTATGATTTTCAAGCCTTACAAGCCCGCTACGGCCGACTTCGCCGGCTTTGCTGCCGATAATACTGTGGTGAACAGAATCACCGGAAAGATTGACAACAGCTTTGTGGAGTACGTGGCCAGCGACTTCTACCAGGACCAGAAGCAGAAGCTGCATATGGGTGCCGGTATTGGCCTTCACGTTATTATGAACCAGAACTTCAACGTGAACTTCGAATTTGGTAAGATCTTCTTCGACGGCCAGAAGTTTGGCTGGAAGAACAATGACGGCGCCGGCCTGGGTATCAATGTGGGTCTAAACTACATATTCTAGTATGAAAAAGCTAACTCCCGTTCTGGCTCTTGCCCTTTCGGCCCTGCTGATGAGCTCGTGCCTGGCCGGAAAGTATATGGCCAATTACGCCCTTAAACCCAAGATCCACGGCGTGGAAGATATTGAGCGTACGCGTCACAAGGCCGATTCCCTGATGCCCGGCAGTACCGTCTGGTACGATAGCCTCAAGACCCGGGGCGTGCTCAAGGATACCTTCATTGTGGGTTACAACAACAAGCGGGTACACGCCGTGTTTGCGCCGGCTCCCAAACCCAAGGAAGCCCAAGGCACCGCCATCATCGTTCACGGATACGGAGACAACCATATGGTGTTCATCTATCTGGCCCGAATGTACCGTGAACAGTTCAATTACAACATCCTGATGCCGGACCTTCAGTACCATGGCTATTCGGAAGGTGATTCCATCCAGATGGGTTGGCTGGACCGCTATGACATCCTGAACTGGATTAATGTGGCTTACAGCGTATTCCCCAACGACTTCATGGTGCTGCACGGCGTATCCATGGGTGCCGCAACGGTTATGATGACCAGCGGAGAGTCCCTGCCGGATTACGTGAGGTGCTTTGTCGAGGACTGCGGCTACAACAGCGTTCAAGGCCAGTTTGCCAACAACCTTAAGGATATCTCGCCCCTCATTCCTAAAGACATCTTGAACAGCGCCAGTATTGTGACCAACCGCCTGTATGGCTGGTATTTCAAGCACGCAGACTGCTCCAAGATGCTGGCCAACTGCTACAAGCCTATGCTCTTTATCCACGGGGATGCAGATGACTTTGTTCCCTTTGAAAACCTGTGGCTTAATTACAACGCCAAGACCCATGGTTACAAAGAGTACTGGGTGGCCGAAGGCGCTGTGCACGCCAACTCTTATGCCAAGTATCCGGAAGAGTACACCCGCCGGGTGGGCAACTTCCTGAAGACCGTTCATAACATGATTGAAGACGGAAGTATCTATGAATAAGCAGTACATTCTGGCTCTGGACCAAGGCACAAGCTCGTCCAGAGCCATTGTTTTTGACCACGACGGCAACATCTGCTCCGTGGCCCAGCAAGAGTTTACGCAGTACTTTCCCCAGCCCGGCTGGGTAGAGCACAACCCTATGGAAATCTGGTCGTCCGAGGCGGCCGTGATTGCCGAAGCCATTACCCGTATGGGTATCAACGGAAAGGATCTGGCGGCCATTGGCATTACCAACCAGCGTGAAACCACCCTGGTGTGGGATGCAGAGACGGGCGCCCCCGTGTACAACGCCATAGTGTGGCAGGACCGCCGCACTTCGGCCTTCTGTGATTCCCTCAAGGAGCAGGGCCTGGTGGACAAGATCCGCCAAAAGACCGGCCTCATCATTGACGCCTATTTCTCCGGCACCAAGATTAAATGGATCCTGGACACTGTTCCCGGTGCCAGGGAGAGGGCCGAAGCAGGACAGCTGCGCTTTGGAACCGTAGACAGCTGGCTGGTGTGGCAGCTCACCCGCGGTGAGGTTCACGTCACGGATGTGACCAACGCCTCCCGTACTATGCTGTTCAACATCAACACCCTGCAGTGGGACAAGGAATTGATGGAGCTCTTTGGCATTCCGGCTTCCATGATGCCGGCCGTCAAGTCTTCCTCCGAGGTCTATGGCCATACCAAGACCACCCTCTTTGCCCACGAGGTGCCCATTGCCGGCATTGCCGGTGACCAGCAGGCGGCTCTCTTCGGCCAGATGTGTACGGACCCCGGTTCTGTCAAGAATACCTATGGAACGGGCTGCTTCCTGCTTATGAATACGGGCACCAAGCCCATCCTGTCCAAGAACAACCTCCTTACCACCATTGCCTGGAAGATAGGGGATACCGTGAACTATGCCCTGGAAGGCTCCATCTTCGTGGGTGGTTCCGTGGTCCAGTGGCTGCGTGATGGTCTGGGCATTATCCGCTCTTCCGGTGAGATTGAGGCCCTGGCTTCTACCGTGCCCGATAACGGCGGCGTATACTTTGTGCCGGCCCTTACCGGTATGGGCGCTCCGTACTGGGACCAGTATGCCCACGGTGTCATCTGTGGCATTACCCGCGGCACCACGGCGGCTCACATTGCCCGTGCAGCCCTGGAGGGCATTGCTTTCCAGACTATGGATATTGTAAACGCTATGGAGAAGGATGCCGGTGTGCCGCTGGCCGAACTCAAGGTAGACGGCGGAGCCTCCCGCAACAACCTGATGATGCAGTTCCAGGCCGATATCCTGGGCGCCTCCGTGGTCCGTCCCGTTGTAACGGAAACCACCGCTATGGGCGCCTGTTACCTGGCAGGCCTGGCCGTTGGCTATTGGAGCTCGCTGGACGAGATCAAGGCCCAGTGGCAGGTAGAACGCTGCTTCAAGCCCTCCGGAGCCGATATGAAGGCCGTTAAGGAAGGTTGGGTAGATGCCATTAACCGTACTGTAAACCAATAAACTATGAATCCTTATGTGTTTGAGTTTTTAGGCACTTTGGTGCTGGTCCTGCTGGGTGACGGCGTATGCGCCGCCTGTTCCCTCAATAAATCCAAAGCCCAGGGCGGCGGATGGGTAGTCATTGCCCTGGCCTGGGGCTTTGCCGTGATGATGGGCGTGCTCATTGCCGGCCCCGTATCCGGTGCACACCTGAACCCTGCCGTAACGCTGGGTCTGGCCATTGCCGGTAAGTTTGCCTGGAACCTGGTACTGGGTTACTGTGTGGCCCAGATGCTGGGCGGTTTTGTGGGTGCCGTACTGGTATGGATCTTCTACAAGGATCATTATAAAGCAACGGCCGACCAGCCCGACACTATGCTGGGCACTTTCTGCACCATGCCGGCCATCTGGAATCCCTGGCGCAATTTCCTTTCCGAGGTCATTGCCACCTGCCTGCTGGTGTTTGTGATTCTGGCCATAGGCCACGAAGGCAATTCCTTCCAGGTGGGCTCCGTGATGGCTTCTCCGGGTGCCATTGGCTCCCTGCCCGTCACGTGCCTCATTATGGCCCTGGGTATGTCCCTGGGCGGTACCACGGGTTACGCTATGAACCCCGCCCGTGACCTCAGTCCCCGCTGCGCTCACGCCGTGTTGCCCATTAAGGGCAAGCGGGACAGCGGCTGGAATTACAGCTGGGTGCCGGTTGCAGGCCCTATGGTTGGTGCCTGCCTGGCTGCGGGATTGTTCCTGCTGGTCTTCTAACAAAAAGTCCTGGTCGCTTGACCAGGACTTTTGTTTTACTTGCGTTCTTCCTTTAGGGTGAGTCCCATAAAGAGGATGGCCAGGATGCAGGCGGCAATGAGGAGGATGAAGGTCCAGCTCCAGCCGGCGGTCTGCGCCACCCAGCCTATGACCGTGTTGGCCAGGATAAAGGTGCCCAGGAAGTAGCCAAAGAAGCCCGTAAGGCCGGCGGCCGTGCCCGCGGCGTTCTTGGGGGCCAGATCCAGGGCCTGTACGCCAATGAGCATAACAGGGCCGTAGATGAAGAAGCCAATGCCAATGAGGCAGATGATAACCATAGTGAGGTTGTCAATGAACTGCCAGTACAGGATAATGAATACCAGCACCAGGGCCATAAAGATAATGGTGGGCAGGGCACGTTTTCCGTGGAAGAGTTTGTCTGACAGCCAGCCGCAGAGCAGGGTGCCCGGAATGGCGGCAAACTCGTAGGCAAAGTACGCCCAGCCGGCGCTCTTGAGATCAATGCCCTTCTCCGTAAGGATGGTAGGTGCCCAGTCCAGGCAGCCGTAGCGTACCATATAGACAAAGGCATTGGACAGGGCGATGAACCACAGGAACTTGTTATTGAGTACGTACTGGAAGAAGATTTCCTTGGTGGTAAGGGTTTGCTCGTGCTTGTGGGAGTAGTTCTTGGGGTAGTCGTTGCGCCAGGATTCCACGGAAGGAAGACCGCAGGACTGCGGCGTATCCCGTAACAGTACATAGGCCAGCAGCGCTATGAACAGGGCCACGGCAGCCGGGAAGGCAAAGGTGCCAATGAGGAAGTACAGATCCGTATGGGCACCATAGAACCAGCTGCCAAACCAGACGGCACCGTAAGTGGCCATAGGGCCGACTAATGCACCGCCCACATTGTGGGCACAGTTCCAGATGCTCATCATAGTTCCCCGTTCGTTGGGTGAGAACCAGTGGGTCATTACGCGTCCGCAGGGAGGCCAACCCATACCGTTGAACCAGCCCACAGCGGAGTTGAGAACACCCATAACCAGAATGGCCAAAGCCTTATGGTCGGCCCCTATGAACTGAATGGGGACTATCATAAAGCACATAGAAATAGCCGTGAGGATGAGGCCCAGAGGCAGGAAGACCCGGGCGTTGGAACGGTCCGATACGCTGCCCATCAGGAACTTGGAAAGGGCATAAGCCGCAGCGTTGAGACCCAGCACAAAGCCCAGCTCGGTCTTGTCAAAGCCCAGCGGTTCCATAGCCGGAATGGCCATAGACAAGTTCTTTCTCACCAGGTAAAAGCCGGCGTAGCCAATGAAGGCGCCAATGAAGACCTGCCAGCGCAAGCGTTTGTACTTGGCATCGGCCTCGGGACCCGTCTCAGCGGGCAGATAAGCCGGTTGCTGTAAGAACTTTAGCATAGTGTTATTCAGTTGCTATTGCTTCGGCAAGGATGGAGATGGGATTCTCCACCTTGTAGCCGGTAGACATTTCTATTTGCCATTTGCACGTTTCGCAGTCGCAGGCCACTACGTCGGGGTTCACGCTGCGGATCTGCTCAAAGAGCGGCTCTCCAATGGCCTGGGAGTTGGCGTAGTTCTCTTTCTTGAAACCGTAGGTGCCGGCCATACCGCAGCAGGTCTGCTCCAGCGGGGTGAACTCAATGCCGGGAATCATCTCCAGCAGCCGCTGGGAGAAGACGCCCCAGCCCAGCCTCTGCATATGGCAGGGCGTATGGTAAGCCACGCGTTTGTGGAAATCGGGCCTAAAAGGAAGGGTGGCACCCTGCTCCAGCTTCTCATAAATGAAGCGGGTGGCCATAAGGAGGGAATCCCGTACGGCGGAATTGTCTACGCCCAAAAGGTTGGGATATTCCTCCTGCATAGTAAGGGTGCAGGTGGAGGAGGTGGTAACTACCTTGAGGCCTTTCTCCACGGCCTTGGAGATTTGCTCCACATTGAATTGGGCGTTCTTGGTGGCCGTTTTGATGAGCTGGTTACTGATGAGGGCAATGCCGCAGCACTTCTCGTCTTCCAGCAGCTGCACGCCAATGCCCATAGCGTTGAGCACTTTCACCAGGTCCTTTCCCAGCTTGGGATAGTTGTAGTTCACGTAGCAGCCGTGGTAATAGGCCACTTGCTCCGGGAAGGCCGCCTGCTCTTTCTTATGGCGCTTGAGCCAGCCCTCGAAGCCGTGGGCACTGTACGTGGGGAAGGTGCGGTGCTTGTCTATGCTCAGCGTAAAGTCCATAGTGACCTTGGTGATCTGCTGCCGGGTGGCAAAGTTCACCAGCGGCGCAAACGGACGGGCCAGCTTGCCCATAGTATCCGTATTGGCCAGCAGATAGTCTCTCACCTTGGGAGGATTCTTCTCGTACTTGATACGGGCCCCCTGGATGATATCGGCCACTCTTACCTCTGACGGGCACACTACCTCGCAGCGCTTGCAGTTGAGGCAGTACTTGAGGGCTTCGTCAAAGAAGTTGGGGTCTTTCAGGCGCCAGCGCTCGCCGTCCGGCCCGGCCTGTTTGGGACCGGGGTACAGCGGATTCACCTGCATAACCGGACAATAGGCCGTGCAGATGGTGCACTTGGTACACTCTTCGAAATTATTTTCGCTTTGTGTATACTCCTGATACTGCATTAGGGTTGGCCGGTTATTAGTTGTGTTACTTTAAGGGCGCTTCGGATGGCCAGGCCGGCACCGCTTCCCAGTTCGGGATGGGTTTCTCCCAGAATGGAACCTATTACATAGAGGTTCTTGACGGGAACGCCGCCGCGGCTGGGGCGGAGCAGTGCATCGGTCTTGACGCCGAATCCAAGGTAAGGTTGGTGGTTAGCGAAGGTGGGATCGTACCAGGTGTTACGGTCCGTATCGTAGTCCATATCCAGTTCGAACAGGGGCTCGTAAATCTTGAAAGGGTTGCTGTTGAGGCCTTTGGAGAAGTAGCTGCCGCTGGCCAGGATAAAGTGGTCGGCCTCCAGGTAATGGCGGTCCAGCTGCTTGGTTACCACATTCTGGACCACGTCTTCGTACACGTGGGCGCCGGTTACGCGGTCTCCCAGCAGGTACGTGCCGCCCAGCACCTCGTAGCGTTTTTTGAGCAGCATCTGGGTGCGGATGCCGGGAACGGAAGGCGGCAGGGTGCCGGCAAAGACCACGCGGGCCGGGATGCCCTGGCGGATGCGCTCCGGAATGGAGGCATCGTTAAGGCCGAAGACCTGGGGCAGCACCACGGTATCCTCGTCTTTGAGGAGCACGCGGACTTCCTGCACCACTTTCTCCCAAACCTCGTCCAGTTTGCGGGCAATCTGCACGGCGCGCATCTGGTTGGGGCCCAGTTCGGGCTGGGCCAGGTCTCCCAGATTGAGGAAGCGGATGCGGCATTCCATACCCTGTTTCTCCAGCCCCTGGGCCAGGAAGGAGGAGAAGAAATCGTGGTAGGCCATAAAGTTGATGATGAGCACCTTCTTGCCAAACTGAGGGGTAGGGAAGAGGCTCACATCGTCCAGGGCCAGGGCCGATTCCTTAAAGGTGCCCATAGGCATCAGGCGTACGCCCGGGGTGTAATGCACCCGGATGCCGGCCTCGGAGAAGAGGCTCTGGATCTCCGGCGTGGGCTCCTGGATGGACTCGAAACAGCCGGAGAAGAAGTACAGGGCATTCTGTCCGGTACTAACGATGGCGGTCTTCTTTCCGGCCTTCTGCAGGCTGATGCCTGCGGTGAGACCGGCCAGTCCTCCACCCACTATTACAGTATCGTATCTCATATGCCCAGCACGTGTTTATAAACCCATTGTGTATATTCGGCCTCGCGGAGGGTGTCTCCCCAGCCAATGGGGAAATTGCCCTTCCAGCGCTCCTGGAGGAAGTAATCTATATCGGCCCTTTCCTTTTCTATGCAGCCGTGGGCTTTGGCCAGCAGACCGGCGGCGCGGCAGGCGCAGAACTCACCCTGGCAGGTGCCCATACCCACGCGGGTGCGGCGGCGAAGGTCCGTAAGGGTGGAGGCTTCCAGGCGGTCGATGGCCGCATTGATTTCTCCCATAGTTACCTGCTCGCACTCGCAGATGAGGGCTTCGTCGCGGCGGTCCGTGCTGCGGATGCGGGATACGCGGCTGCCCATACGCGCTGCGGCCACTTTCTGGGCCGTGGTGGGGTTTTCCCAAATCTTCTTGGCCACTTCCTCATACGAGCCTTCTTCCGAGCCCGGAAGGGGCTGTACGGCGGTTTCGCAGGCCTTGTCCACGCCCAGTTTCTTGCATACCAGGTCGGTGGCCAT
>JAEEQI010000188.1 GCA_016285215.1 Bacteroidales bacterium | reverse complement strand
GTTCACGGAGATGCCGGCCTGCTTGCCTTCTATGCCTATGGCGCTGTAGAGCTCGTTTTCGTAAAAATAAGGGTTCTGCAGCAAAAGCTCCCGGAAGGGGGCAATGAACTGCAGCGATACGGGTTTGTCCGGTCCCGCCACCGGGAACACGAAATGGATGTCCGGGTGGATGAGTTTCTTCACGCGGGGGTTGCCGCCGTAAAGCTCTTCCAAAAAGTGAAGCACCAGCGGGAAGGCGCAGCCGCCGTCGTCCTGGTGCAGGAGCATAGCGTGCGGAATGTGGCCGCTCTCCACCATCTGGGAGAGGGCGCGACTCACCTCCGTATTGCCGTAAATCTCCATTTATTTCTCTCGTTGACCTACAAACCGGGCCAGTCTTTCCAGATAGCCTTTCTGCTTGGAATCCGGCAGGACATTCAGGAAGGAGATGGCCTGTTCCACGTGCTTGTCCATCTCGGCTATGGCCAGGGACACACCGTCGTGCTCCTTGACAAAGGCCGAAACCTCGTCGGCCAGGGACGGCTGGTCTGCAATTTTGGCCACCAGGCCGCGGATTCTCTTCTGCTCTTCGGGGGAAACCTGCTCCAGCGCGCAAAGCAGCGGCTGGGTAATCTTCTGTTCCAGGAGGTCTATGCCCACCGGCTTGCCCAGGGCTTCCGACGCATCGGAATAATCGAAGATGTCGTCTTTGATCTGGAAGGCTATGCCCAACTGAACGGCAAAGTCTCCCATAGCACGGACCACGTCTTCTTCCACCCCTACGGAAATGGCGGCCGAAAGGGCCGTAGACTCAAAGAGAGAGGCGGTTTTTCCGTAGATGATGCGAAGGTAATCAGGGAGAGTGGTGTCTCCCGAGGTGGCTTTCTGCATCTGCAGGAGCTCGCCTTCCGTGAGATGCCCCAAGGTCTGGGCAAAGAGCCGGAGCACGCGGTCGGTCTCCCGCCGGGCTCCCAGGATGAGCCGCAGGCATTTCTGCAGCCAATAATCTCCAATTAGCACAGCCGCCGAGCCTCCCAGCAGGGAAGCCACCGTGGGCATTCCCCGTCGCTCCGTAGCACCGTCCACCACATCGTCATGCAAGAGAGTAGCGTTGTGCAGAAGTTCCGTAGCGGCCGCATAACGGTATGTATCCTCGGGCGGCGGCGTAGCCGCTCCGGCTGCTTCAGCCACCAGCAGGGCCAGGATGGGGCGCATCATCTTGCCCGGATGCTCCCGCAGACTGCGGTTGGTGCTATCCAGGAGTTCGATGTCGCTGCGAAGCGCAGCATCTATGAAAGAATTCACTTGCTCCAGTCCGGGCTTGAGATAGGCGAGGATTTCGTTCATCACTAAAGTAAGGCTATCAGTTCTTCCACCGTATTGGGGAATTTCATCAGTTCCCGGTCTTCCGGTGACATCATTTGGTGCTTAACGTAGTGGTCCAGCAGGGCTTTCAAGGGCTCGTAATAGCCGTCCAGGTTCAGGGCTATAATCTTTCCCTGGTAACGGCCCAGCTTTACCAGCACGAGGGTTTCTATGAGCTCATCCATAGTGCCGATCCCGCCCGGGAGGGCAATGGCGGCACAGGTATCGGCCCTCATAAACTCCTTGCGGGTACTCATAGTATCCGTCCAGATGACACGGGTGATTTCCGTGTTTTCCAGACCGTCCATAAAGCGGGGCAGCACGGCTATGTGCTGGCCTCCCACGCGCACGGATTCGTCTGTAATGGCACCCATAGTGCCGCGGGCACCGCCACCGGAGATGATTCCATATCCCAAAGCGTGCAGCGCGCGAACTAGTTCACGCGCTGCCACATTGTATTTGGGATCTATCTTGTTGCTCGACGAGCAATAGATGGTGACCTGCTTCATCGACTATTAGAAGAAGATGCCCAGGGTGATTTTGACACCTTGATAGTTCTTGTCCTTGATGGCATTCACAACACCTTCTCCCACATTGTTCAATTTTCCTTCGTTGAAGAGGGGACCCAGGTTCTTGTACCACTTGACAGAGAGCTGGACGTGTCTGACAATGTCTACACCGGCACCCAGAGCAATACCGTATTCCAGTTTGTTCTTGGCATCATTCAGCGCTTTGGTGATAGATTCCACATCAACCTGATAACTGCCAATGGAAACCTGCTCCTGGTTGGCAAACTGATAACCGATAAACGGCTCGGCCACTACGAAAGGACGGGCAATAAGGAGGTCTACACCCCACTGAACACCCAGACCAAGCTCAACGCAATGAGATTTGGTGGAAGAAATGCCGGCATAAATAGCTTCGGTTTCCATCTTGGCACCCTTTCTTTCATAAGTGAGTTCCGGCTGGAGGGCAAAGCCCAGGGGAAGTTTTGCGTGATAAGCAATACCGGCGTGGAAGTTGTCAAGGCCTTTGAAATTTGCTTTTAAATCCTTGGTGTCAAGCTTAGCAGTGGTCCAACCGCCAATGATACCAAACTGGGCGTGAGCCACAGTAGCGGTAGCCATAATGGCCACCAGGAGGGTCAGAATTTTTTTCATTTGTTTGATTAATTATAGGTTAGCTTTAATCTTATCGGCCAAAGTTGCCTTGGGCATAGCGCCCACGGTCTTGTCTACAATCTGTCCGTTCTTGAAGAACAGAAGGGTGGGGATACTCATAATGCGGTACTGGGCGGCAATGGTGTCTGCATCGTCTACATTCACCTTAACCACGGTAATCTGGTCTGCCATTTCTTCCTCCAGTTCGTCCAGAATGGGGGAAAGCATACGGCAGGGACCGCACCACGTGGCCCAGAAATCCACAATGACCAGCTTGCTGTCTTGCAGCAGCTCTTCAAAATTACTATTGGTTGCTACTTTAGGCATAGTTAATCTGTTTTAATTCCTACAAATATACAAATTTTCTTTTTAAGAAAAGAAAAGCCCGGTCTCGCCGGGCTTGACTTTAGATCGCTTGTTCTACAGGCAGAACGTACGCCCTAAGGCCCAGGGCCCTGTTGGCGGCGTCGGTGTCGCGGAGATGGGCCATAATGGGATCCACCAGGGAGTCTTCCACCACCGTGAACAGGGCGTGGTTCTGCGTGGGCCAGGCGTGGCTTCCCAGATGGGGTTCACCGTCTACGCTCCCGCGGCCTCCAATCTCGCTCCAAACGGTATAACCGCGCTGTCCCAAACCTTCCAGCAGCTCTACAATCTCCTGATTGTAAGCCTGATTATATGCTATAAATATCGCTTTCATAATGATAATCAATCTTTTCCAGTATTTAAATCCTTCTTATCAGTCGTCCGGAAACGAGGCGCTCTGCAGAGCGCCCGGCCGGAGGCCGCGGGGGATAATAGGGGGCAGAGCCCCCTCAGGAATTATTGCGCGCGGGCCTTACGCTTCTGTCGGTGCTCTGTAAATCCACAGTAGAGGACAGGGATGAGGACCAGGGTGATGAGGGTGGAGATACTCAGACCCCAGGCCACCGTAGTACCCAGACCGTTCCACATTTCGGAGCCTTCTCCACGGCCCAGGGCCATCGGGAGCATACCCAGAACGGTGGTGAGGGTGGTCATCAGGATAGGACGCAGACGGCTCTTGGCG
>JAEEQI010000187.1 GCA_016285215.1 Bacteroidales bacterium | reverse complement strand
AGAAAAAAAGGGCTCAAATACTCTTTAGGCGCTTCCCAGACATAAAGAACGCATACAGCCTTTCCCACTCGCTAAGAGTCATCTTTAATAAGAGAAACGCGACGAAAGAATCGGCAAGAAGCAGTCTGTCTCAGTGGTATGAGAAGGCAGAAAAGTCTCGAAACGAAGACTTTCGTGTACTATCGCAGACTCTACAATCAAGGGAAGATGATGTGCTTAACTACTTTCTCTTCCGCTCAACCAATGCTTCAGCAGAAGCCCTGAATACCAAAATCAAGGCATTCAGGGCTCAACTTAGAGGTATTATTGATCTTAAGTTCTTCCTCTTCAGACTAACCAGAATATATGCGTAAACCGTTCAACTGCTTACAGTTTGTTCCCACGGAAAAATCCCGGTGAGCCAAAAATACGGAGGAGGAATTACGTAAAGTATTGAATGAACGTTACTTGTATTTCACGGCCGGCTATTCTGAATCCGGAGGAAATTGGTTTTTCGGGTCCCGTCCCGAAAAATAATTTCCGGAGGATGGTGAACTCTAACGAATGTTTAGAAGTTTATGGGTCTGGAGAGACAACCTCCAGAGGGGGTGGAACTGGATGTAGTCTATGACTTCGGAGATGTTGGGACGGCCGGCGGTGTCGCAGGGCTGGAGGAAGTGCCAGGTGGCGGGGAAGGCGGCCCAGGCCGAAGGGTCTACGCCGGGGGCGAGGACGAGTTTGAGTTCATCGGCCTTTTTCAGAACTACGGTTCCGTTGCCCTGGAGGCCGGTCACCTGGTTCTTGGGACTGAGGGTTACCCAGTCTACGCCGGCAGGGACGGGGCGGGTGCCGTTGGTTTCCATATGGACCGTATAGCCGGCGGCGTGGAAGGCGTCCAGGAGGGCGTCATCGGCCTGCAGGCAAGGCTCTCCTCCGGTGAGGCAGATGCGGGTGCAGGCATCGCTGCAGGAACGGACCTCGGAAACAATCTGAGCGGCCGTCATTTCCGTATAGGCAAAGTGGTCCGTGTCGCAGAAAGGGCACTGGAGGTTGCAACCGGACAGGCGCACGAACACCATAGGCGTTCCCGTCCAGAAGCCCTCTCCCTGAAGGCTGTAGAATATCTCGTTGACGCGGTACATCTTAACGCTCGTAGGCGGCCATATTCATTTCACTCTCCCACACTTCCACCTTGTAGGCGTTGTCCACGTGGTCGCAGATCCAGCGGGCTATATTCTCGGCGGTGGGGTTGAAATCGAACACCTCATTGAGGTTCTTGTGATCCAGGGCGGTGGTGATGTCCTTCTTGATGTGGGTGAAGTCCGTTACCATACCGTCTTCGTTGAGCGTCTCGCTCTTGCAGTAGATTTTTACAATCCAGTTATGGCCATGCAGGGACTCGCACTTGCTCTCGTAAGAAAGGTGCAGGGCATGGGCCGAAGATATCTCGAGTCGTTTGCAAACGTAATACATAGCAGCAAAATTTTGGCAAAGATACGCAATTTATTGCAACTCCAGGCCGCGCTGCTTGAGGGCTGCCTTGAGGGCACTCATCGCGCGCATCTTCCGAACCGTTCCCTGGGACACCTGGAAACCGTTCATCATTTCTTTCAGGTCTTCTTCGCTGTAGCTGGGATACAGCTTTGCTACTTCGGTGGCAAACAGATCCAACTGGTCTCCCACGGAGAGCGGATAGTCATCGTCCCCAAAGTAGTCCTCGGTCCACTTGAGCAAAGCCAGCTTCCTGCGCACCTTCAGGTCCTGTTCCATAGGATCTGTCACAGGGTCGGGTGCACTCCAATCCAGTCGGCCCCTCCACACGTTGCGCACCGGACTCTCCACGGCGCAGGCAAAGACGCTGGCCAGCGAAGCCAAGGTGCCGTCGGGTTTGAAAACGGCCCTGTCGCGGAGAACGGACGTACGGAAGATAAAGGAAGACAGCGGCGCCGGGACTTCTTCCAGCACTACCAGTTTGAACAGTTTCTTGGCCTTGGTCTTTCGCGGGAAAGCCTTCTCCCCGTTCAGGTTCACGTGATACACGTTAAAGTCCGGATGCCTTCTGACCGCCTTCACAATGCGGCCCACAAAGTCAGGGTTGGGCAATGCGCCCTCTTCAAGGATGCACACCACCTCTTCCTGCACCTGCGACCAGCTGCCGTGCTGGATGTCCAGGACGTCCCGGACATCGTCATCCTCCACCTCACCGGTGGTCACATACACCTTGAAATCCTTGCATTTCTGGAAACGGAGGGCCGAGAGGATTCGTTCATCGGCCTTTGGGAGAACAATTGCTATCATACGATATCTTGAACATTTTTAAGCCAGGTACCCCGGTACAGACGAATCAGGAAGAGGACGCCGCGGAAGCTCAGATCCACCGCCATACATACCCAGAAGCCCACCAGGCCATAGACGGGGGTAATGAAGATGGCCGGCAGGATACGGACTATCCACATAGAGCCGAAGTTCATTACGCTGGGCACCTTGGTGTCTCCTGCACCCACGCAGGAGCCGTAAATGACCATACTGGCCGCATAGCCTACCTCGGCAAAGGCTTCTATCCGCAGCACGCGGGCGCCCAGGCTTATGACCTCCGCATCGGGCGACAGGAGTCCCATCATCTGCGGCGCAAATATATACATCAGAATGGCCAGGAAGCCCATAATACCCATACCCAGGGCGGTGGTAATCCACGCGAAGCGCTTGGCCAGTTCCTTGCGGCCGGCCCCTATGGACTGACCCACCAGGCTGGTGGACGCATCGGCTATGCCGGCGCCGGGCATATAACAGAGACTTTCGGCCGTAATGGCAAAGGTATTGGCGGCAATGGCAATGGTTCCCAGCGGAGCCACAATGACGGTGGCGGCAATGTATCCGCCCCTCAGCAGGAGGTTCTGGAAGGCCATAGGGCCGCCTATTCTGAGGCCCTTCCTCACCACCTTCTCCGTGGGCCGGAAACTGCCTTTCTCCTGCGTCAGCCGCATCTCCGGGCTCTTGAAGGCCAGGAAGGAGAACATCGCTATGGCGGTTATTACCTCGGCCAGGCCGCTGCCCAGCGCGGCGCCCACCACGCCCATTTCCAGCTTATAGATGAAGAGGTAGTTGAAGACCACATCCAATACGCACATTCCTATGCTCAGGAGGCTGGGAACCTTCATATTGCCGGTGGCCTGCAGCATAGCGGCACACATCCAGTCCAGCTGCATAGCCGGCATAAAAAGGGCCATAATGAGGAAATACTTTCCGGCATCTCCCACAATGTCCGGGCCGCCTCCCAGCCAGTGCGGCAGCACTTGTGAAATGGAGGCACCAATGAGGGCCAGCGTCACGCTGAAGAACATAGCCACCGTAAGGGCCTGCCGCAACACGGAACGGGCACTCTTGAAATCGTTGGCGCCAATCAGGTGCGCCACCTGCACCGAGAAACCGGAAGAAACGGCAAAGCAGAAGCCGCCCCACAGCCATAGGCAGGTAGAAACCAGGCCGATGGAAGCACCCTGCGCCGCCCCCAGATGCCCCACCATAGAGGTATCGATGTACTGCATCATCACCGACGACAGCTGGGCCAGAATGGCCGGATAGCTGAGCATCAGGCACAGCCGGATCTGCGCCCCCGTAGAG
>JAEEQI010000186.1 GCA_016285215.1 Bacteroidales bacterium | reverse complement strand
CACGTCCTTGCGGGAAGTGATGAGGCGCTGGAACGTATCACCGTCCTCGGCGGCATACGTGGCGGGAACGCGGGCATAGCGGGTTTCCAGTTTCTTGTCACCGTCCCCGTTGTAGAAATACATACCGGGATAGTCCAGGAGGTCACTCTCCGTAATGCAGAGCTTGATGCCCTCGGAGGCGCAAACCGTAATGGGCGGGAAAGCGATACGGTCCTTACGCCATTCAGATATCTTGTTAACGGTATACTGGGCCTCCTGGGAGCTGAAGAACTGGTCGTCCAGGGTCTGCGTATGCTGGTTCACATAAGGAATAAAGGTCTCCCAGTCCTCGGAGAACACAAACGAAGTTTCGTCGGACTTGACGGTAACGGGCTTGGCGGGAACAAAACGCCAGGCAATGCCGTCGTCATAGGCGCGGAACACCACGTCAAAGCCCTTAGCCTTGAGCGTGAGCTCGTTAAAGTGGTCGCGAACAGAAGAACGCTTGAAAACCGGAGCATCAAAGGAAGCATCCACACTGCGGCGCACAGCCTTGCTGAACTTGGTTCCGGGGCCCCAGACGGTGCCATCGGCGAGCGTCAGCCCCAGCGGAGAAGGATCCAGCAGCGGAGTGCCATCCAGCATCACGCTGTAAGTGAAGGTCTTGCCGGTTTGCACGCTCAGGGAGAGGTGCCCGTCCGGCGAAGTGAGCGTATAGCCCTTGGCCCAGGCCCCTACGCACACGGCGCAGAGCGCCAGAATGGTGATTAGTCTTTTCATTTTATCAATCTTAAACTTATGCGGTTTCTTTCCAAATCTACGTTAAGGACCTCCACCATCACGTGCTGGTGCAGCTTGAGAACCTTGGAAGGCACAGCCATCCCCCTCACGCCCATCTGGGAAGCGTGAATAAGGCCATTCTCGTGAAGGCCGATGTCTACAAAAGCCCCAAAAGCCGTCAGGTTGGTCACCAGTCCGGGCAGTTCCATACCGGGCTTGAGGTCGTCAATCTCGTGGATATCCTCTGCAAAAGAGAACTCCTGGGCGCTTTCCCGGGGGTCACGGCCCGGCTTCTGCAGTTCCAGAATAATGTCGTTGACAGTAGGAAGGCCGAAGTCTTTCTCCACATACTTGGAAGCCTCAATGCCCTTGCAGGCCTCTGCATTGCCAACCAGCTGCTTGGTGCTCAGCTTGAGGTCCTTGGCCATCTTGGCCACAATATGATACGCCTCCGGATGCACGGCCGAATTGTCCAGCGGATTGGCCGCCCCGGCAATGCGGAGGAAGCCGGCGCACTGCTGGAAGGCCTTGTCTCCCAGACGCGGCACCTTCTTGAGCTGCTCACGGGACGTAAAGTCCCCGTTGGCAGCCCGGTAATCCGTAATGGCCTTGGAAAGTGCAGGGCCTATGCCGCTCACATAGCGCAGCAGGTACGGGCTGGCGGTATTGAGGTTCACACCCACGCTGTTTACACAGCTCTCCACGGTGTTGTCCAGTTTCTCCTTCAGAAGGGCCTGATCTACATCGTGCTGATACTGCCCCACGCCCAGGGACTTGGGGTCAATCTTCACCAGTTCGGCCAGCGGATCCATCAGGCGGCGGCCAATGGAAACGGCGCCACGCACCGTTACATCGTACTCCGGGAACTCCTCGCGGCCCACGTCGGAGGCCGAATACACGGAAGCGCCATCCTCACTCACGGAGAAGATGCGCACCTCTTCCGGCAAGCCCACTTTGCGGACGAAATCCTCCGTCTCGCGGCCGGCTGTACCGCTGCCAATGGCAATGACCTCTATCTTGTACTTATCCACGAGGTCCGACACCTTGATGATGGCGTCCATCTTCTTGGCCACCGGCGGATGCGGGTAAATGACGTCGTGACACAGCAGGTTGCCCTGTTCGTCCAGGCACACCACCTTACAGCCGGTGCGGAAACCGGGGTCAATGGCCATCACGCGCTTCTGCCCCACCGGCGGGGCCAGCAGCAGCTGGCGGAGGTTCTCTCCAAACACCTGGATGCTTTCAATATCGGCCTTCTCTTTGGCCTCTCTGAGCACTTCACCTGTGATGGAAGGATCCAGGAGGCGCTTCCAGGCGTCGTCCACGGCGTCGCGGACCTCGTGATGCGAGGGGTAGCCGTGTTCCTGGCAATAGTCGTAATACAGTTTGTTGCCGCACTTCTCGCCGTCGGCGTCTATCTCCACTTTGAGGAAACCTTCATCCTGTGCCCGCAGCATAGCGAGGAGGTTGTGGGAAGGGATCTTGGAGATGGGCTGCGAGAAGTTGAAATACGTGCGGTATTTGGCAGCCTCGGGGTTGGACATACCCTCCTTGGTCACCTTGGAGCATACCCGGCGGGTGCGGTAGATGCCACGCAGCGTCTCACGGTTGTGGGCCGTTTCGCTTATTCTTTCGGCCATAATATCCCTGGCACCCTGCAGGGCCTCATCTACGGAGGCCACCTCTCCCTTCACGAACTTCTGGGCGTCGGCCTGGGGGTTGCGGCTCTTGTTGTTCCAAAGGAGGTCGGCCAGCGGCTCCAGGCCTTTGGCAATGGCCACCGTGGCGCGTGTCTTGCGTTTGGGACGGTACGGAAGATACAGGTCTTCCAGCTCGCTGCTGCTCACGCAGTTCTCAATGGCTTTCTGCAGCTCCGGCGTCAGCTTCCCCTGCTCCTCAATGGTTCCCAGGATGGAAGTCTTGCGCTTTTCCATCTCTTCAAAGACATCGGCCCAATGCTTGACCTGGGCCACCTCCACGTCTGTCATTCCGCCCGTGCGCTCCTTGCGGTAACGGGAAATGAACGGGATGGTACAGCCCTCTGCAAACAGTTCTGCGCAGTTTTCCACCTGCCAATTTTGGATGTGCAGGTTAGTAGCGATATATTTAATATACAGTTCTTTCATAATTTTCAAATTTAACCTTTTTTGCTTATTTTTGCAAGCATTTTTCTAGGATAACCAATGAAGAAGGACCAAATGGGTTGGGGCTATAAGCTCACCAAAGCTTATTTCCGCTGGGCATCGTGCGGCGTGTATCTCCGTCACTATTATTGCCTGGGCCGGGACCGCATTCCTGCCCCCGGAACGCCCACGCTGGTGGCTATGAACCACCAGAACGCCTTCCTGGATGCCCTGGGGGTGCTCCTCTCCAAGGACGACCGCCGCTGGCACTTCATTGCCAGGGCCGATGCCTTTGACATCCACCCCCTCTTTGGCAAATTCATCCTCTGGGCCGGCGTACTGCCCGCCTTCCGCCTGCAGTATCAGGGAGAAGAAGCCCTGGCCAACAACGACGAGACCTTCCGCCTCACCGAGGAAGGCCTGCTGAGCGGCCAGTCGGTGCTCATCTTCCCGGAAGCCGGACACCAGGACAAGCACTGGCTGGGAACCTTCTCGTATGGCTACACGCGCATGGCCTTCCAGGCGGCCGAAAAAGCCAACTTCGAGAAAGAGATCTTCATCCTTCCCGCCGCCAACCACTATTCGGAATATATTGGCCCGCAGCAGAGTATGCTGGTGAACTTTGGCACCCCGGTCTCGCTGCAGCCCTACTACGAGCTCTATAAAACCAAGCCCCGCACCGCCCAGAGAGAAGTTAACAAGCTGGTCCGCAGCCAGATAGAAGAGATGATGCTGGACATAAGGGACTTGGAGCATTA
>JAEEQI010000185.1 GCA_016285215.1 Bacteroidales bacterium | reverse complement strand
CTAGGAAGATGATGGCTTCTACAGTTGAGCGGCGAATTTTTTTCATATAATCAGGTTAGTTTAGCGTCCAGATAAAAACCTTATCACCCCGCCTGGGGTGAATCTTATCCCCGGCCTCGGCATCGGGGTTGATTTTGTCCTCCGGCATTCCGTTCAGGGGAACGGCTATGGAGCAGCGCAGGCCCTGGTGGACCACGTCTACGGGCTTGAAGTCCAGCCAGAGTTCTTCCACCTTCATCTCCAGGGTGCCGGTGGTGGCGCCAATGAACAGAATCTGGTCTCCCTGGTGCAGGTCGCGGGCTTCTACCTGAACCTCCACCACGTTGATCTTGGCAAACCAGTTGGTCACCTTGCCCACGTACACCTTCTGACGGGTGGCGCTGCTGCCGTACTTGGAGCTCCACTCGCCCATAGGCGCTCCCAGGTAATAGCCGTCCCAGAAGCCCCGGTTAAACACCGTGGCCAGGCGCTTCTTAAGCTCCTCACCCAATTCAGGGGTAAAGGTACCGGCGGCTACGGCATCGGCGGCCTCGCGGTAAGCGGAGGCGGTAATCTGCACATAGTCTGCGCTGCGGGCCCGGCCTTCAATCTTGAACACCTTGACGCCCGCCTCAATGAACTTGTCCAGGAAATCGATGGTGCAGAGGTCCTTGGGCGACATCAGATACTTGTTGTCTACCCAAATCTCGTTGCCGGTCTCGTAGTCCGTGAGCTGGTATCCCCGGCGGCAAATCTGCATGCAGGCCCCGCGGTTGGCGCTTTCTCCGTAGGCGGCCAGCGAGAGATAGCACTTGCCCGAAACGGCCATACAGAAGGCCCCGTGGGCAAACATTTCTATGCGGATGAGCTCTCCCGACGGGCCGCAGATGTTCTCTGCCACAATGGCCTCGTGAATGGCTTTCACCTGCTTCAGTTCCAGCTCGCGGGCCAGGACCACTACATCTGCCCATTGGGCATAAAAGCGGAGCGACTCAATGTTGGAGATGCTCAGCTGGGTAGAGATATGGACTTCCAGGCCAATCTTACGGGCATACAGGATGCAGGCCATATCGGAGGCAATCACGGCATCCACGCCGGCGGCCTTGGCGGCATCCAGCGTTGCGTATGCCTCCTGCAACTCTTCTCCGTACAGGGTAATGTTCAGGGTCATATAACCCTTGATGCCGTAAGCGCGGCAGATGCGCATCACTTCCGGCAGGTCCTCCTTGGTAAAATTGCCCGCAGAATGTGAGCGCATATTGAGATGGCCAATCCCAAAATAGACCGAATTGGCTCCTCCCTCAACGGCAGCGGTCAGGCAGGCAAAACTGCCCGCCGGAGCCATAATTTCCAGTTCTCTGCGATCCATTATTTGGCGCGGCCCACCAGTCCGTTGGCAAAGCGGCTCAGGGCGTCAAAGCCGTCCTGGGACAAACCGGCCTCGGCGGCCTTGTCCATAGCCAGCTGGCTGAGCCGGGCAATCTCCTTGCGGGCGGCCTCGGCAATACCTACGCTGTTGTAGATGGCCATAACGGAGGCAATCTTGGCGGCCTGGGCCTCGGGCGTGGGAGCCGGAGCGGTGAGGGCTTCACCCAGCCCCTCTGCACCCAGTTCCATAGCCTTCACCGTGAGCCAGGACTTCTTCTCGTTAAGGATGTCTCCTCCGATGGGCTTGCCAAAGACCTTCTGGTCTCCGTAGGCATCCAGGTAATCGTCGGCCACCTGGAAAGCCAGGCCCAGATAGTAGCCATAGTCGTACAGGCACTTCTGGCTGTGTTCATCGGCCCCTCCAATGAGGGCGCCCAGCTGGGCCGAACAGGCAATGAGAACGCCCGTCTTGAGGCCAATCATCTGCATATACTCCTCCATAGGAACGCTGGAGCGGAGCTCGAAGTCCATATCCAGCTGCTGGCCGTCGCAGACTTCTGCGGCGGTTTTGGAGAAGAGGGCCAGCGCCTGCGGCACAACGGCGGACGGCGCCTGGATCATACGCTTGTAGGAGTCGATGCACATAACGTCTCCGCTGAGGATGGCCGTATCCTCGTTCCACTTTTTCCACACCGTCTCATGGCCGCGACGGAGGGCCGAACGGTCCATAATGTCGTCGTGGATGAGCGTGAAGGTATGGAAGACCTCCAGGGCCGCTGCCGGCTGCAGGATGGAAGGGGTAAATTCCTGCTTGTAAAGGCTGTAGGTGGTGAGGCAAAGCCGGGGACGGATGCGTTTTCCGCCAATGGAAACCATATAGCGCAGAGGGTCGTAGAGACCGCGGGGGGCATCCTGAAACTCAATGTTCTGGAAAAGGTCGCTTACGGCCTTGTCAAGGAAGAGATCGTTAATCATTTTGTGCATCTTTGCTGCAAAGATAGGCATTTTTCTTTTAAGGGAATATTCCGTATCTTTGTATAATTAGCAAACTACAGAATTATGCACACTAAGCTCGGAAAATGGGCCTTCGGCCTCACCGCCGTCGCCCTCCTCATTTCCTGCAGCGGAAAAACGCCCCTTTACAAAGACGCCTCCAAAAGCTCCGAACAAAGGGCCGATGACCTGCTGGCCCGGATGACGCTGGAAGAAAAGCTGGGACAGCTGCTGTGCCCGCTGGGCTGGCCTATGTACGAGAAGGTTCCCGGTGTGGCCGGGAATGAAGACGCCACAGTGCGCATAACGGACGCTTACCGGGAGTTCATCCAGAAGCAGCACGGCGGTATGCTGTGGGCCGTGTTCCGTGCCGACCCTTGGACCCGGAAGACCCTGGAGACGGGCCTGAACCCGCAGCTTTCGGCCCAGGCCTATAACGCCCTGCAGCATTATGCCATAGACTCTACCCGCCTGGGAATTCCCATCATTCTGGCCGAAGAAGCCCCCCACGGGCATATGGCCATTGGCACCACGGTGTTCCCCACCTCCATTGGCCTCAGCGCCACCTGGGACACCGAGCTCATAGAAGAAGTGGGCCAGGTCATTGGCAAGGAGCTCAAGGCCCAGGGCGGCACCATTGGCTACGGCCCGGTCATTGACCTGAGCCGTGAACCCCGCTGGTCCCGCGTAGAAGAAACCTACGGAGAAGACGTATACCTCACCTCCCAGATGGCTTCGGCTATGGTAAGAGGAACTTCGTCGGAAGGCATCATCTCCACCCTCAAGCATTTTGTGGCCTACGGCATTCCGGAAGGCGGCCACAACGGCAGCCCCTCCCACATTGGCCCGCGTGACCTGGAAGAGAACGTGCTGCCCACCTTCAAGGCAGCCATCGATGCCGGCGCCCTCAGCGTGATGACCAGCTACAACACCATTGACGGCATTCCCACCACCTGCAACGAGGAACTGCTCACCGGCGTCCTCCACAACCGCTGGAATTTCCGGGGCTTCGTGGTAAGTGACCTGGAGAGCATAGACGGCATTTTTACCAGTCACCACGTGGCCAAAGACAAGCAGGAAGCCGGAGAGATGGCCCTCAAGGCCGGCGTAGACGTGGACCTGGGAGCCCACTGCTTTGCCCTCCTCCAGGAATCCGTAGAGAGCGGCCGACTGGGCATTGCCTTTGTGGACCGCGCCGTCAAGCGCGTGCTCATCCGCAAGTTCGAGGCCGGTCTCTTTGACAACCCGTACCTGCCGGAGAATTCGGCCGCAGACGTGCGCTCCGCCGCCAACGTGGAAGT
>JAEEQI010000184.1 GCA_016285215.1 Bacteroidales bacterium | reverse complement strand
CCTCTTCTTCGGCGGGGAGTATGAGGGCGGCGCGGCGGGCGTCTGCGAACTTGATCACCAGACCGCTGCAGCTCATATTGGCCAGAATCTCCGTGAGGAAGGTGCTCTTGAAGCCGATGGTGAGCTCATCTCCTGCATAGTTGCAGTTGATCTTCTCATAGGCGGCCAGGGCAAAACCCAGATCCTGGGCACTGATCTCCAGCTGGCCTTCCTTGAGGGTGAACTTGATGTGGTTGGAGGCCTTGTTGGCGCACACGGCCACACGCTTTACCGTGTTGAGGAGGAGCTGACGGTCTATCTGCAGGACGTTGGAGTTGTTCATAGGGATGACATCCCGGTACTTGGGGTACTTGCCCACAACCAGGCGGCAGACCATAGTGGTGCTGCCAAAGGTGAACTGGGCGGTGGAGCTGTCAAAGGCAATCTCTACGGTTTCAATCTCCTTGCCAATGATGGAGCGCAGCACGGCAGCCGGCTTCTTGTGCAGGATGAAGGAAGCCTTCTCGGAGGCCTTTACGTCCTGGGTGGTGTAGCAGATAAGCTTGTGGGAATCTGAAGCCACAAGGGTGGTGCTGGTGAGATCAATGTCAAAGAAGATACCGTTCATAGCGGGACGGATCTCATCATCTGCGGTGGCGTAGATGGTGCTCTGGATGCCGTCTACCAGGCTCTCGGCGGGGAAGCTGACCTTTAGGGCGTCGTCTCCGGTGGTTTTGATTTCCGGATAGTCGTCTGCGGGGAAGTAGGGCAGCACGGAGTTACCGCTGGCCCAGCTGCACTCGAAGGAGGCGTCCGACACCGTCTTGATGCGGAGGGGCTGGTCCGGCAGTTCCTTCAGGAGGTCCGTCATATGACGGGCGGGCACGGCTACGGAGCCGTCTTCCTCTGCGCTGTCCACCTCAATGGCGGTGCGGAGGGTTAGCTCGGAGTCCGAGGCGGTGATTTCCAATTTGCCGTCCTTGAGTACAAAGAGGAAGTTCTCCAGGATGGGAAGCGGAGACTTGGACGGAATGGCCTTGGAAACGTCCATCAGGGCCTTCAGGAGGTGGGTGCTGGAAATGGTCAGATTCATATCTCTTTTTCTTTATAATCTCAACTCACAAATATAATCATTTTCTCACAAAAGCCCTAATCTGCCCCCAATTTATTTGTGTCTCAGAGCCAGCTCCTTTTCAAGGTCTTGAACGCTAACACCTTGGCTTTCCAGCAGAACCAGCAGGTGGTACACCAGGTCGGAAGCCTCGTAGATAAAGCGGTCGCGGTTGCCGTCTACGGCCTCAATCACGGCCTCCACAGCCTCTTCTCCCACCTTCTTGCCAATGACCTTGGGACCCTTGACAAACAGCTTGGTGGTATAGGAGCCTTCCGGCATCTCCTGATGCCGTTTCCGGATAAGGGCCGAAAGCGACCGAACGAAGCCCTCCTCCTCCGGTGTGTCGAAGCAGGCGGTGGTGCCGCGGTGGCAGGTGGGGCCGTCGGGCCGGGCCTGGATGAGCAGGGTGTCGGCGTCGCAGTCCGGGTACATATTCACCACGTGCAGGAAGTTCCCGCTAGTCTCACCCTTGGTCCAGAGGCACTGCCGGCCCCGGGACCAGAAGGTCACTTTCCCTTGGGCCTGGGTCTTCTCAAAGGCCTCCCGGTTCATATAACCCAGCATGAGAACCTTGAGGGTGGTGGCGTCCTGCACTATTACCGGCAGCAGGCCGTCGCCGGTCTTATCCAATTGGAAATCACTGTATTTCATCTTACATTCACGTTTGCGTTTTTCAAGGCTTGTTTGAGTACGGGGATGGGGAGGGTGCCGTAGTGGAAGATGCTGGCGGCCAGGGCGGCATCGGCCTTTCCCACCGTGAGCACGTCCACTATGTCCTGCACGCTTCCGGCGCCGCCGGAGGCAATCACCGGGATGGAAAGCTCGGTGCACAGGCGGGCGTACACGTCGCAGGCGTAGCCGGCCTTGGTGCCGTCGTGGTCCATAGAAGTGAACAGAATCTCACCGGCTCCGCGCTCCTGCGCTTCCCGGGCCCAGGAATAGAGCTCCCGTTCCGTGAAGCGGCTGCCGCCGTGGGTGGTGCAAATCCACTCCCCGTTAATGTTTTTGGCATCTATGGCCACCACCACAAACTGGCTGCCGTACTTGCCGGCCAGTTCGCCGATGAGCTCCGGACGGGCCAGGGCGGCGCTGTTCACGGAGACCTTGTCGGCCCCGGCGTCCAAAAGGCGCGCGGCGTCTTCCAGCGAACCTATGCCGCCTCCCACGGTGAAGGGGATGTCAATCCTCTCGGCAATCTTTTCCACCAGGGCGGCAAAGGTGCGGCGGCCTTCCCGGCTGGCGCTGATATCCAGGTACACCAGTTCATCGGCCCCATCCCGGGCATACTGGGCGCCCATTTCCACGGCGTCGCCCACCTCTTTGAGGCCTTCGAAGTTAATGCCTTTGACCACCTGTCCGTCCTTGACGTCCAGGCAGGGGATTATGCGTTTGGCAACCATTCTTTCAAGTCTTTAAGGGTGATACGCTGCTCGTAAATGGCTTTGCCCACAATTACTTTTTGAAGGCCCAGGCTATCCAGCGTGCGGATGTCCTCTGCCGAGGAAATACCACCGGAAACCGTAAAGGAAACGGCCGGGAAAGCCTTCTGCAGGCGCTGATAAAGAGGTGTGGAAGGGCCCTGGAGCATACCGTCGCGGGAGATGTCCGTAACGATGCATTCTTTAAGGCCCAGGGGGAGGAAGCGTTCCACCAAGGTGTCGATACTCACCGGCACCTGCTCCAGCCAGCCCTTGACGGCAATCTGCCCGTCGCGGACATCGGCCCCCAGGATCATCCGGGCACCGTAACGGGAAAGCCAGGATTCAAACAGTTCGGGCTTCAGGGCGGCCACACTGCCGGCGATGGCGTGGGTGGCACCGGCCCCAAAAACGCTCTCCAGTGCTTCAGAACCTCCAATGCCGCCGCCCCATTCCAACTGGCAGGGAACGGCGTTAGCTATGGCTTCAAGGGTCTTGAGGTTGCGGGGCTCTCCGGCCTTGGCACCGTCCAGATCTACCAGGTGGATGCGGGATACGCCGGCGTCGGCATACTGCTGTGCCACGTTCACGGGGGAGCCGTCGTATACTTTCTTTTGGCCGTAGTCACCCTTGGTGAGGCGGACGCATCGGCCTTCCATCAAATCGATGGCGGGGATAATCTGAATCATAGGGCCAGGAAGTTTTGGAGGATGGCAGCGCCGGCGGAGCCGCTCTTTTCCGGGTGAAACTGCGTGCCGTAAAAGTTCTCCCAGCGCAGGGCGGCGCTAAAGAGCGTGTCCCCGTGCCGGCAGGTGGCTATGGTGTCCGGGCTAAGCTCCGGGTAATAAGAGTGCACAAAGTATACGTAACTGCCGCCGGGAAGGTCCTTGAAGAGCTTGGTCTCCAGGTTGCCAATGTTGTTCCAGCCCATATGCGGAACCTTGGCTTCGGGGCTTTCCGGGAAGCGGCGGATGCGGGCGTCAAAGATGCCCAGGCAGTCCACGGGCCCTTCTTCGGAGCTCTTGCAGAGCACCTGCAGGCCCACGCAGATGCCCAGAACGGGCACACGCAGGTTACGAATCACTTCGCAGAGCCCCCGCTCCTGCAGGTGCTCCATAGCCTCGGCGGCGTTGCCCACACCGGGCAGGATCACCTTGG
>JAEEQI010000028.1 GCA_016285215.1 Bacteroidales bacterium | reverse complement strand
TTTCTGCGATTCCCATATTTGGGAACTCTCCGGCGGAGAAGCCAGACTGGTGGAACTGTATCTGGTCTTGCTAAGCGAAGCCCCTTTCTACATCCTGGACGAACCTTTTTCGCAGATTGATCCCGTGAGCATTGAGGCCGTTCAAGAACTCATCCGCGAGCGCCGCAAGGACCACGGAATCATTGTTACCGACCACAACTACGAAGCCATCTCCTCCGTAGCCGATAATCTATTTGTCATCGCAGACGGCTACACCAACCAAGTCCGCTCCCGTGAAGATCTGGTTCGGCATGGTTATCTGCGGTAGACGTCCCACTTTTTGGACCGTCTACCGCATTTTGGGTACCTTTTCGTGATAGACGTCACATTATTTGGACCGTCTACTTCCCGGAGGAAACAGGCTTATTAGAACGGAACCTCTACCTTGACGGTAATATTTCGGCCCATATTGAAGACGCCGCGGCGGCCGGTGACTACGTTGAGGTCGGCGTACTTGAGGCGGCTCAGGTGATGCTGGTAGGCCACATCAGTGAGGTTGGAGCCAATCAGGTAGATGGAAAGGCGCTTCTTGCCCTTGATCACGATGTCCGTACCGGCCGAGGCGCCCAGCAGAACATAGCTGGGAGTGGCGGTTTCGGTGTTGTCCTTGGCGTAGAAACGTTTCTGGGCCAGGTTCCAGTCCACATTCAGGGCCACGAAGGCATTGTTGAAGGTTTTGCCGCCGTGGGAGAACTCGTACTTGGCTTCTGAGAACAGGCGCGGGGCCGGGATCAGAGGCAGGTAGTCGCCATTGCTCTGGTTGGCAAAGACGCAGGAGAAAGCGCTGCTAAGGTGCAGACTGTGGATGGGGTGAACATCTACTACCACTTCGCCGCCCTTCAGATGGGCCAGACCGCTCTGGAACTCGTATACGGGGAGTTCTTCCTCTGCGTACTGTCCATTGCGAGCAGCAAAGATGTAATTGTCAATTCGGCTCATAAAGAAGGCGGTCTTCACGGAAATGAACTTGGAGGTAAAATCCACACCCAGGTCTCCCTGGAGGCTGTATTCGGGCTTCAGATCCTTGTTGCCCAGTTCATAGCGGAGGGTGCCTTCGTGCTCGCCGTTGGAAGCCAGTTCCGAGAGGTTGGGAGCGCGGAAACCACGGGCAATGTTTGCACGGACGGTGAAGTGCTCGCCCAGCGGACGGACCACACCCAGACTGGCCGAAAAGCCCGGGAACGTACGGCGGAAGTCCTCAAAGCGGTCTTCCAGGGCCTCGCTGTGCAGGCGACGGAAGTCTACGCGTACGCCGCCGGAGAAGGTCCAGTCGCCCAGCTGCTTGGAAGCGGTGGCAAAGAGGCCGGCATCGAACAGACGGTAGGCCGGGATGAGATACTCATCTCCCAGATTCTGACTGCGCTGATACATTCCTCCCACGCCAAAAGCCGCTTTCCAATCGGCCGGAAACTCTACCTGGTATCGAAGATCATAATTTAAGGTATTCAGTTTGAAATCCAGTCCGCATTCATCGGCACTCTCTTCAAACTCCTGGCGGCGGTTCTGCTGCCAGCCCAGGATGAATTTGAGGTTGCCGGTTCCCAGACGGAAGGTATTGTCGGACACTACTTTATAGTGGCGCACGTGCTGGAAAGGAAGACCGGGCCTGGAGCCAAAAGCATCGCCTTCCAGTACTCCAGTTTCAGGGTCACGCTCGCCCTCGATGATACCGGGCGTAAGATGATAATAGCTCAGCCGAACGCGGGAATAGCCCCAGGATCCGTTCTTACCAAACAGGGCCGAAGCTCCGCGCTCCCTGAACCCAGAGTTGGGAACACGTCCGTCAAAACGGTTGCGGTAGGCTCCGGCATATTTGTCCGAGAATCGGGCATTCCAGATCCAGCCGCTGTGATTACCAGCCGCAGCCAGAGAGTAAGCAAAAAGGTTGTTATTACTCTGATACTCAGTGCTTACATCGCCCTCCACCGTTCCGGGAGCCGCGTTGGGCATACCCTGAAAAATGAGGACCCCGGCCAGTGCGTCGGAGCCATACATAAGAGAGGCAGGGCCCTTGAGAATCTCCACGGAGTGAACGGAGGCCCCGTCCACTTCAATGCCGTGTTCGTCGCCCCACTGCTGGCCTTCCTGGCGGATGCCGTCGTTAACAACCACAACACGGTTATAACCCAGTCCACGGATTACGGGTTTGGAGATACCGCTGCCGGTAGTAATGGTGCTGAGACCCGGCTCGGCGGCCAGTGCATTAATGATATTGGTAGAAGCACGTCCCATCAAATCTCCCGGCCGAATAACCGAAATGGGAGCGGGTGTATGTTTGACTTTGGTATCGCCGGCCAGACCGGTTACCACTACTTCATTCAGTTCCAGATGCCGGAAAAAGAGGTCTGTGGAGTCCGGCTGCTCCTGTGCCTTCACTGCCGTGCACACACACAGCAGCGCAAGCATTATTGTTTTGTATTTCATTCTGTTTCTATTGATTGACAAGTACTAACACGTAGTACTTCATAGGTTTTTGGAGGCAGAGGAAAATTGGTTTTTCGGGTACCGTCCCGAAAAATAATTTTCTTCTGCCGATGAGTCCCGATATGGGAGTTTTCATCGGGTCAGTTGACCGATAGTTTTAGAAGCAGAATGATACCGGAGGCGCCCGGGCAGGGATAGAAGGAGTGAATAAGCAGGCCGATGCGCTTACCGGCTCAATAAACACCTTGCTGACCACCGAACGGAACAGCCGCACGACGTTCTGTTTACCGGGCGTAAACTGCACGGAAAGGATCTGGCAGATGAGACAGTCCTGAAGGGACGTGTCACTGCTGAGGTGGGCGGCGTGGGGACGGTGGTGCAGACAGGCATCGCAGTTGTCGGTTTCTGCGGCCTCGTGATTGTGATGATGATAGGGGGCGGCAAAGACCAACGGGAGAATCACCGCCAGAAGGGCGGCCGACCGGAAAGCCTTATGACTGCTAATCCACATTGACGGGACAAAGTTATAAAACTTTTTTATAAATTTGTAAAGAATAAACTGCAATAGAAAAATGACCAAAACAATGACCAGTATCGGCCTTATGTCCGGCACCTCCGTAGACGGCCTGGATGTATGTTGCGCCACATTTACACTCGAAGACGGCAAATGGAGCTTCCACATTGACTGCGCCCGCGGATACGACTATCCGGCCGAGCTCAAGCAAAAGCTGGGCAAGGACGTCCAGAATATGAGCGCCTACGAGTTTGTAGCCTTCCATAGCGCCTACGGCCGGTTTTTGGGTCAGCGGGTCAATGATTTTATGGCCGAATTCGGGGTCAAGCCCGATATCATAGCCTCCCACGGCTCCACGGTTTTCCACGAACCCGGCAAGAAGATTATGTACCAGATTGGAGACGGTGCGGCCATTGCGGCCGAAACAGGCATTCCCACCGTTTCGGACTTCCGTCGCCTGGACATTATGCTGGGTGGCCAGGGTGCACCGCTGGTGCCCGTCGGGGATAATCTTCTCTTCGGCCAGTATGACTATTGCCTTAACATTGGCGGATTCTCCAACATCTCCTGGCGTGATGGCGACAAACGCATTGCCTTTGACATCTCTCCGGTGAACTATGTGATTAACCGGTTTACCCGTTCAATAGGCCTGGAAATGGACCGCGACGGAGAGATTGCCAGAAAGGGCTCCGTGCATCAGCCGCTGCTGGATAAACTCAACGCTTTGGACTATTATTCCAAGACCTGGCCCAAGTCCCTGGGCCGCGAATGGGTGGAAGCAAATGTGTTTCCTCTCCTGGATGCCAGCGGACTATCTATGGAAGACCTGCTCCGCACCTACTACGAGCACTGCGCCGAACAACTGGCCAAAGTAACCACCCCCGGAAAGAGCCTTCTGGTCACCGGCGGCGGCGCTTACAACAAATTCCTGATTGAACGTATGCGCGCCCTCTCCGGCTGCAACATCGTTGTCCCGGAACCGGCCATCATCGAATTCAAGGAGGCCCTCATCTTCGCCTTCCTTGGAGTACTCTATATGTGGGACATCCCTTCCTGCCTCAAATCCGTCACCGGCGCCGCCCACGACAACATAGGCGGTATGCTCTTTAAGGTCTAATCAATCATAATACTGTAATAACGAGCCTGTTTTCGGAGGAAACAGGCTTAAGGGTGCGGTATAAAGTTGACGATTAATGCACCGGCGGGGCCCAGAATTGGGTAGGGTCGGTGGTGGAGGTGCCATCGCTACGGCCGAAAGGATCAAAGCCGGAAGGGACCAGGTGGTAGTAGTGGTCTCGGATGACATCGGCCTTGTTGTGGTCTTCCTGGTAGTAGGAAAGCTCACCCCAGCAGGAGAACCAGTAGGTGTTCTTGGCCATATAGGAGTAGTACCAGTCCTTTTTGGTGCTGCCTTTCTTCTTAAAGCCGGGATGCATCACCATCTTTTCTCCGGAGAGGTAATGCTCTCTTATTTCCTGCAGGGAAAGGGGCGTACCGTCCGTGTCAGATACATAATGACCTCCCATATCGGTGTCCAGCATAGCCCACTTGCTGAGTTCCGGCAGCCAGACTTCGTTGACTACGTGGCAGTCGTTGTCTTCCTCGTCCTGCGGCATACAGGTGATGTATTTGGCGTCCAGGCCTGCGGCCAGCAGCAGCTCGAAGGTAAGGAGGGAGTGCAGGCGGCAGTTGAAGGCCGGGGCTACATTTTTAGTATATTCCCAGAGGCCAATGGCGTTCACGTTTTTGGGCCATTCTTTCTGGTTGTCGTGGGGAATGTTGGTGGCTACAAACTGGCCAATAGCGAGGGCTTTAGTCCAGGTATCGGCCTCGGGGGTGTAGAGCGTATCCAACTGGAAGTAATCCCGTATTTCCTGGGCTCGGGCCTCATTCTGGAGAATGCGGATCTGTACGGTAGCCGTGTCTTTGGCATACGGGGCCGTGGCACGGAGCGTGTTAAGCCGTTCCTCCATTAAGAGATAGTCTTCCTCGTGAGAACTGAACATGGGGCTCGTGGACGCAAAGATCAGAAACCCGATAATCAGAAGGGTGGAAAGGACACCGATGACCGCAAAGATATTGCGGATAATATTGAATACTTTGGTCATGGCGGTGTTCTATTTAAGGGCCTCCGATAGCCAGTATGTCATGACGGCAAGGGCTTCGGGGGCGAAGGTTTCTTCAATGTCGCGGTACTCGGTGGCGGCACCGGTGGTGCAGTGCTGGAAGAGATGGTTCACGCCTTCTATGGGTACTATACTGGCTCCGGCGGGCAGGCCGCTGCGAAGGGCATCCAGGTTGGTTGAGCACTCCACCTGCGTGTCCTTGGTGCCGTTGAGAGCCAGGACCGGGCAGGTAATGCCGGGCAGCAGAGGACGGACGTCCAGGGCCAGGAAATACTTCATATAAGGAGTCATCAGCTGCATCACGGCAGCGGAATAGTTCTGCTTGAGGGCGTCCGGAAGGTCGGTATTTTGGGCCGAAGGAGCCGTCTTTCCGCCCATCCGGGCTTCAAATGCCTCTCCCAGGAGCTTGCAGTAGGTGTTGACGGTGGCTTCGGGAATGCCGGCAGCCAGAAGGGCTACTTTGTTCTGCCAAAGTAACGTTTGGGCCCCGGAGACAACCATACCGGCAAGGCTTACCACAAAATCGGCCTTCTTTTCTGCAGCCAGCTGAAAGGCGATGGCGCCGCCTTCGCTGTGGCCTAATACACCCACCTTGTCAAATCGGCCCTTGAGTAACTCAATACCGGCCAGAGCGTCGTTCTTAAAGTCTTCGGTGGTGCAGTTGATGATGTCGCCGGTGGACTCGCCAAAGCCGCGGTCGTCGTAGCGGAGGGTGGCAATGCCGGACTTTGCTAAAGCATCTGCAATAACGGCAAAGGGCTTGTGCTCGTAGATTTCTTCGTCACGGTTCTGGAGGCCGCTGCCGGTAACCATAATGAGGACGGGCGTCTTGCGGGTATAGCCCTGCGGCAGTACCAGCGTGCCTTTTAAAACGGCGGAGCCATTAGAGAAGGAGACTTCTTCCTGTGTATACGGGAAGGGGCCCTGAGGGGTCTGGGGACGGTTCAGCTTTTCTTCACCAGGGGTGAGTGTCATAGGGAAGGACATACCCATCTGCTTGAAGGTACCGTTGATCTTCATTCCCACCCACTGGCCTTCGTAGGAAGCGCCAATGGAGGGAACCTTGACGGTTACTTTTCCGGTTTCCGTGCGCTCTACTTGAATGGGAACGCCTTTGACGCCCTGGTCCGGGGAATCCATTGAGGGATTCTCCTCATTGAGGTGGAAGACCAGAGCCAGTTTGGTACCCTGAACCTCCAGTTTGCCGGACCAGGTGCCGGTCTGGGCAAAAGCCAGGGTAGAAAGACCCATCAAGAGTCCGATGATTAAAGTTCGTTTCATAACTGTTTTAGTCTTTGATTTCTACGCCACCGAAGCCTACGTTGCCGGTGATGGTGAGGAGGGGAGAGCCGGTGCCCACTTTGTTGCGGCGGTCGTCCTTTACGCCTCCGAAGCCGCTGCTCACGGCCAGCTGGACGGCGAGCCCTTCCGGAACGATGATGGTGGCGCCGGCGAAGCCCACGTTAAGGTCTACAAAGGCGTCCCGGGCAATTTCGGCCCCGCGGAAATCCAGGATGAGAGCGCCAAAGGACGTATGAACATCGGCCCCTTCAAACTTTTCTCCTCGGAAGGAGATTTCCTGTTTGCCAAACGAAGTCTCTATGCGGCGGATTTCTTTGCCGTCTCTGGAGATGGTCTTGAGTTCGCAGTTGCCCTGCGGCTGGCAGATATTCTTGAAAAACAGCAGTTTAAGGCCGAAACCGATGATCATAGCGGCCAGGGCCAGCTGCCACATTATATTCCAGGAGATGACATCGCGGGCAGCCAGAAAGAGCAGGACGCCCACGGCGATGCCAATGCACGGACCCACTTTATCGCGGTCTGTAAACAGGCCGAAGATACAGGGAACGATAATGAAAAGAGTCCACCATCCCTTGGTGGAAAAATCAAAGGTAAGAACGCCCAGAAGGGTGAGGGCCCAAAGGACACCGGCGGCAATGAGAGCCAGGCCGAGGAAAATTTTGAAGGATTGTTTCATAGTCTTCTTCTTAATAGCTTTACAAATATACTCAAATAAACTTGGAAGATGTTCTAATTTGTGCTACTTTTGTATCCCGGTTACGTCTAATCGGGTTTTTTTATGTCCATTAGTTTGCAGGATGCGAGCCTTCACTTTGTTGGCTTGAATCAAGACACAAGCATTTACGAGCTACAGGCCTCTGGACTCGGGAATCGCTACTTTGTTGTCAGTGCTTCCGGAACGCGTCATCTGATGGCTTTTCCTGAGGTGGTTGGCTACGATTCTTACCTGGCTATGCTCCCTGCCACCACGGACGCTCTGAGGCATAGATATTCCCAAGGAAAGGATGAAGACGTGGATATCCTCACCATCCTTAGAGGCGGCCTCAATTATCCCGTGGAAGAAGCCTGTTACCGCAGTGGCATAAGGGTGCGTGACATCCATTTTGTTTCCTGCGAGCGCATCATCGAGGACCACGTAATCACCGGTCTGGAAATCAAATACGAGAAACTGCGTGTCAAGAAAGACTGCACGCTGGTAATTGGAGACATCATTGCTACTGGAGATACCCTGCGCCTTTGCCTGGACCAGGTAGTAGACCGTTTCCGCCGCCGCGGGGGCAGCATCCGCAAGATTGTGTTCTTCACCATTGGCGGCACGCGTGCCATTGATCTGATGGAAAAGAAGGCCCAAGAAATCCGCGAGATCTTCCCTGAATTCGAAGGCTTTGAATGCTATTTCTACGAAGGCATTTTTACAGTCTATACGGACAAGGGGGCCACGGGCATCAATGTGCCCGATATTGACTTTGGCTGGAAGGGAGGCATTGTGTCTCCGGAATTCCGCCGCTACGTGATGGACCATCCTTACGCCATCCTGGAGAAGTGTATCATCTACGACGGCGGAGCCCGCCGCTACGAGATTCCCGTCCATTTCCACGAAGCCCTGGAGTACTGGGAAGGCGTATGGGGAAGGGCCGACAGGATTGACCCCGTCAAGCTGGTAGGGGAGAAGCTGGGCTACGAGAAGCCGCTCTCGTTTGAAGAATGGCTCCGGGTAACCCATTTGAGTGCCCTGAAGGACGACAGCCTCCAAAAACTCTGGGCCGATGAGACCCATCTCCTGGAGAACGCCGCTGCCCTCTCCATTGAGACCATTGCTATGCAGCGGATGAATGCGATTAACGCTTTACTTAACAAATATGAATAATCACAAGACTCACGATGCGGACTATACCAGTATGCCGGTAGACAAGAAAGGCCGCAAAAGCAATTTGAGCATGTTTATGGTCATGCTCGGTTTTACCTTCTTCTCTGCCAGTATGTGGGTGGGCCAGCAGTTGGCCAGTGGCCTTGACTGGTGGCAGTTTGTGTGGGCCATCCTCCTGGGCGGTGCCATTCTGGCTGCCTATACGGGTGCCCTGGGCTGGATTGGAGCCGAGAGCGGTCTAACCCTGGATATGCTCGCCCGCAAGAGCTTTGGCAGCAAGGGCAGCTGGCTGCCCAGCGCTATGATCAGCTTTACCCAGACCGGTTGGTTTGGCGTGGGTCTGGCTATGTTTGCCATCCCCGTGGCCAAGGAGGTGATGGGCCTGGAGGTAACGCCGGACAGTATGCCCTGGGAAGGCTATCTGCTGGTATTTGCCGCCGGTGTTATGATGACGGCCAGCGCCTATTACGGCATCAAGAGTCTTACCATTGTGAGTTATATTGCGGTTCCCGCCGTGGCCATCCTGGGCACCATTGCTATGATTCTGGCCGTTACGCGCGGTGATACCGGTCTGGTGGAGCAGTTCTCCAAGGGCACCAAGGACCTGGGCATCATTGCCGGTGCGGGCCTGGTTGTGGGCAGCTTCGTTTCCGGCGGTACGGCCACGCCCAACTTCACGCGTTTTGCCAAAAACGGCAAGGTGGGCCTTATCATTACCATTGTGGCCTTCTTCCTGGGTAACAGCCTGATGTTCCTGTTTGGCGCCGTTTCCAGCATTTATGCAGGCGGTAACGACATCTTTGAGGTGATGCTCAACCTCAATCTCTTCTATCTGGCTGTACTGGTTCTGGGCCTTAACATCTGGACCACCAACGACAACGCCCTTTACACCGCCGGCCTGGGCCTGAGCAATATCTTCGGCCTGCCTAAAAATGTTATGGTGATTATCTCCGGCATTATTGGCACGCTGGCTTCCGTGTGGCTGTACTGGAACTTCTGCGACTGGCTCAACGTGCTCAACTGCACCCTGCCTCCCGTGGGTATTATCCTCATCCTTCACTACTTTACCCACAAGGGCAAGGAAGACAAGGAAAAGGTGGTTAACTGGAGTGCTGTGATTGGTGTTGTAGCCGGCGCCGTGGTGGCCAACCTGGTACACTGGGGCTTCGCTTCCATCAACGGTATGATGGTAGCCGCCGTCTGCTGGGGTGTGGGCCAGCTTGTTTCCAAGAAAAACTAGTAGGTAACTATCTGCCAGGTGGTAGGAATACCGCCGAGGCTATGGTTGGCCACGTGAAGTTCGTCCCAAACGTCCTTCATTGCGGCCGGGCAGTAGAATGTGCCGTTGGTATTGAGCATAGTGGTGGATCCCGACTTGACAAACCATTTGTCAACGGCATTCTCTATTTCTGCTCTGGTCACTGTTCCCTGAAGATTGCATTTGACAGAAATCAGGTTGGGGCACCGGCGGAACATACTGTAATAGCATTCGCTGGCAATGGTAGTAGCCGGTAAATCGGGTACGGTAACCAGATTCCTGCAGCCGCGGAACATATTCTTGTAGCAGCGCACATTGATGGTAGAGGGGAAGATGAGCGGATCCTCTGCATCGATGGTGATGTCCGTGTTGTCTGCATCGGACCCTTTGGAGAAAGCGCCGTTAAAGGCATCCTCGGGCATAGGAGTGGTGTCTGAATAGTTGTCTCCCGCAATGAGGCTCATAATGTGGCCGGCTATCTTTACGGTCTTGTTGGAGGTAAAGATGGGCCTGGTGTCAGGCGATCCGTACTGGTCCGCTTTGGCATTCTTGTAGTTGGCCTTATTACCCTTGAAGCAGAGCTCGTCTCCGGAGTTGAGGGTAATGTCGCTTTCTGCGTCGTAGCTGGTCCAGGTATCTCCCGTGTCGGTGCTGTATTTGAGCCCGTCTCCGGTGTGGTTGAAATGGACCGTGGTACCATCCTGGAGGGCGATGATCCGGAATCCGTTGTAGCTGAGCGTAGAGCGGCTGATGGTATAGTAGTTATTGGCGACCAGCGACGTGTTGGCTATGTCATCGATTTCTTTGCTGCCCTGGTCCCAGGAAAGGGAGAGTCTGGCGCTGAATAGGGATACGTCACCGCCTTTGAAAGCCGTTACAAAACGAAGTTTTCCGGCCTCCTGGGCCTGTACGGAAGCGCTCCAGATGGATTGGCCGGAACTGGACAGCTGGGCCGATACAGAAGCGTTCTCCTCAATATCGTGGATGCTCATCCGGATGTTGAAGATAAGGAAGGCCGAATTTTGGGAAAGGGAGAAATCGTGGCTTCCAAAGGTACTGGTGCCGGTGAAATCGCTGAAGTACTTGACGGCCGTGGCAAAGTCGGGAGCAAAGTCATCCGTAGGGTATTCCGTAGCGGTTACGTGCCCGCTCTGGCAAGTATGGATGCGGTCCTGGCTGTTTATCAGGGTTACCTTTACCTGAGTAGCGTCCGAGAGCTCAAAGCCCTCCTGGCAGTACAGGTCTCCTTCAAACCAGGCGTTGCCCGTACCGGCGCCGGCGGTCAGATAAAGAACGCCGTATAATTGATCCGGATTGGCTGCACTGGCCAGATACAGCTGGTCCGTATTCTCAAAGACATAATGGTTGCCTCCGTCCACCGTGGCGCGGGTCAGGGCTTCGTTTCCTGCCTGGGCTTTGTAATGGATGGTGCGATACTTCACGGGCTGCTCCATCTCCTTGGTACAAGAGAGGAGGAAGGCCGCAAAGAGCAGGGGCAGAACCTTATTTATGATACTTTTCAGCTGCATTACAAATTACCTCCGTTTTGGGGATCGTCGTCAAAATGGCTTCCGCTGCCGTCTTCGTTGTAAGCAGCGGTGTTGTAGACCACGCGCACAAAGTGATACCTGGCGCGGGAGTGGTGGAAGCCCTGCGTGGAGCCAACGTACAGGGTACTGGCATCGCGGAGCGCGTTGAAAGTGGCCTTGGCGTTGCTCACGTTGCTGTCTCCGCTGAATTTATCCAGATCAATGAGCTGGTTGTTCCAGAACACTCCGTTCTGGTCAAAACGGTAGTGCTGCTGTTTGCTGATGTCCGGCTTGCCGTAGGGCTTGCCGCTAACCATCTGCTCCATAAATCCGGTACCGGCTCCGTACTGGAAATCCTTGTAGTTATAACCGTTGGAATTACCGGCAGAGGTAGAGGGGTTCGGTCGCAGCCAGTCCTCTCCGCTGGTGCTGTTTCCGTCGTGGGCGGGGAAGTAGATGTGGAAGACATAAGGCATAGTCATTCCGGTTCCGTAATCGGTTCCGGTGAGGCCCACGCTAATTAAGTCGTCACGGCCAATGGTGAGGTTGTCATTTCTACTTCCATTCTGGTTGTTTACTTGCAGGTAGGTGCAGTAGGAAACATCCATATTGGCCTCAATGAAGTCTCCGGAGAAGAAATCCAGATTGTCAATCTGTTGCGGTTCCCAGAGGACGGAAATGTCGTTGGAAGTCTGGTAGTCTGTTCCGGTTACTCCGGAATTGGGCTGGTAATTCACCTGCAGAATCTCCATAGAAGCCAGATCCGAACGGGTGGTTTTGCCCTCGGAGACCACCTCCAGCTGGAAGGTGTAGGTGCCCGCAGTGAGTACCGGAGCGCTTCCGGACTGGCTGGAAGAAGTCCTGTACTGGTAGGGATGCAGGATGCTCAAATGCGTCTGCGTGCTGTTGGCGTCGTTGAACAGGCTGACCGTGCGGGTAATGCCGGCGGGATCCAGCACTTTCAGGGTCATCCTGGTGATGGGCGTGGCCGAATTGGCCGTTGCCAGCACAGGGAACGGAGGATTTTCGGCCTCTTCATTGTAGGAGCAATGCAGCAGGCGCAGAGAAGTGAAAACGGGGGAGAGCAGGGTAATAGGGGCTTCAAACACCTTGGGAGTGGAAGAAGCGTAGTTCCTGACGGAGACCCTCACGGACATATTGCCCAGGATGGGGAGAACGTCGTAGTTGGGGAGGTGGCAGACCACATCCTTGCGGTAGGTGATACCGGAAACTTCCAGACCTGCAGGGGTAATGGGAAGGGTCTCTTCCGTTCCGTAGGCCGTGGTATAAACCAGGGAGATATCCAGATCGCGGATGGCCGATCCCAGGGAAGAGATGTTGATCTGGACGGTCATATCCTCGTCGTGGCGCAGGTGCTGGCCGTTCTTGACGGTAACCACACCGGTGATGACGCCGGTCCGGCTTTCGTCTCTCACGCAGCGGAGGCCGGTCATCCTGTATTCTTCGTCCACCAGGGCCACGCGGTTCTTTTGTTTGGACCAGCCAATCTTCTGGGTCTCGTTATCCACCGGATTGGAGCCCAGCTTGCCGTGCGAATAGTAACTGCGGCAGGGATAGGCCCTGTTGTCGTTCCAATAGTTGGTGGGCAGGAGTCTTTCCATCATCAGCAGCTCCCTCATATTGGGCAGACGGTATCCTTCCGGGCAGTAGTAGTTGTGTCCCTGGGAAGTAATGGCATTGTTCATAACCATTTCGTCCAGGATATCACCGTTTTCTTCCGGATAGCGGGCCGGCAGCTCGCCGTCGGCGTAACGGGCCTCGGCAGGGTTCTGCACCACCAGCTCCTGGTATACGTCGTTGTGGATGGAGAATTCGTCGTGGTAGGGGAGGTCCTCAGCGGTGTATTCGCGGATAGAGGCGGAGTTCAGGCGGGAGAAGCGGATGGTGTAGGTTCCATCGGCATTGGGAAGGGCTTTTCCGTTGGCATCGGACCCGGCCGGGAGTTCGTAATATTCGTCCACCAGCCTCTCGTAAGGGGCATAGGAGATATCCTTGAGAACGCCGCCGTCCTGATAGGTGCCAATATTGCGGACGCAGCGGATGGAAGAAACCTTGTTGCGTTCGTCTTCCGTGAAGGGTACCCTGTTATTATCGGCCCAATTGAAGAAGTTGTAGTCCGACTTGGTACATCCTTCCTCTGCACGGATGATGTTGGGATTCTCTACGTGGTCTC
The DNA here is from genome assembly GCA_016285215.1 of Bacteroidales bacterium. The sequence goes on along the minus strand of JAEEQI010000028.1, from coordinate 5,606 downwards.
CGGTGCTGGAGATGACCCAGGAGCGCCATTGGGTTCCATCGCTGGTGTTAGCAGCATTCATCGGGTGATACAGACGGGCCGAAGGGGTGAGCGACTCATTGCCAACCCACATACCCACCAGCTGGTCGATGGAGGCAATGTACCAGCGGACTTCTTCCGGGTCAATGACTCCGTTGAAGTTGTTGTCGCGGTTGCGGGTGAGGCAGGAATACGCCATAAAGGCGAAGTCTTGGTCGTGGTTGGCCCTGTCGTATTTAAGTTCCGGCGTATTGTCGGTTACGTTGTATTCCAGGAACTGGTCCCACGGCAGCTGTGCTCCCGTGTTGAGTCCCCAGATGACGGCGGTATTGATGCGCCCGTTCTCTCCATTTTTAATACTACCGGTAATGGAGCGTGTGAAGTTCACCTCGGCGACGGACGGCCACCAGGGCCACTGAATCTGATTGCCATCCTTGCCAATGCGCGTACGGTACTCCATTTCGTCCAGATGCTCCGTTCCCCAGATGGAATGAAGATCCGGAGAATAAATGTTGTAGAAAGTCTGGATAGACTGCTGGATGATGGAGTTGTTGGCCAGGATTACGTCGCTCTGGCGGTCCTGGCTGTACTTGGTTTCCGAGAGGATGTGCAGTTCGCGCGGAGGCTGGTTTACAAACTGGCGCCACAGGTCCGGGTTGGGTGTGGGGGTATTGGCCACATCAGCTACCGTTCTGGGCTCGTATTCCCGGGGGTCGAACTCGTAGTAGTACTCGTCTACGTAGGCAGTAACATGGATGAGTTCGTCCCTATAATCGCTGGATCCGGGATTGTTTTTCTCCTTGCGGGTTTCGTTTACTATGTATTTCACCAGCTGGTTCACGTCCATAAGGGGAGGACGCGGGGTTCCGTCTTCGGGGGTCCAGGCCGGGTCATAGGCCACCCATTCCTCTCCGGTGCTGGTGGGATAGGCCTTTCTGTTCTCCGTATAATGGTCGTTTACGAGGTCGTTTACGGCAAACTTTACCCACAGGTAGTCCTTGCACTCTCCCTCTCCGCCCTTGCTGAACGGCGTTTTAATGTACCAGGCAATGCCGCTTTTCAGGTAATCCTCGTTGTATTTGAAGACCAGGTCGTGGTATTCGTAGTGGGAGTCGCAGTTGACTATTCCTTCGGCCACCAGCAGCAGGGATCCTTCCTGACCGGGCTGGTTTTCCGTGTTTTCCTTCACCTCTACATAAATACTTCTTGTATTCTGTATGGTAACGTTGTAGGTATAGCAGTGGTTGCGGTTAACGGTGTAATCATTTACGCCATAGGTGGTGAAGTCTCCCAGATGTACCGTAAATTCGGCCTTGGAGGTGATGGCCTGGGCCACTTTTCCCGAGTCTCCCATAATTTGGCTTACGCCGTCATCGGTGAGGCCCAGAACCATATCAAACCAGACATAGGTTCCTTTGGCAGGAGCATAGATCCAGTTTCCGTTTTCTACGTATCCATCCTCTGCGGATATCTTTTCCTGCCTTTCGCGTTCGTTATATTGCGTGGCCCCTGTGCCGGTCTGGTAGTTTTCCAGCATATAGAAGGTAAATACCTCCCAGGAGTTGCCGGAATCGTCGGTTTCGGTGGCATCAAAGAACGCCTCCTCCGTGGTGAAGAATCCTTCCGAAGAATTTGCTTTTTGCTCGGTCGTGGTAGGTTCAAACAGGTAGCAGCCGGTGGGAACGTTGTGTACCCTCCAGTTGCGGGAATACGAACGCTTGGGATCAATATTTTCCGTGTTGTATTTGACGCGGAACTTGACCTTGGCGTCCAGGGTTTTCAGAAGAATCTGGCCTTCATTATAATTGTCAGGCAGGGTGCCCCAGATGAGTTCTCCCGTATTGACATTCTCCATAGTTCCCATCATCAGGAAGAGGTCGCTTCGGGTTACAATGTCCTGCTCCAGGGATACCTTGGATTCTTTCAGCTGCTCCAGCGTGCGGATGCCGGCCAGATAGTCTACCACTTTGGTGGAGGTGCCTATGTGACTGATGGTGTTGGATACATTGGCCAGGACCACCAGCGTGCAATTGGGCTTGGAAACGGTGGAGAGTTTCACGACGCCCCGGGTGGTAACACCGTTGTTATCGGTTTCTATGTACCAGCCATCGTTCTCGGTGTCATTGATGAGCGTGCTCAGGCTGGCTATTTTCTGGGAATAGGAGAAATTTCGGCCGTAGAACTTGTTGCCGTCCTGGTCAAAGAGGAGCACGTACAGCTCCCTCACGCGGGATTCGTCGGCGGCCGATGCTTCGGCCTTGGTTCCAATGTTTACATCCAGGAAATCGGGGGTGCCGAAGCCCAGTTTCAAGGTAACAGGCGTTCCCTCCGGGTAGCATTCGCCCGGAAGGGTCTCCTCCATCATCCTGGAACAGGATACCAGGGTGAGGATGGCCATCAGAAATATGCCTGCAAACCTTTTCATTAATTAAACTCTATTTCCTGAATTATGTTGGTCCAGGGGCTTACGCGGAAATTGAAGGAAATGTCGTTGTCGGCCCCTCTCTTATTAATCTCAGTAAGGATGGTCAGGTCCTGGTTTCTCTCCAGGGAAAGGATGCTTTCGAAGGTGCTCAGGTCCTGGACCGGAAGGTCGGTGTTTACGTAGGTTTTGTCTCCCAACTGGAAGCGGATGTCGCAGCGGTACATCCTGCCGCCTTCGGTCTGGGTGGGAGCCTGGCTGGGGAAAACCAGCACAGGTTCTGTGCCGCCGGTTTGTCCGGCCTCGATGGAGATGGTCCTGTCTTCGCAGAGAACTAGGTCATCCGGGTCGGAATTCCCCCGGGCAAAATAGTCCGTGGCGGCGGGGAAGCAATACCCCTTGAGGGGGTTCATAGTCTTTAAGGTAATGGTGCAGTGCTCCAGGGTCAGGTCCTCTTCCGTCTTGTTGCTGAAGGAAAGGCTTACGCGGGCCACTACACGCTTGAGTTCCAGGTTAATCTGCCCGTTTTCGCTGGCCAGGAGGCTCAGGGTACCCTTGGCCGAAAGGGGCATAGGATGCTCTGCGTCAAAGGTTAAGGCCGAAGTCCGGCTAAGGACCAGGGCATCCAGTTCGGACACGGTGGAGGCCGAAGCGGGGTTGGCGCTCAGGCTGGGGTCACTGGCGTTGGTGAGCCAGGAATGATTGGCCACCACATAGACGGAGTAGACTCCCTTGCCGGGGCTGTCTATGGAGACAGTGGCCTCGGTGGCCGAAGAAGAGCGGCATTCGCTCTTGTAGGTGTCGTTCTCCTGGCAGGGGTAGGTGGCCAGAATGTTGCCGTTGCTGCCGGCCAGGGCAATGAACAGATCGGGTTTTCCGGCCGAAATCTCCCGGATGCCGCCGCCGTCTTCCGGAGCTCCGTCTCCCGGCGTGGCGCGGGTGAGAAGTTCACCGGTGGCCAGCGTGAGGGTAATTTTGCCGCCGGAGGGCTGCTCTTCACGCTGGCATCCGCTGCCGATAACAACCAGCAGCAGCGTCAGGAGGGCGATATGAGCTTGACGACAGATCACAGGACAATCAAACCGGGCGTTCCGGCCTTAACTTCGTCCCATTCCGTGGTAACCACGTGGACGGTAATGCCTCCGCCGTAGCGGATGTGTATATTATAGGTGTATTTTTTCCCGGGCTCCCATTCGGTAATCTTGTTGCCGCTCAGGGTGGTCATATTGCTCAGGCGGATGGGGGTCTCAATCACTTCTCCGGAAGGATCGGAGCCCAGGCGGTATTTGAGCATCAGGAGCGGTGCCAGGGAAAGGGGATTCAGGTTTTGGGGAATCATCATATTCCATACCGTCGCGGTTTCCCCGGCAGGATCGTGGGCCAGAAGAAGATCGGTGGTGTTCTTCTTTTTGCTAAGTTCCAGCCATTGAGCCTGCGGGGTACTGGACGTATAGGTGAATTGGACATCCGACTCTATGTAGAGGTTACGGAAGCCGTATTCCAATACGGTGATTTCCTGGGTAGGGGAGTCGTTGTATACCGTCACGCTTACGGCGCTGAGGAAGTGCTCAAACTGCAAAGCCACCGGCTCGCTCATATCCAGGGTGCCCTGGGCATTGCTGTTGCGGTGATAGCAGGCGGCCATAAGGTCGTACTGCGATACCGTGGGGTTGTAGGTTACCTTGGCCGTAAGAGGGGTATTGTTTTCAAAAAGAATGGTTTGGGGGCCGGATACTCCCAGGAATTCATAGCTGCTGGCGTTGGAATCCCAGAAGCGGACGGGGCTGTACTTCCATTGGTCATAAATGTTTTCTACCAGGTCCCCATTGAAAACATTGGAGCGCGTTCCGCCTACGGTCTTGGCACCGTAGACCCGGAATTCAAGCATCTGGTCCCCCGCGCTCAGAGGGGCCGATCCTTTGGTGGCATCATCCCGCAGCAGGGAGCATCCGGCCTGGAAGCAGATGGAATTCTGCTCCCGGGCCGGATTGTCCAGCTTCGCGCACCCTGCCAGAAGCAGAGAGCCCGAAGCCATGGCTGCTATGAGTATGATGCGGTTGCGCATGGATTAGTTGATGAGGTAGTAATGACCAGTTTCGGTGCTCCAGTCGTCAATGCTGGCCGTGAAGGTGATGGCGTTGGCATTGATGGTGATGTAGTAGGTGTAGTGAACACCGGGCATCCAGGCAGAGATACGGTCATTCTCCTTGTTGGCTTTTTCTGACTCACCCTCCTCGCTCTTGTCAAACTGACCGAAGTAGAAGGATTTATCGGAAAAGGTTATTTCATCTGCAGTCGCGTCTTCGCCGGTGGTAATCTTGTAGGAGATGGTGATCTTGGGACCGCCATCCGTTGCGAGGCTCTGAGGCATCAATACGAGGTCGGTCAGAAGGCTGGAAGCATTTGCGGTTCCAACGCCAGCGTTTTTGGCGAGCGTAACGGTGCTGTTGCTAAGGTAGGGAGCGACGGTAGCGTCGTTAACAGCAGAAGTAGCAGCCCAGCTGCCGACAGGGTTATTGCTGGCGTCATAGGAGCTGACGGTGAATGCACCGGTTGTCTTGATTCCGGAAACGGCGATGGAGGTTACTTCCACTTTGGCGGATTCAATGTCAGAGTGCTTTTTGACCTTGATGTCCACGAGCGAACCAACATGCTTGAAATTGAGCTGAACGTTTTCGATGTCGTATTTATTTTGTGCGTTTCTGTCTACTACGTTCTTTTGTGCAACCAGCAGAACTTCGTTATAACCATCGTAGGTGAGCTCATTTGAAACGAACAGACCCGTCTGAGCCGGTTTGGTGGTCAGCTGATCCTTGGGGAAGGCAGCGAAGAAAGTGTAATGTTCGTAATTGGCGTCCCAGAAACGAAGCGGAGAGTAAGACCACTTGGTACCATCATACTTGACGTCAACGTCATCGAAGACAGTGGTCTTATCGGAATCGCTATTCCACTTGTATCCGAATACGTCGAATTCATTGTTTGCTACGAACGTAGTCCATGCGGCTTTGGTCATAACATCATTCCAGGTGCCAAACCCAATCTTGGGCTGAGCGGTTTCCTGGAGTTCGTAGGTTTTTGCGCAGGCGACGAGGGTGAGGGCCGCTGCGGCCAGGATTACTACTTTTTTCATACTCATAAAGATTTAGTGATTAATAATTTATTTAGG
>JAEEQI010000183.1 GCA_016285215.1 Bacteroidales bacterium | reverse complement strand
TCACCGATTTCACATACAAAATATTGTCCTTGACAGCACCGTGCACCTGCGGGATGCAGCGGAAACTGTAGGGATCCTGAACGTGCTCCTTGGGGCGGTTGATGAGCTCGCTGCCCTCCAGAACCTCCATAAACTTCTTACCGGTGAGGATTTGCCCGGTATGGGGCCGAAGCTGATGGGTGAGGGGGAGGAAAGGCTCGATGCGGCCGTCGTAGGCATCCAGGGACATAGCTCCAATCAAATCGGCCCATCGGCTCAGGCGCATACTCTTGAGGATGCTCCAGATGGCGTGGGCGCTCATAAACTGCGTGCCGTTGAGAAGGGCCAGGCCTTCCTTGCTCTGCAGGGTAATGGGCTCCCAGCCTTTCTCCTTCCAGACATCGGCCGCCTGACGCACTTCTCCTTTATAGAGGACTTCTCCCAGGCCGATGAGGGGCAGGCTCAGATGGGCCAGAGGAGCGAGGTCACCGGAGGCCCCCAGGGAGCCCTGCTGGTACACCACGGGCAGGATGTCTTCGTTGAACATATCCACCAGGCGCTGGACGGTAATGAGCTGCACGCCGGAATGACCGTAGGAGAGGTTCTGCACCTTGAGGAGCAGCATCAGTTTTACAATCTTGGGCCTTACCTTGTCTCCGGTTCCGCAGGCGTGCGACACCACCAGGTTGTGCTGCAGCTTGCTCAGGTCCTCCTTGGGAATGGTTACGTTATACAGGGAACCAAAGCCCGTGGTAATGCCGTAGATGGGGCGGTCCAGGTCTTCCATTTTGCGGTCCAGGTAAGCGCGGCATTTGACAATGGCGTCTACGGCTTCCTGCGACAAGGTTAGTTTTTCGTGGTTGTCCAGAATCTCTTTAACTCTTTCCAAAGAGAGATGGGCGTGGGATATGTAATGCATAGAAAGTTTAGATTTTAGTTTGAGATACACTCGCTTCGCTCGGTATGACAGACCGAACCAGGTCTTCATCGGCCTCGTTGGGGAGGGTGACTTTGAGTTCGGGGGTGCGGGCCATTTCTCGCTCAATGGCAAAACGGGCGGCCTCGTTGCGGGCCCAGGAGCGGCGGGCAATGCCGTTGTTTACATCCCAGAACAGCATTTCGCGGATGTGGCGGGCGCTGTCCTCGGAACCGTCAATGACCATTCCGAAGCCGCCGTTGATGACCTCGCCCCAGCCCACGCCGCCGCCGTTGTGGATGCTCACCCAGGTGGCGCCGCGGAAACCGTCACCAATGACGTTCTGCACGGCCATATCGGCGGTGAAGCGGCTGCCGTCGTAGATGTTGGAGGTTTCGCGGAAGGGGGAGTCGGTCCCGGAGACGTCGTGGTGGTCTCGGCCCAGCACCACCGGCCCTTCCAGTTCACCCTTGCGGATGGCTTCGTTGAAGGCCAGGGCAATCTTGGTGCGGCCCTCGCAGTCGGCGTAGAGGATGCGCGCCTGGGAGCCCACCACCAGGTTGTTCTTTCCGGCCTCCTGGATCCAGTGGATATTGTCTCTCATCTGGCCGGCAATCTCCTCGGGGGAGGTGGCGGCTATCTCTGAGAGCACCTTTACGGCCAGCTCGTCGGTCTTCTGCAAATCGGAAGGCTTCTCGCTCATACACACCCAACGGAAAGGGCCGAATCCATAGTCAAAATACAGGGGACCCATGATGTCCTGTACATAGGACGGGTAGCGGAAGGTTCCGTCGGCCTTCAGGACATCGGCCCCGGCGCGGGAGCTTTCCAGGAGGAAGGCGTTGCCGTAGTCGAAAAAATACATCCCCTCGGCGGCCAGCTTGTTGATGGCGGCCACCTGCCGGCACAGGGACTTCTGGACGGCCTTGCGGAAGGCCTCCGGGTCTCCGGCCATCATTTCCTTGGACTGCTCCAGGGTGTAGCCCACGGGGTAGTAACCGCCGGCCCAGGGATTGTGCAGGGAGGTCTGGTCACTGCCCAGGTCCACGTGAATGTGGTCGGCCGCCAGGCGCTCCCACAGGTCCACTACGTTGCCCACATAGGCCAGCGACACTACTTCCTTGGCGGCTACGGCCTTTTGGATGCGGGGTATGAGCTCGTCCAGGTTGGTGTGGAGCTCGTCCACCCAGCCCTGGTCATAGCGCTTCCGGGCGGCCTTGGGATTGATCTCGGCCGTAACGCTTACTACTCCTGCAATGTTACCGGCCTTGGGCTGGGCACCGGACATACCGCCCAGGCCAGCCGTTACAAACAGTTTCCCGGCCGGGCTGCCACCCTGTTTGCGGGCGGCGTTCATAACCGTGATGGTGGTGCCGTGTACAATGCCCTGCGGGCCAATATACATATAGGAGCCGGCCGTCATCTGGCCGTATTGTGAGACGCCCAGGGCGTTGAAGCGCTCCCAGTCGTCGGGTTTGGAATAGTTGGGAATGACCATACCGTTGGTCACAATCACGCGCGGGGCGTCCTTGTGGCTGGGGAACAGGCCCAGCGGATGGCCGGAGTACATCACGAGCGTCTGCTCGTCCGTCATAGTGGCCAGGTACTGCATCACCAGCCGGTACTGGGCCCAGTTCTGGAAGATGGCGCCGTTGCCGCCGTAGATGATGAGCTCGTGCGGATGCTGCGCCACGCGAGGGTCCAGGTTGTTCTGGATCATAGCCATAATGGCCGCTGCCTGCTTGCTCTTGGCAGGATACTCGTCCACGGGCCGCGCATACATCTTATAGGAGGGCCGATACCGGTACATATAGATGCGGCCGTAGGTCTTTAGCTCGGCTGCAAACTCCGGCGCCAGGGCCTGGTGCAGCTCCTTGGGGAAGTAGCGCAGGGCGTTCTTGAGCGCCAGCACCTTCTCTTCCGGTTTCAGAATATCCTTTCTCCTGGGTGCGTGGTTGATTTCTTTATCGTAGGGTTGGGCCTCCGGCAGCCGGGCCGGAATGCCGGCAAGAATCTCTTCCTGGAAGGTCATAGTTCTATGTGGTTATTTACAGCTTCTAATACTTGCTTTTCCAGCTGAAGGGCCTCGGCTACAATGGCGTCGGCACGGGTCAGCAGGGGCTGGGCGGGGGCTTTGTCTTTGAGCCCGGCGCAGTTGATGCGTACGTTGAGGCGGGCTCCCTGGATACCGGCCACGGCGGCCAGGGCGGCTACGCCGGCATCGGAGGCCGAAGCCGGATTGCCCTTCTGTGCCATTTCCAGTGCCAGGGGCAGGGCCTTGAGGGCGGCCTCCATAGTGCGGAGCGGGACCTGGGCGGCATAGAGCGTGGCCGCTTCCAGCGCCGCGGCGCGGGCGGCCTTCTCCTCGTCCGTTCCCTTGGGCATGGAGAAGCAGTCCATGATGCGGTTGAAGGCGGCGGTGTCCTCGTCTATGAGGGCCAGCAGTTCGTTCACCAGCTGCTGGCCTTCTTCGGCCACAGCGGAGAACTCTTTCCAACGCTCGTCCCAGCCGCGCTTGTGGGCGCTCAGGTTGGCCACCATAGTGGCGAGGGCAGCACCAAAGGCCCCCATGCAGGCCGAAACGGACCCGCCACCGGGGGCTGCGCTTTCGCTGGCCGTCTCGCGGGTGAAGCCTTCCACCGTCATCTGCGCCAGGCCCTTCTTCTCTCCTTCAATGAGGTACTCGATGACCTTCTCCTTGGGGTTGAAGGGCTTGAGGTCGTCCAGCGACATGGAGCGGACGGCGATTTTCACTATCTCTTCTTCGCTGATACCCAGCGAGCGCTGCTGCTTTTCCAGATAGAAGCGGCCGGCTTCCA
>JAEEQI010000027.1 GCA_016285215.1 Bacteroidales bacterium | reverse complement strand
GGTCCCTATCCGGCCAATGAGCGAAAAGACTACTGCTGGTACCGCACCCAGGCCCGAATTGAGCCCTGCACGCATCCCGGCTACACCGCCGAGACTTGTCCCTATCACAAGCATTAAAGTCAATACAATATGAAGAAGTGTTTTTCTTTCTTAACTCTCATCCTTTTGGTCTCCTGTGCCAAGGAGGCGGATGTTCCCGTGCAGCTTGAACAGCCTGTACAGGAAGCACTCACCTACACGCTATCCGTTCCAGCTGGCAAGGATACCAAAGCGCTGAATATAGCCGGTACCGCCCTGAAGGCCACTTGGGCCGAAGGAGAGACGGTTCGCGTGTTCAGAGGAGAACTCCTTTTGGGTACGCTCACGGCCCAGACTGCCGGCCAGAGCACCAAGCTTACCGGCGAGATTAAGGGGGAGATTAAGGAGGATGATAAGTTCACGCTCCGGTTCCTAAATCCCAGCTATGCCAGCCAGGACGGCACCATCCAGTATATTGCCGCTAACTGCGACTATGCCGTGGCCAATGTTACCGTTACAAACATAGAAGGGGGTACTGTCACTACCGACAAGGCCACCTTCCAGAACCAGCAGGCGATTGTCAAGTTCGATTTAAGGAACGCGGACAACACGGCCGATATCAGTGCCAGCGCTCTGATGATAACCCTTCCGGATCAGGTCATCCGGGTAACTCCTGCCTCGGCCCAAAACGAATTCTATGTGGCTGTTCCAGCCCTTTCCTCCCAAAGCATTTCCCTGAAGGCGCTGGTGGAGAACGATGTCTACGAGCTCAATAAAGACGGTGTTTCGCTTTCGGCCGGCCGCTACTACAACATTACCGCGAAACTGTCAAAGACAGATGTCGTTGTCGTTCATAACGAAGCTGAACTCACGACGGCGGTACAGACTGGAGGTGTTCAGATCTTGTTTGCCAACGATATTGCCATCACTAAACTGCTGGAAATCAAAGACAGCAAGACGGTAAACATTGATATGGACGGCTTTACGCTGAACCGTGGGTGCGCATCCCGCGGAAGCCAGGCCATCGTGGTGCGTACCGGTTCTACGCTTAACCTCAGCAGCGGCACGGTAACCGGCGGCTGGGGCGGCAACGGTGGAGCCCTGGATATTGAAACCAATACCACCGTTAACCTGAACAATGTTATGATCAGCGACAACCATGCCGATGACCGGGGAGGTGGTATTTCGAACAAGGGCACGCTCGCTATGACGGGCGGCGCTATCACAAATAACACCAGTCACGACCATGAAGGGCCGCGGGGCGGAGGTGGTCTCTTTAACCACAGCGGTGCCACGGCAACGCTCACGAACGTCAGCTTCAGCGGCAACCGGGCCACGGTTACCGGCGGAGGCGGCATCTGCAACTACGGCACGCTTACCCTCGATAGCTGTACCATTACCGGCAATTCCTGCAAAATGAATGGCGGCGGTATCTGGCAGGGCGCCGATGCCACGCTCAACTTGCAGGGGAAGATAACGGTAACTGATAACACGTCCGATGGCAACCTGCCGAGCGATTTCTTCCTGAAAACCAATGCCGTCATCACGGTTACCGGCAGTCTTGCCGGCAGCAGCATCGGCGTCCAGATGGAGAACAATACCGGTACGTTTACCAGCGGATTCAACGCCCATAACAGTGGGGTGGATCCCGCCATCCTTTTCTTCTCCAACTTGCCGGAGGCGTATCAAGTTGCCGCTTCGGAAAGCGAGGCAAAAGTGGATGTCCTTACCTCGTTCCAATACATCGAGTGCAGCTGGGACGATGTCAATAAGCAGGTCGTCAAAACCCCGAAGACTCTTTCCAATTGTATTCCTCTCGGCTCTGTTCCTTCCAGTGAGGCCGATTACAAAGTGATAACCGGCGGCAGCGGGGAGTTTGGGATGGGCGGCAAGACCGGCAGTTACCCCGAGTTCTACGTGGTTCGCGGAACCGTCAACCGGGACGTCCTTCGGGTGAATGGCTCCAATGTGCATCTGGTCCTTTGCGACGGAGCCAAGCTTAATGTCAATTCCATAATAGTGAACCCCGCTTATAAGCTGTATATCCACGTCCAGTCCTACGGTCCTTCCATGGGTAAATTGCATGCCGACAACAACGGGCACCAGGAAACTGCCGCCGGCATTGGCAGCGAAAGCGGCTTGTCACATGCGCCTAATTTAGATGGACCGGGGCTCATTGAAATACACGGCGGAACAATCTATGCCAAAGGCGGAGATAATGGAGCCGGTATTGGCGGTGGCGATTGGGCTAAAGGAGGTAACATTGTCATTTATGGTGGCGATATCCGGGCCTATGGCGGTGATGGCGGAGGCATTGATGGCAGTGCCGGCGCAGGTATCGGAGGTGGCAACTTGGCAGAAGGCCCTATTAATTTTACCGTCTATGACGGCTCCGTCTATGCCGAAGGAGGTCCGGATGCGGCCGGCATTGGCTCTGGTAATTGCGGCAATAATTTCGATTATACCATCCACCACGGTGGCTACTTTACCATGTATGGCGGCTACGTGGAAGCACACGGAGCTGACAATGGGGCAGGCATCGGAGGCGGTGAATACTCCGAAGGTCCCAAAGGCGTAAACATCTATGGCGGCACCGTGAAAGCCTACGGAGGCGACGATGCTGCAGGTATCGGCGGCGGCTACCATTGGGCTAAAGATTTGAGCAGCGGAACCATCCATATCTCCGGGGGCGAAGTCTATGCCTGGGGTAAATCCGAAGGTGCCGGCATCGGAGGCGGAGAGAACGGAAAAGGTGCCGATGTCACCATCTCCGGCGGTATCGTGGAGGCTCACGCCGGGGAGAACGAGACCGGTTACAAAGCCATCGGACCAGGCCGTGACAATGACGACTACGGCACACTCAATCTGGGCGACCAGATGATGGTGCGGTATAAGATTGGAAATAATTGGTCAGAGCCCGTCCCGGTTGCCTATGAGTACGGCCGCAAGGCCGGTGCCTGGTACCATACCGAGGCCCGCGTCGAACCTTGCACCCACCCCGGCTATACTGCCGAAACCTGCCCTTATCACAAGCATTAATAACCACTGGAACATATGAAAGACACTACCAACCAACCCGCAAAACGCGATTCATTTGCCAGCTCGTTCGGCGTGCTGGTAGCTTTGGCCGGATCGGCCGTGGGACTGGGCAACCTTTGGCGATTCCCTTACCTGGTAGGGGAGAACGGAGGCGCCGCCTTCATCCTCATCTACCTGGGCTTCGTGATTCTGGCCGGCCTGCCGGTGATGCTGGCCGAATTCATCATCGGCCGCCGCAGCCAGGCCAGCGCCCGCAGCGCTTTCCAAAAACTGGCCCCCGGCACTCACTGGGGCATTGTGGGCGTCCTGGGCGTCATCTGCTGCGTCTTCATCATCTCGTTCTACTCTGTGGTGGGAGGATGGTGTACGGAATACCTTTTCAAGTCTGTTCGATTTGATTTTACCGACGGAAGCCCGGAGAGCCTCAAGACTATGTTCTCGTCCTTCTCCACCGCCACCTGGCTACCCATCGTCAACCATACCGTATTCCTGGTCCTGACGGCCGGTGTCGTGATTGCCGGCGTGCAGAACGGAATTGAGAAGTTCTCCAAGGTGATGATGCCCCTGCTGTTTCTCATCATCATCGGCATTGCCGTGCGTTCCATGACCCTGCCCGGCAGCGGTCCCGGAATTCGCTTCCTGTTCGAACCCGACTGGTCCAAAGTGACGTCGCAAACCTTCCTGGCCGCCTTGGGACAGGCTTTCTTCTCGCTGTCGCTGGGCTCCTGCATGGTGGTTACCTATGCTTCTTATGTGAAGAAAGATGCCAACATCATCTCGTTGAGCTCCCAGACGGCCATAGCCGATACGCTCTTTGCCATCATTGCCGGCTGCGCCATCATGCCCGCCGTTTTCGCTTTCGGCATCAGCCCTGGCGAGGGTCCTGACCTGGTGTTCGTGACGCTGCCGCACATCTTCGGCCAGATGCCGTTAGGTGGCGTGATTGCCATCTTCTTCTTTGTGGCGCTGCTGCTGGCCGCCCTCACCTCATCCATTTCCATGCTGGAAGTGGTTGTGGCCTTCTGCATTGAAGAGTTCAAGATGAAGCGCAAGGTGGCCGTGATTGTGGTCTTCGTCTTTATCTGGATCCTGGGCTGCCTCTGCTCCCTGTCTATGGGCCCGCTTAGCAACTGGAAGATTCTGGGCAAGACCATTTTCGACCTCTTCGACTTCATTTCGGCCGACTTCCTGATGCTCATTGGCGGACTGCTGATTGTTATCTTTGCCGGGTGGAAGCTGGGTAAGGCAACCGTGTTTGACGAACTCACCAACGGCGGAACTCATCCCATTCCCGCCTGGCTGCTCAAGACCATCCTCTTCCTGATCCGCTTTGTGGCTCCCGCCGCTCTCATCGCCATCGCCATTTTCCAGATCCACGAGTAGGCTTGTTCGTTTGCCGATTGTTTCCTATCTTTACGAAAAATTAATGCACTATGAAACTGAACGACCCTTTTGTTATTACCATCAGCCGTGAAATTGGTACCGGTGGCGGCTCCGTGGGCGTGAAACTGGCACAAAAGCTCAACGTCCCTTATAGCAACAAGCAGCTCATCCAGGCACTGGAAGAGAAGTTCAACCTCAACAGAAAGGGCATCGAGCACCTCAAGAGCACCAAGAAGAACTGGTTCAAAGATCTGTTTGAACAGGTTGCCCCGGCGCCCAAGGCCACTATGAAGGTGGGTGATTACACCTACTCCCGTGAGTTTCAGGAAACCGTAACGGTCAAGGACATCTTCGAGGCCGAAAAGGAAATCCTCAACGCCATTGCAGACGAAGGTTCCTGCGTCATCACCGGCCGTTCGGCCTTCTTCGTGCTCAAAGACCGTCCCAACAAGGTGGACATCTTCATCACCGCCTCCAAGGAAAACCGCATCGAGAAAGTGATGGCCAAGCAGAATATGACAAGGGAAGAGGCCGTCAAGCTCATTGAGAAAGTGGACACCGGCCGCGACAACTATGTCAAGCGTTACACCGGCCTCAGCCGCTATGACATGCGAAACTACGACCTCATCCTGGATATGGACTACCTCACCGAGGATGAAGCCGTAGAAAAGATCCTGGCCTTTATTGAACGGTAATCGGCCCTTTACTTGTCGTCCTTGACAAGGTGCACGTCGCACTGCGGGAACGGGATGGTGATGCCGGCCGCATTCAGCGCTTCGTAAATCACTTCCTTGGCGCGGTCGATGTAGCCGATCCTTTCGGGCACCAGCACATACTGCTTCACGGCTATCTCTACCGCGCTGTCGGCCATATCGTTGACCACCACGTTGATGCCGTACTTGGGATCCACGATCTCGCGGCCATAATTGTCTTTGGTTCTTATCTTGTCCATGGCGGCCACCAGCGCCTCACGGACCTTCTTGACGTCGGTGCCATAGGCCACGCCCGCGATGATCTTGGTGAACTCGTAGGAGTTGTTGCGCGTAAGGTTGTTGAAGTTCTTGCCAAAGAGGGAGGCGTTGAGGAAGGACATCTCCGTCCCGTCCAGCGTTTCCACCACCACGCACTGGTAGTTGATGGCCACCACCCGGCCGCGAACGCCTTCGCATTCAATCCAGTCTCCTACCCGCAGGCGGCCGCCCATGAGCTGGATACCATAGATGAAGTTGTTCAGGATATCCTTGAGGGCCAAACCGATACCGGCCGATAAACCACCGGCCACCAGGCTCAGGGATCCGGTAGGAATCTTCCAGACCACCACCACCACAATTACATAAGACATCCACACCAGCACGCTGATGATGCTGTTCCCCAGGGACAGGTTGATTTCGTTGTCCCGGATGGAGGTACGTTTGTGCTTGCGCATGAAGGCGGCATAGCGGACATACTGCCAGATGGCATGGATGGCCCGGTTGAAGTAACGCAGAACAAAGAACAGGATGGAAAGGCCGATGATGCTTGCGCCGGAGATGCGGAGCGTTTCGAACCCCTCCTTGCTCATGAGCTGGACGAAAGGGATATTGAAAATCTTGTCGTACAGGTCGTCAAAGTCAAAGACGTCCAGCGACATGTGGATGCAGAACGGAAGGGACAGCAGCACCATGGCCGGAATAAGGACTTGCCGGATGAAGTCGTAGAACCAGGTGGCGCCAAACAGGAGAGACTCCCGGTCCGCGCCCGACACATACGTAATCCGCTTGCGCAGGGCCTCCACCCGCTTGTCCAGCCTCCTCTGCTTGTAGCGATCCATCAGGTCTGAGATACAGAAGATCGTGAGGATTACGGCCAGTTGGAAGTACCACCAGATCAGGACGAGCAGCGACACGAACGTGTAGCCGAAGAAGGCCCCGATAAAGGCCATGAGGTAGATGGCCAGCGAGGTCCAGCCCAGGACACTGTCTATGGCGGTGGCCTTCCCGTTTTCCCGGATACAGAAGAACAGCTGCCGTAACACGGCGAAGGCAAGGATGGGCGGGAAAAGGAAATTCATCAGCAGGTCCGGCACAAAGGAGATGCGGCAGACGATGATGATTAACGCAATGAGGAAGGTGGGAATATAGAGGACCAGGCAGTGCGGACTCTGCTGGGGCTTCACCCGCAGCAGCAAGGAGCCCGTGATGGCCAGCAGCAGCCATAGGAAGGTATTGATATTCGTGGCACTCAACTGCACATACTCGTTTCCATGCACGCCAAAACCCAGCACCAGGAAGTACAGGAACGTACCCACCAGCACCGAGAACAAGGGCATCTGGTTCAGAGGCAGGTGGCGCTTGATCTTGGGAATGCGGCTCAGCAGGAGCAGAAGGAAGAACGTGAGCACCCAGAAGAGGACCAGCGCCACCAGCTGCACCACGCTCACAAGAACCAGAACGGCATTGGCGCCCTTGCTGGACAAGCCGGAAAAAAGGTCATCATCGTCGTCGTCCTCCTCCTCGGCATCGGCCGGAGTCTCTTCGTTAAGTTCCTCAAAGTCGTACTGGGCGTGCAGGGCCACCTTTACCTTTTCCCAAGCGGCCCGGGGCGCCGCCAGAATTTCCAAGAAAGGAGTCTGGCCGTCCAGGAACACATATTTCTCCAGTTCACCATAACGGGACTGGGCATAGTCGTACGCTTCTTTCATGCGCAGGTAGGCGGCCTGATAATGCGTGCTGTCCGCTATAATGTGGGTACGGTTGTGGGCCTGCTTCTTCAGGAGCTCGGAAGCATACAGGATACAGGTGTCACGGTAGACCTCTCCCTCAGCATCCAGAACAAAGGGGGACGAGAGCGAATCCTTGACGGCAATCCGGATGACTTCCCTCTCCAGGGTGGAAGCCAGTTCGGATAAATGCTGGTCCAGGGAATCGTTGTGATACATCAGGCTGTCCGGAAGGATCTCCACTTCTATCTCCGTCATCACCGGAGGGAGCCGTCGAAGAGCCTCCACCAGACGGGCATAACGGTCTATTTCTATGTTGAGATCATTGACAATTCGGTCGTACGGCCTCCTGTCCCTGCTGAAGTCCTTATAAGCCGTGGTAACCTTATTCAGGGCATAGGCAAGGTCGAAGGTCATTTCCTGCTCCTGGGTATACAAAAGGATGGACAGTTCGTTGGACGCAGAGATTACGTCCACCATCCGCTGGTGCTGACGTTCGTATTCCTTTTCAAAGAGTTGCTGTTCCTCCTCGCTTTGCTCCAATACCATCTTAAGCTCGGAACGCAAGTCCCGGAGTACGTCGGTCAAAGGCTGCCCGTTCACAATGGACAGCACCGGAATGGCAAAGACAAAAACAGCAAAGGCAATGGTCAGAAATCTCTTTTTCATTTGGGAAAACTTTACTACTGGCGATAAAGTTACTTATTATTATCCTACTTCGTATTGCCCCTTTTGGCTTCAGAAGGGAGGTATCCGTATAGTTCCTTGTAACACTTGCTGAAGTAACGCGGCGAGGTAAAGCCCACTTCGTAGCAGATTTCCGATACAGAGAGTCCGCTCTGCATAAGCAGCCTCTCGGCGTGGCGGAGCCGGATCAGTTTGATGAATTCAGACGGCGTGCTGCCGGTTGCGGAGACCAGGCGGCGGTAGAGGTTGGCCCTTGACATTCCCATTGCATCGGCCATCTGCTCCACGCTCAGTTCGCTCTCGACGATGTTCTCTTCGATAAAGGCCGTCACTTTGTCAACGAAATGGCGGTCTACGGAAACCACTTTCCTTTCCTCGATGCGCGCTTTCAGCTTGCCGGAGGTGTCTATGCCGGTCTGGGAGACCAGCAGGGCTATGTGCTCCTGGAGCACCTTGATGTCGAACGGCTTGGTGAAGTAGTCATCGGCCCCGCAGTCGCGGCTGATCTTTTCGTTTTCGTCCGTAAGCCGGGCCGTGAGCATCACCACGGGGATATGGGTGGTCGCCGGATTGGCCTTGATCCGCTGGCAGAGCTGGTTTCCGTCCATATTGGGCATCATCACATCCGTGACTACGATATCCGGACGAAGGGTTTCCATCTTCTCGAGGGCTATCTCTCCGTCGGTAGCCGTATTTACATTGTAATCGGAAGAGAGGACGCCCGAAAGATAATCCAGGAAATCCTCGCTGTCATCTACAAGCAGCAGGTTGATTCGCTTGGCGGCCGACGGTATGGGACCCTCCTCTGCAGGAGTATCCTCCCGGGACAGGGAGCTTTTCACAAATCCTTCCCCGGAAGCCTCGCACTCCCTGGCGGGAAGGGTCACCGTGAAGGTGGCGCCGCCTCCGGGAGTATCGGATACCTCCACCCTTCCTTCGTGCATGGAGACATATTCCCGGACAATGTTAAGGCCGATTCCGCTGCCTCCCTTGTTGGCCGATCCTTCTCCTTGCCAGAAACGGTCGAACAGATGCGGCTTTTCCTTGTCCGGAATGCCCTTTCCGTTGTCGGCCACCTTGATGACGGCCTCGTTTCCTTCCAGGAAAAGATCTACATTCACCCTTCCTCCTTCGTCCGTATATTTGATGGCGTTGCTCAGGAGGTTGGTCACTACCTTTGTGATCTTGTCCTCGTCGTAGAGCATATCAATCCGGTCTTTCGAGGTGCGGAAGGTCAGGATTATGCCTTTTTCCTTCAAAGCAAAGAACTGTCCTACCGAAGAACAGACCGTGTCTACCAGATTGGCCTTGGTGAAATGGACGCTCTGGGCATTCATCATCAGGCCCCTCAGGTCCAGCATCTGATTCACCATATCCAGCAGTTTGCGGGCATTCCTTTCGGCTATGTTCAGATTTCCCTTGACCTGCGCATCCTGCTCCTTCCCAATGGCTTCCGAAAGCGGAGAGAGGATGAGGGAGAGAGGGGTGCGGAGTTCGTGGCTGATATTGATGAAGAAGACTTGCTTCATCTCGGAGATGGCCTTTTCTTCCCTTTCTTCCCGGCGTCTCCGGCTAATCCGGGCGAGGACCAGGAGGGTTCCCAGCAGCAAAAGGGAATACAGGAGGATGGCCGGGGCGCTTCTGTACCAGGGCGGACGGACCGTGATGTCCAGGCTGCTCACCGGGCCGGAAGCGTTGCCTTCTGCATCGGCAATGGCTACCTCCAGTTTCATTCGGCCGGATTCGGCATTGGCAAACTGCACCACCGGCATTCCGTCCGGCGTAGGGGTCCACTGGCTACCGTCCGTGCTGAAGATGAACCGGGGCTGTCCCGGTTTTCCGATGGCGGAAGAGGCCAACTGGATAATGAAGGAGCGCTGTTCCCAGGACAGGGACATATGGGGCGTCACGTCTTTCTCTCCCTCCGGCAGCACGATGCCGCTGAAAATGACATAGGTGGAATCCTGGTCCTGGACAATATCCTTGGGAACAATGCGGACAAATCCCCGCTGGCTGCCCGTCAGAATGTCTCCGTTCCGGAGGCTGACCATCGCGTTCTTGTTGAACAGAACATCCGGCACGCCTTCGTTGGTTCCGTAAGAGGTGGCGAAAAACTCCCAGCCCTCTCCCCGGGAATTGACCTGAATGCGCGTCAGCAGGTTGTTGGAGCACACCCAAAGGCCCCCCAGCGTGTCTTCCACCACGGAAACGGTGTGGAAATTGGTGGAGTTTCCCCGGATATCCACCGAATAGGTTTCCCCGGAGGAAAGGGCGTAGGCGTGAATTCCCTTGTTGGAGGCAATCCAGAGAAGGTCCCTGGAGTCGATGAAGATATCCCGGACGTGCAAATCGGCCAGCTGCTCGTCGCCGATGGCCCGGATGGTCTTTGTCCCGGGGTCAAACACATCGACGCCGCGGGCGTGCCCAATGTAAAGCAGGCCGTTTTCACCGAAGCAGAGCGAACTCACGTGGTCTTCCCTCAGCGGACTGTTTCCGTGATGGTAAACTTCCGATTCGCCGGTGGCCAGGTTGATGGCCTGCAGGCCGGCCCCCAGAGTTCCCAGATAGAGGATTCCATCCTTGGAGCACCGGATATCCCAGATGTCGTCGCAGGCCAGGTTGCTGGATCCCGTATGGTAAGAGGTCCACGTTCCGTTGCTGAAATGGGTAAGGCCGCCCCGGAAAGACCCGAACCAGAGGGATCCGTCAGGGGCTAGCGCACTGCTGATCACGATATCGGAAAGCAGTTTGTTGCGGTCCATCCGGAAATCTTGCCGCTTCCCGGTTTCGGGGTTGTAACGGATGATTCCTTTTCCGTCGGAGCCAAACCAGAGATAGCCGGCGTTGTCTTCCTGGATGGTGGTGATGTCTTCCAGGTCCGTGTGGGCAAAGGTATTCTTACCGTCATAGATGAAACTCAGTCCGCTTTTGTAGGTACCCAGCCACATCACGCCGTTGTTGTCGCAGTACAGGCACTGGACGCATTCTCCCAGGAAGGCGGTGTCGGAAGAACGGGGGCGGGTCAAGACTTCCTCCGCGTCTGCTCCCGGGGTGTAAACCAGCAGTCCGTCGTGGTCCGTGGCAATCCATACGCGCCCTGAAGCGTCCGTTTTTACATCCTTGATCAGCAGCCGGAGGAATTTCCATTCGCCGGTGACGGTATTGTGGCTCCACGAGACGCTCCCGGTGTAAACGATTTCCAGGCCGGCGGAATCTCTGAAAATCCGGTAGTTGCTGTCCTGTGGATCCTGGTTCGGAACAACAGCAGACTCTGTCGAAGCGGCTTTCATAGTGACCGGATCCACACGGACGATGCGTCCGTCGATGCAGCAGATGGTAATCTCCTGCTCCGAGAAAATCAGGTCGGTAGCACGGATATCCTCGGGTTTTCCGTCGATGACCCACGAACCGGTCTTCCCGGCGCGAAGGTCTACCTTATATAATATAGAGCCGTGAATGGCCCAAAGGTTGCCCTGGGCATCGGCCTCCAACAGCTCGATGCTATCCGTGATGCCGTGACCGGCCAGCCAGGGGGATGGGTCCTGGACCACCCGCTCGTCCGAAAGGTCCATATAGGAGTAGCCCCGGGGCGTATGAATCCAAAGGTGTCCGACCGCATCTTCAAACATATCGTTGATGGAATTGTCCGGAATGCCGTCCGGGCCTTCAAAGAAATGCTTGAAGCGGAATCCGTCATAGCGGTTGAGCCCCACGTGGGTGCCTATCCAGAGAAAACCCCGTGAATCCTTGCATACTACATAGATACTGTTGTCGGAGAGGCCGTCGTTGATGGTCAGGCGGCGGAACTCCGCCCCCTCCACGGAGGGGCAGAACAGCAGGAGTACGAGTGCGGTTAGGCTTAACAACAGGTGTTTCACGCTCCAAAGATAAGAAAATGAAACGTAGATGACACGTGTTTGCAACATTTTTTACCATTCTTGCCGTTGGTGTTGAATAATTTTGCAACATGAGAAAGAAGCTTTTTTTGATTGTCCTGTTGCTCTTTTCGTTCCTGGCGGTCCAGGGACAGAGGGCCGATGTCCGCGAAGAATTCTTCGCGAATACGCTCCGGTCATATGGAAACGATTTCCCCTATCCGACCGAGACCTACAGACAAACGCCCTCTCCCAAAGGGTACAGGCCGTTCTATCTCAGTCATTACGGCCGTCACGGAGCCCGTTACTACTGGGAGGCTTCTTTTTATAAGCGGATAGACTCGCTGTTCACAGACGCACACGCTAAGGGAATACTGACAGAGGCCGGAGAGGATTTTTACCGGCAGTTCACTGCCATCCTGCCGGAACTGACCGCCCGGGTCACGGAACTCTCTCCTCTGGGATATGAGCAGCACGCGCGCATCGCGAAAACTATGTATGAAAGCTTCCCTGAAATTTTCAAGAAAGGCGGGCACGTGGAGGCTTTCTCCTCCCTGGAAGGCCGATGCATCGTGAGCATGGCCGCCTTCTGCCAGTCTTTGGCCGCACAAAACAGCAATCTGGATATTTTCCAGAGGGCTTCCAAGGAAACGCTGGATGCCGTTGTCCCGGATTCGAGGGAAAACCCCCGGCGCTGGACCTGCGTACCCGAGCCTTTCCCCGTGCCGGGCGAACCTTCGGTTTCCGGCAACCCGGCGGTGGCCAAACAACCGTTCGTAACGATGTTCTTCAAGGAAACAAGCCTGAATGAACAGGAAGCAAAGAACGTTCAGTCCACACTGAGCACCTTCTATACTTCCCTTCCCAGCATCGGACACGAGGGTATGATGGGTGAGCCCTATACGCCGGAGGAGATGTACCCCCGCTGGGAAGTTTCCAACGCCGGATCCTATCGCTACTACTGGTCCAAGCGCAAGCTCGCCGTCCCCATCGTCGAGGATATCCTTGACCGGGCCGATGCCGTGATTTCCGGCAAAAGCAACGACATAGCGGATCTCCGCTTCGGCCACGATTCCTATCTGGGACCGCTCAACATCCTTCTGGGCCTGGACGGCTCCCTGACGGTTCCCGCCGATCCGGACGATTTCAAGTACGTGTACCAGAACTATAACACCTGTATGGCCGGAAATATCCAGCTGGTCTTTTACAAGAGTCGGAAACCCGGCGACGAGATCCTCGTGAAGGCCCTCCTGTGCGGCCGCGAAGTGACTCTTCCCTTGCCCGGAGACCTCTATCCCTATTACAGATGGAGCGACTTCCGGAAGTTTTTCCGGGAACTGTGTGAAAGTGCAAGAAACGAAAAATAAACACTTAAATTAACTAATCAATTTTAATCTTTATGAAACTGCTATCAAAAACCGTTTTGATGAGATGCTGCGTTTCGCTGGCTTTTGCCATCGGCGCCCTTCTCTGTTCAACAGCCCAGGCTCAGTCCCTGAGTGTGAGCGGCCAAATTGTCGATGAGACAAACCAGCCGGTGATTGGAGCCGGCGTACAGGAAAAAGGTACGAACAACGGAACCACTTCCGATCTGGACGGCCGGTTCACCCTTGTGACCAAGGCCGATGCCGTCCTAGTGTTCACCTCCCTGGGCTACGACTCCAAGGAAGTAGCCGTGAACGGAAACCGTGTCATCAACGTTGTGCTCCACAGCAGCTCCGAATTCCTGGAGGATGTGGTTGTAGTCGGTTATGGCGTCCAGAAAAAGAAGCTCATCACCGGTTCCACCATCCAGGTAAAGGGTGATGACCTTGTGAAGCTCAACAGCACCAGTGCGCTGGGTGCTATGCAATCCTCGACCCCCGGCGTGAGCATCATTGCCAAAACCGGACAGCCCGGTGATGGATTCAATGTGAACATCCGCGGTATGGGTACCATCGGCTCTTACAAGCCCCTCTATGTCATCGACGGTGTGGCCGGCGGCGACATCAGCAACCTCAACCCTTCCGATATCGAAAGCATCGACATCCTCAAGGATGCCGCATCGGCCGCCATCTATGGTGCCCGTGCTGCCAACGGCGTTATCCTCGTAACCACCAAGCAGGGCAAGGAAGGCAAGCTCCAGCTCAGCTATGACGGTTATGTGGGCTGGCAGAACGCTCCCATCATTCCGGAAGTTTTGAATGCCAAGCAATATATTGAGGTTATCAATACGGCCGAGAAGAACAACCGCCTCACCCCTACCGACTTCGCGACGGTCCTAAACCCTGAACTGTACCAGAGCATCATGAATGGCTCCTTCACCGGCACCAACTGGATCCGGGAGTTCCATAATGACAACGCCCCCGTTTCCAATCACGCCGTCAACCTCACCGGCGGTACCGAGCGGTCCAAGTTCTCCATGGGTGTCAGCTTCACCCACCAGGAAGGTATCTTCGGCAAGCCGGCGGCTTCCAACTACAAGCGTGCTACGGTTCGTCTGAACTCCGACCACGTTCTCCTGAAGAAAAACGACCTTGACATCATCACCATCGGTGAGAACGTCACCTTCTCCTACAGCTCCAAGAGCGGTATCAATCTGAGCAACCAGTATTCCAACAATATGTTTGACGCCCTGACGGCCAATCCCCTCGCCGCCATGCGCCGGGCCGACGGAGAGTTCACCACTGCTGACGATTATACCGACTTCGGCATCTTCAAGTTCGACGGCGACGCCAAGAACCCGCTGTATGTCATCTCCAGAACCGCCCAGGGCAACAACTGGAAGTACAACTATGCGCTGAATATGTCGGCCAACGTACGCATCCAGCCCATCAAGGACCTCATCCTCAGAAGTCAGTTCAACTACAAGGCCAGCGCCAACAGCAAGCGTTCCTATGACATGACCTACGACGCCAACTCCACCACCTTCCTTGACATTGACAAGGTGTCTCAGGAGGCCGGTCTCGGTTGGAGCTGGTCCTGGGAAAATACGGCGGCTTACAAGTTCCACTTCGGCGAACATAACTTTGACGCCATGGTGGGTATGTCCATCGAACACTCCGGCTACGGCATGTCGGTGGGTTCCGGCCGCGAAGACGGAAAATGGAGAGACGATCCGCTCCACGCCTATGTAAGCAACATGACGGGCATCATCACGGAAAGCAAAGTCACCGGCTCCCCCTGGAGCGACAGCGGCCTGCTCTCCTATTTCGGACGTATCAACTATGACTATGCCGAGAAATACATGGTCTCCCTCATCCTCCGCCGGGACGGTTCCTCCAACTTTGCTCCCGGACACCGCTGGGGTACGTTCCCCTCTGTGTCTGCCGGTTGGGTGGTGTCCAACGAGCCCTGGATGGAAGGTGTCCGCAACACGCTCAGCTTCCTGAAGATCCGCGGAAGCTGGGGCCAGAACGGTAACTGCTCCATTGACAATTTCCACTATCTTTCCACGGTGCAGGTAGGTCCCAACGACGGCCGATATGGTTTTGCCAACGGCCTCACCGACCAGCCCAGCATCGGCTCCTACGCCGACAAACTCCCCAACCCCGACGTTACCTGGGAAACATCCCAGCAGATTGACCTCGGTGTAGACGCCCGCTTCTTCAGAAGCCGTCTGGGCGTGGTCTTCGACTGGTACCAGAAAGACACCAAGAACTGGCTGGTAAAGGCCCCCATTATGGGTCACTACGGTGCCGACGCTCCTTATGTCAACGGCGGTGACGTTCGCAATACCGGTGTTGAAATCGCCCTCAACTGGAACGACCAGGTGGGTAAGGACTTCTACTACAGCATTGGCGTAAACGCTGCTTACAACAAGAACATCGTCACCCGTATCGCCAACGGCGAGGGTGTCATCCACGGCCGCGCCGTAGTGGAGCAGGCTTCTGAACTGTACCGTGCAGAGGTAGGCTATCCCATCGGCTATTTCCACACTTACGTCACGGACGGCGTGTTCCAGACGCAGGAGGAAGTGGACGCCTGGCTGGCTGCCGGCAAGCCCACCCTCAGCGACAATCCCCAGCCCGGAGACCTCAAGGTCCTTGACCTCGACGGCGACGGTGTGCTCAACCAGGACAATGACAAGACCATGACCGGTGACCCCAACCCTCATTTCACCGCCGGCCTCAACATTTCCCTCGGCTTCAAGGGCTTTGACTTCGGCCTGAGCGGCTATGGCATGTTCGGCCACCAGATCTTCCGTGCCTGGAGACAGTACGGCCACAGACCTTATCAGAACTATACCACCGAGGTGTTTGACTACTGGCACGGCCCGGGCACTTCCAACAGACTGCCCATCCTGTACTCCAGCAACAGCAAAGCCTGCAACACCGACCTCTTCATCGAAAACGGCGACTTCTTCCGCATCCAGACGGTTACGCTCGGCTACGACTTCAACCGCCTGTGGAAAAACTCCCCGTTCGGTCAGCTCCGCCTGTATGTCCAGGGCCAGAACCTGTTCACCATCACCGGCTACAAGGGTATGGACCCGGAAGTGGGTACTTCCAGCGGATTTGACTCCTGGGCCAAGGGCATCGACCTCGGCTTCTATCCCCAGCCCCGCACCATTCTCGTGGGCCTTAACATCAAATTCTAATAACCGCGCCTGAAATGAAAACCATATTGAAAATAACGGCAGCAGCCACCGCACTGACTCTCCTGCTTTCTTCCTGTGAGAAACTGCTCGATACCACCAACTATATGACCAAGACCACGGCCGATTTCCCTTCGAACATCGGAGAGGTGGAGCAGATGATCACCGGTATCTACAACAACCTGAACGCCATTCAGGAATCCAACAAAGTCACCTGGCACTACCCCTGGGCCCTGGCTACGGCCGACGAATGCCTGGGCGGTGACGGAGCCAACGTCTCCATCATCCAGGCTGCCGATATGATGCTCAAGCAGGGCGACGGATACAACGGCGTCTACAAGAGCCGCTACGTGGGTATTGCAAGGGCCAACGGTGCGCTCGAGGCTCTTGAGAACTGCACTTTCATCTCCGACGAGATGAAAAACAACTTCAAGGGACAGGCTCTCTTCCTCCGCGCCTACTATTACTATGAACTGGCCAGCCAGTTCGGGAATATTCCCTGCCCCCTTTCGACCGTAGCCGATCCCACCCTTCCCCAGATTTCCGGCGAAGCCCTCTGGGGACAGATCATGCTGGACCTCAAGACGGCCATTGACATTATGCCCTCCAGAAAGTCCACCGGTGACGGTCACGTGGATAAATACTGCGCCGAAGCCCTCCTGGGCCGTGTTTACCTGTTCTATTCCGGTTTCTACAATGACGAGACCGTGAGCCTCCCTGACGGAACGGATCTTTCGAAGGCCGACGTGGGCCGCTACATCGATGACTGCGTGAAGAACTCGGGCTATACCCTGGTTTCCGATTACCACAACCTGTGGGCCTACAGCAACCGCGTCACGTCTGCCGACGCCCTTTACCCCGCCAAGTGGAAGGACAAGGGCTACCAGTATGTAGGCGACGACAGCGGCGTGAACCCCGAAGCCATGTTCTTCATCAAGTTCAACACCCAGAGCAAGGGCGACCCCTACCGCAAATATTCCAACCAGACGGCCCTCTTCATCGGCGGTGTGCGCGGTAACAAGCAGAAGTGCCAGAAAGGTGAGACGTTCCCGCTCAGCTACGGCTACGGAAACTGCCCGGTAAGCCCCGCCTTTGTCAAGGAATGGGAAGCAGCCGAACCCAACGACCCCCGTCGTGAAGCTTCCATCATGTACCCCACCGACTTCGTGAAAGGGTATAAGTACGGTGTGAAGGGCGACAACGTCCAGGAAACCGGTTACTACCAGACCAAGGTGATGCCCGTCATGGGCCGCGACAACAACGGCTCCATCAAATGGTCCTACCTCCTGGTCATGTACGACAACCTTTCCTGGTCCAAGGACGACTACCAGTACAACTTCTGCGACGATATGGTGCTGATCCGCTTTGCCGAGGTTCTGCTGATGGATGCCGAAATCAACGGAAACAAGAATTCCTTTGACCGGGTGCGCTCCCGCGCCAAGCTGCCCACCCTTCCCCTTACGGAAGAGAACATCCGCAACGAACGCCGCTGGGAACTCGCCTTTGAAGGCGTCAGACTGGGCGACCTGCGCCGCTACGGCACGGCCTATGCCAAAGCCGCTCTGGACAAGCAGGAGGGCGTTGAATGCTACTTCAAGGGTAAAAAGAGCACGAACCACGCCAGCGATTTCAACGGCGGTTACGGCGCCCGTTTCGAAATTACCAAGGGCTTCGCTCCCATTCCCACTGAACAGATCAACCTTTCCGCCGGTGCCGGCGAGGAGTATAAGTTCAAGCAGAATGCCGGATACGAAGGCTCTGACGAATACACCGGCTGGATTGAATAGTCTATGAAATCCATCCTTACAACCGGAGCTTTGCTCTGCACAATAGCGGCCTTTGCACAGGCTCCCCAGCTCAACCGCAACAATATCGACGAAGTATTGAAAGCGATGACGCTCGAGGAGAAGATCACCCTTGTCGTGGGAGCCAACCGCTATGTAGGAGATGAAAACGGTCCTGGACCCGCGCCCGGCTTGCCCGAGCGCAGGTCCGTGGACTTGCGTGGCATCCTGGAAAAGCCCCAGAGTGACGGAGTGACTGCTTTCTCCAGCGGCCGCGTGAAAGGAGCTGCCGGCGACGTGGTGCCTGTCGAAAGACTGGGCATTACCACGATGGTCCTGGCGGACGGCCCTGCCGGCCTCCGGATCGATGCCACCCGCCCCGGGGATGACAAGACCTACTATTGCACGGCTTTCCCCATCGGCTCGCTCCTGTCGGCCTCTTGGGATCCCGAACTCACGGAGCGGGTAACTTCCGCCATGGGCAACGAGGTCCTGGAATATGGAGCCGACGTGCTGCTGGCCCCGGCTATGAACATTCACCGGAATCCGCTGTGCGGACGCAATTTCGAGTATTACAGCGAAGACCCTCTGCTGGCGGGAAAGATTGCCGCGGCGTATGTCAAGGGCATCCAGGGCAATGGCGTCGGAACTTCCGTGAAGCACTTCGCCGCCAACAGCCAGGAGACCCTGCGCAACGGCCAGAACGCCTCCGTGAGCGAACGCGCCCTGCGTGAAATCTATCTCAAAGGCTTTGAGATTGTGGTGAAGGAGGCCCAGCCCTGGACCATCATGTCTTCCTACAACAAGATCAACGGCGTGCTGGCTTCCGAGAACCGCTGGCTGCTGACGGAGGTTCTCCGCGGAGAATGGGGTTTCAAGGGGTTTGTCTTGACCGACTG
>JAEEQI010000182.1 GCA_016285215.1 Bacteroidales bacterium | reverse complement strand
GGCCCACGTCCATTTTCCAGTTAAAGCCCATGGGCTCCATGGCGGGTTCAATGGCCTTGCCAATGTAGCCGATATAGGAATGCTCTTGCTGATAGGCCTTGGTGGCACCTTCGTGGCGGGGGAAGTAGCCCAGCGCCCAGAGGGCCACGGAGAAGATGAGGATGGTGGTGGCCATCTTTTCCAGATATTGCCGGCCTTTTTCCCAGGTGTGACGGCCTATGGCCTTGGCGGTAGGAATGCGGTAAGGCGGCAGCTCCATCACAAACGGGAGGTCGTCGTCCTTCACGAATTTTCCAATGAGAAGGGCCGATAGGATAGCCAGCACAATGCCCAGCAGGTAGATGCCCAGCAGCGCCGTGGCGGGGTGGGCCGGGAAGAAGGCCCCGGCAAAGAGCACGAAGATGGGCAGGCGTCCTGCGCAGGACATAAAGGGAATGATGGCAATGGTCACCAGGCGGCTCTTTCGGCTCTCGATGCTGCGGGTGGCCATGATGGCAGGCACGTTGCAGCCGAAGCCCATTACCATGGGGATGAAACTCTTGCCGTGAAGGCCGATCCTATGCATCAGCTTGTCCACGATGAAGGCGGCGCGGGCCATATAGCCGCTGTCCTCCATAATGGAGATGAAGAAATACAGGATGAGGATGTTGGGCAGGAATACCAGCACGCTGCCCACACCGGCAATGCAGCCGTCTACAAGTAAATCTTTGAACCAGCCGTCAGGCAGGAGGGCGCCCACCTTATCACCCAGCCAGGCCACCCCGGCGTCAATCCAGTCCATAGGATACTGGCCGATGGTGAAGGTGGCCCAGAAAATCAGCCACAGGAGCAAAACGAAGATGGGGAAAGCCAGCCACTGGCTGGTGACAATGGCGTCTATCTTATCGGTGAGCGTACGTTTGGGCCGTTCGGTCTGGTACTTCTTGTATGTTTCGGCCAGGGCGCCCTGGATAAAGGCATACTTGGCATCCACGAAGGCGCTTTCCAGCGAGCATTCCATCATTTCCCATATGTTCACGGCTTCATCGGCCCTGGCAAAGGTGATGTCCTGGATGTTGGGCATAGTGGAGAGCTGCTCCTCCACATCCTTGTCTCCCTCAAGATATTTGATGGTAAGGTAACGGGTAGAGTAGTGAGCTTTCAGCTCTTCGTTTTGGGCGATAAGGGGCTGTACGTGCCTAATGCTTCGCTCCAGCTCCTTTCCGTGGTTGATGTGGATGTGACGGGCCAGCTTAGGGTCGGCCTGTTCATAGATGGCGATGACCGTATCCAGGAGCTCGGGGATGCCTTCTCCGGTGCGGCCCACGGTGGGACAGATGGTCATACCCAGGAGGTATCCCAACTGCTTGATGTCCAGTTCATCCCCCTTGTGCCGGAGTTCATCATACATATTCAGGGCCATCACCACGCGCAGGTTCATATCGATGAGCTGGGTGGTGAGATAGAGGTTGCGCTCGATGTTGGAAGCGTCCACCACATTGATTACCACGTCCGGAAGTGCCTCCAGCAGGTTTTTTCGCACATAGAGTTCTTCAGGGGAGTAGGCCGATAGGGAATAAGTGCCCGGCAGATCCACCAGGGTGATATCGTAATCTTTATAATGGAGGTGACCCTCCTTGGCGTCCACGGTTACACCGGAGTAATTGCCCACGTGCTCGTGGCTTCCGGAAGCATAGTTGAAAAGGGAGGTTTTGCCGCAGTTGGGGTTCCCCACCAGAGCTACGCGGATGTTGTGGTGGCGCTCTTCGGCCAAATGGGCAAGCGCCTTGTCCAGGCGTTCTTTCTCGGCCATATCTCCGGGGAGGGCCTGCAGGTGTTCGTCCGTTACCAGGGCCTCGCGGGCCTCGTCAACGCTAACCACCTCAATCTGCCGGGCCTCCTCCCGCCTCAGGGATACCTTATAGCCAATGATCTCGTATTCAATGGGATCCTTGAGCGGAGCGTTCAGGACCACCCGCACTTCCTTTCCGTTGATAAAACCCATCTCGATGAGGCGTTTGCGGAAACTGCCGTGTCCGTTCACACGGACGATGACCGCCTTCTCACCGGTTTTCAAATCTGCCAGTATCATATTCTGTTGTTTGCGCTGGGCGCAAAGATACGGCTATATCCGCAACAGGTCAATCCCTATTTATGGTTATATTCTAAAAAAATCGTAACTTTGCGTGGATTTGGCAACGAATTTTATTATTTATGTTCTATATGAAAAAGATTATCGTTCTTGCTGCCGCCCTTCTTCTGGGCTGGCAGGCTAATGCCCAGATTGTAGCCAATGCCGGTTACATTCATGCTTCTGAAACCATGAGATCGGCCAACTATGTTCAACCCGACAATTATAGAATTGACCATGCGTCCCTGGATGGCGTTTTTGCCGGTGCTAACTATTATTTCAGCCTGGACAATGTGGTAGACGGCCTGGCCGCCATGCCCGGTGCCAACCTGTCCCTGCTGTTTGGGCGCTACTGGAGGGATGACGATTTCAGAGTTCGCGAACTGGCCCTCAACCTGCCCCTGCAGGCCAGCTATACCTATGAGGTCAATGAAAACCTCAAAGTGTTTGGCCAGACCGGTCCCACCCTGCAGTTTGCCCTTGCCTACAAAGTAAAGGACAACCATGGCACCACGTACTCGCTGCTCAATAAAAACAATGACTTCCTCGAAGCCCGCCGCCCCTTCAACATTTACTGGGGGATTGCCGCCGGCGTGGAGGTGAGCGACATGCTCCGCATCGAGGTGGGTTATGACTTTGGCTTCTTCAACTTACACCGGCCCCTGGATGAGCACGAATTCCTTAAGAGCCTCACACGCGGCTTCCTGCACATTGGCGTAGGTTATCTCTTCTAGCAGATACCCTGGAAACAAGCTTAAAGGCCTTCCTGCTTCACAGCGGGAGGGCCTTATTTCAACAATAAAAGGATAAAACTACCTAAACTATATGGCTAATTTGCTGTCGCAAAGGTAGAATAAACTGGAACGGCGGGCAATACCAAGATGTTGGTATTTTAAATATTTACTAACTTTGCAGGCGGAAATACATCAAATGTTCTATACTATGAAAAAAATTATTGCAAGCGTTTTCGCAGCTGCGATGCTGCTGATGGGTACCGAGGCTTTTGCCCAGCTGGTGCCCGGTGCCGGTTATCTCCTTTCCATTGAACAGAGCAAGACCGAGAAAGACGCCCTGGATGCCGTCAAGATGAATGGTTTTTATGTGGGTGCCAGCTATAACATTCCCCTGGTAGCCGGTCTGGGCGTTGCTCCCGGTCTGTATGCCGATATGCTCTTCTACAATGGTGCCGCTACTTTTGCTAAGCTGATCACCTTCTCCGAGCATTATACCGAACTGGCCATCAACCTGCCCATTAACCTGAATTACCGTTTTGAAATCACCGACAACGCCTCCATCTGGGCCTTTGCCGGTCCCGTGTTCCAGGTAGGTCTGGTAGCCCGTTCCACGTACAATGGCCGTGTAGACTATGGTCCCTTCCATATCAACGAGGGTGATGCCTTTAATCACTACAACTCCGAGAATGGAGATATGAACCGTTTCAACATCTATATGGGTGGCGGTCTCGGTTTCCAGGTGGGCGACCTCCTGTTATCCGTAGGTTACGACCACAACCTCCTGAATGTGGACAAGGCTTCCTCTGGTTGGAAGACCAACCGCAACCAGATCAAGGTGGGAGTTAACTTCGCATTCTAATCCCTCTTGGAGAATTCACAACCGCAGTAGAGCTGG
>JAEEQI010000026.1 GCA_016285215.1 Bacteroidales bacterium | reverse complement strand
CAAGCTCACCGCCGTGGATCCCGCCGCCCGCAAGCAGCGTTTCTGGAGATGGTTCTGTGGCATTGTGATCTGCCTGGTGGTAGCCGGTTGCGTATACTGGTGCCTGTCCAGCGGCAAGTGCTTCAAGAAGGCTGAAGCCCAGCCGGAAGCTCCGCAGGAGCAGGTGGAGGAAGCCCCCGCTGCAGCAGAGCCCGTTGTTGAGACCCCTGAAACCGTAGAAGAATGATTGATACCGCTTTCCCTTATTCGCAGTACGTCACCGGCAAGAACTTCGTAGGAAGAAGGGCCGATGTCACCCTGATGGGGAACCTCCTGGGACAGGGGGAAAACGTGCTGCTGGCAGAACCGCCCAAGACCGGCAAGACTTCGCTGGTGCAGCAGGCGCTGTTCTCGATGAGAATGTCGGGCAAGGTGTTCACCGTAGGCCAGTTTTCGGCCCTGAACATCCGTACGCCCGAAGCCTTTCTCCTCCGCCTGGGCAATACCGTGCTCCGGATGGTGGCTTCTTCTCCCACGGAGTATGCCGCCCTTGTGGAAAAGTTCCTGGGGGGCAGTCACTTTGTCTTTGACCCCAGCGCCTATACGGATGAGGACAAGATCCTCTCCCTGAACTGGGACCTGGACGAGTCCGACGTGCGGGCCATGATCCGCTTCCCCTACATCCTGGCACAGGACAAGGGCGTGCGCCTCATCCTCATAGTGGACGAGTTCCAGAGCCTCCTCAACCTGGAGAATCCCGATGTAATCCTGCGTCCTATGGATGCCTGTATGCGGGAACTGCAGGACAACAAGCTCTTCTCCTGGGTCA
This sequence comes from Bacteroidales bacterium, assembly GCA_016285215.1. Next base: position 18,320 of record JAEEQI010000026.1, on the reverse strand, counting down.
TCTGCGGCTCCGGCGTCAATGCGATGAAAAGCATCTTCCAGAGCAGTATGCTCTTCCACCGTCTGTTGGAACGGGTCCGTCTCTCGCCGGTAGACGAGCGGGAAATGGCCGACCACGTGCACAAGGGCTTCCTGTCTGCCGGTAAGGTGGTGGAGAAGGAACTCCTGCAGGGTGCCTGCCGCCTGTTCCGGGGCCATCTTTGGTACATCAACCATTTTGTGGCCATCTGCGATGCGATGAGCAAGGGTTATATCGTAGAGCAGGCGCTGGTGGAGGCCCTGGGTACGCTGGTCTGTATCCACGAACCCCGTTTCAACGCCATTATGGAAGACCTCACCACCCATCAGGTGAACTTCCTGCGCGCCACGGTGGACGGCGTGGTCCGCTTCAGTGCGGCCGATGTCATCCGAAAGTACGGACTCAATTCATCGGCCAATGTGAAGCGCGTCAAGGACGCCCTGATGAAGAAGGAAGTCCTCCAGTTTGACGAGAACGACAACCCCCAGATCATAGATCCGCTCTTCGAGTACTGGATCAAGAAGTATTTCTTTGAAATCAAGGAAGTATGAAAAAGCATATAGTAGTATTGACCGGAGCCGGCGTTTCGGCCGAGAGCGGCTTTGCCACTTTCCGCGATACGGGAGGCCTGTGGGAGCAGTACGACGTAAACGACGTGGCTTCCATCGAGGGCTGGTACCGCAACCGCCAGTTGGTGCTGGATTTCTACAACCAGCGCCGGGCCCAGCTCAAGGAAGCCAAGCCCAACGCCGCCCACGAGGCCATTGCCGGCCTGGAAAAAGACTATAATGTAGATGTGATTACCCAGAACGTGGACAACCTGCACGAGCGGGCCGGTTCCACCCGGGTTCTGCACCTGCACGGAGAACTTACCAAGGTCCGTCCCGAGAACGGCATCTACGACCGCACCGCCTCCGAGGCGGAGGTCATTGACGTAGGCTATCGGCCTGTAGTATTGGGGGACCTGGCCCCTAACGGCAGTCAGCTGCGTCCGCACATTGTCTTTTTCGGAGAAGCCGTGCCCAATATAGAAAAAGCCATCAACCTGGTAGAAAAGGCCGATGTGCTGCTCATCGTGGGCTCCTCGCTGCAGGTCTATCCGGCCGCCGGCCTCTATCGCTACGCTCCCAACGGATGCCCCATCTATGTGATAGATCCCAAGTCGGTTCCCCTCGCAGACCCTCGCGTCACCTTCATCCAGGAGGTAGCCACCAAGGGCATGCAGGAGTTCATAAAAAAACTCTCGGAATAGTTCCGAGAGTTTTTTTTAGAATCTGCCGCGGAAGCCGCCGCCCATCGGGGGACGGAAACCGCCGGGACCACCCATACCGGGACCCATCCGGCGTCCTCCGCGCTGGCCGCCGAAGTTACCGAAGCGCCAGGTGAAGGAAAGCATCAGGTATCGGCCCAGGGTATTGTTGCGGGTCTCCTGATAGTAGTTGTCGGTGATGGACACCTGCAGGTTCCGGGCCTGGTCCAGGATGTCGTAGGCGTTGAGCGAAAGGGTAGCCTGGCGCTGGAACAGAGGGATGGCCAGTTTGGCATTCCATACCAGCTGAGGCTCCTGGGCGGTGGTGTAACCGTTGTACCAGCGGTAGTTGGCGTCGGTGCTGATTTCCACGCCGCTTTCACCGATGGTCCACTTGATGGAGCCGCGCACGGAGTTGTTCCAGGTGGCGGCCACCTGCTCCTGCACGGTGTACCAAGGCTTGCTCATCCGGGTCATGATGTTGCCCTGGATTTCCAGATAGTCGGAACGGTAAGTAAGGCCGAAGCGTTCCATCACGCTCAGGTTGCGGGTGCTGTTGTCAATGAAGTTGTCTTCCCAGAGCTTGCCGTCTCCCTCAAAGTAGTCCTTGTGGAATTTCTCGTAGTCGAAGCTCTCGTCCGAGAGATAAGGGCTCATATCCAAACCGGTCTTGCCCACGAAGCTGCCGCTCTTGGAGTAGTTCACGTTGGCCATGTTGGAGATGGAGAAGTTGGACTTGGCAATGGGGGCGTTCAGGGAAATGCGGGCGCCGGCATTGTAAGTGTTGTGACCGTTTACCGGGAAGGAGTACTGACGGCCGTTGTTGTCGTACCAGTTGGCGTTGGTGATGGGGTTCTGGGTAAGGCCGCCCCGCAGGTTCACGCGCAGGGTGAAGAAGGTCTCCTTGTTGGAAATCTCCCACTCGTTGCGGAAGTTATGGCTGAAGTAAGGCGTCAGGTAAGGGTTACCCAGGCGCAGGCTCAGCGGGTTGGAGTTGTCCATCACCGGGTTCAACTGGCTGGTGGAAGGCTGGGCGCTGCGGCCGTTGTAGAAGAAACGGACGTTGGAGTTGTCGTTGAAATCGTAGAACAGCATCGCGCGGGGCGAGAAGTTCCAGCGATGGTCCTTGTACTCTTTACCGTTGGTATAGTTATAAGTATTGGTAGGAAGGGCCGATGCACCCAGTTGGGCGCGGATGGATTCTTCCTGATACATCACGGCCAGGCCGATGTTCTGGTTCAGGTTGCGGTTGATTACGTTGTTGGAGTTGGTCTCGTCCTTGGTTTCCCCGCTGGGGTTGTAGGGAAGGGCGTCCATCCCCATCACAAAGTCGATTCCGCTCCAGTCGAAGGCGCCGCTGTTGTACACAATCTTCTCGGTCTCGGACTGGGAGTAGTTCACGTTGTAGCTGCCTTCCAGGTAGAAGTTGCCGCCCAGGGGCTCGGTGTATACCAGACGGGCGCCCACGTTGCGCTGCTTGCTGCTCTGGTCCACGCGCTGGTTGATGATGCGGGCGGTGGTGGGGATTCCCGTTTCGTCGTAATCCGAGTTGGTGAAGGACTGGTTGTAGCCGTCCATCTTGTTGTTGGACAGACGCCAGGTGGCGTTCACGGAAATCGTTCGGCCCGGAATGCCCAGACGCTGGCGCAGCAGCATGAAGCCGTTGGTGCTCCAGTTGTTGTTGTTACCGTTGTTGTTGGTGAAACCCTCGTTGGTGGGGTTGGTGTTTCCGTCCTTGTCACGGGTATCCGTGTCAAAGATGCTCTGCTGCGTGTAATAACCGCGGCCAAAGTTGAACTGCGGCTGGAAGAGGATGGAAGTCTTTTCGGAGAACTTGTGCTCCAGGCGCATGCCAAAGCGGTGGCCGTCCGTGAAGCGGTGGTTGCTGCTTTCCGTGTTGGAGATCAGGGTGGAACCGTCTTCGCGGTAGGTCTCCTTGTAGCTGGTCTGCAGGGCGTCGCGGATGGAACCGTTGTACAGGTAGTTGCCGCCCAGCTGCATCCGGTCGTCAAAGAGGTCGAAGTTGGCGTTGACACCGCCCATCCAGGTGGTGTTGATGCCGTTTCCGCCGCCAAAGCCGCCACCGCCGCCCATCATGTTGCCCATCATGTTGCCGGACAGGTCGTTGAAGCCGCGGTTGTTGGTATTGTTGGCGTTGGCGATGATGCTGATCTGGTTGCCTTCGGAGAACCGGCCTCCCATGAAGGATCCCTGCCAGCGCCAGTCGTTCATGGCGCCTTCCTTGCTCTTGGAGGGGAGGTCGTGGCCACCGCCGGCCATGAGGTTGCCAAACAAGCCGTTCATCATGCCCTTCTGGACACTCAGGTCAATGACGGTCTCGTCTTCACCGTCGTCGATGCCGGTAAATTCGGCCTGCTCGCTCTTCTTCTTCACCACTTTCACCTTCTCGATGAGCTTGGCGGGGATGTTCTTGGAGGCCAGTTCAGGGTCGTCCAGGAAGAAGGTCTTGCCGTCGATGGTTATCTTGGTGATGGTTTCACCGTTGGCGGTGATGGAGCCGTCTTCGTTCACTTCCACGCCGGGGAGCTTCTTGAGGAGGTCTTCCAGCATATTGTCGTCGGATATCTTGAACGAGGAGGCGTTGTACTCCACCGTATCTTTCTTGATGATGATGGGGTTACCCACGGCGCTTACGGAAGCGGCATCCAGCACTTCGCGGTCCTGCTCCATCTTGATGATGCCCAGGTTGGCATCGGCCCTCAGGTCCAGTTTCTGCTCGTGCGTGATGTAGCCCATCAGTTCGGCCTTGAGGGTGTAAACGCCGGCGTGCACCTTTTCGATGGTGGCTTTACCGTCACTGCCCGACAAGGTGTACTTGGCTTGTCCTTTTTCCGGAGTCACGGAGACCGTGGCAAAGCCAATGGCTTCGCCGTTGCTGGCGTCCTGTAACTGGAGGGTAATTTTGTAGTTCTGGGCGCTCAGGGTGAGAGCCATCAGAAGGCCGGCTACGGCCATTAGCATTTTTCTAACCATATAGTTGCTTAACTAACTGTGCCACAATTGGCAGGTGGCTTCTTTCATAAAGTCCGCAAAGATACAACTTTAAGCGGATATACGCAAGCGGTCGGGCCCTTTAACCGGGTCCGACCGTATGGATTTTTCAATTAGGGACGACCGCCGCCGAAGCCGCCGCCAAAGCCGCCACCCATCATAGGCGGACCGCCGGCGCCGGGACGGAAATTACCCCGGCGGTTACCACCGAAGGTGCCGAATCGCCAGGTAAAGGTGAGCATAATATACCGTCCTATGGTGTTGTTACGGGTCTCCTGGTAGTAGTTGTCCGTGATGGCAATGTTCTGTGCACGGGACTGGCCCAGGATGTCGTTGGCTCGCAGGGCAATGGTAGCCTGCTTGCGGAGGATCTGCTTGGAAATGGAAGCGTTCCATACAAACTCAGAGGGCTGGCTGGTGGTGTAACCGTTGTACCATCTGTAGTTGGCGTCGGTCCGGATTTCCCAGCCGCTGGTGCCAATGGTCCAGGAGAAGCTGCCGCTTACAGCGTTGTTCCAGGTGGCCGCCGTCTGAGCCTGCACGGTGTACCAGGGCTTGCGGACGGTGGTGCGGGCGCCTACTTGGAATTCCACATAGTCCGAACGGTAGGTGGCGCGGAAGTTCTCGGTGAGGTTGAGGGAGCGGGTCTCGTTGGCCAGGAAGTCTGTGGCCCACTTGCTCGTATTGTCCTCAAAGTAGTACTGGTGGAACTTCTCGTAGTCAAAGTTGCCGTCTTCCTTGAAGAAGCCTGTCATATCCAGCGAGGTGGCTCCAATGAAGCTGCTGGTCATACTGTAGCTGGCATTGAGGGTGTTGGATATGGAGAAGTTGGACTTGGCAATGGGGGCGTTCACCATAATGGAGGCGCTGGTATTGTAAGTATTCTTGCCGTTCACGGGGAAGGAATACTGACGGCCGCCTACATCGTACCAGTTGGCGTTGGTGATGGGGTTCTGGTTCACGCCCCCGCTCAGGTTGAGGCGGGCGGTGAAGAACGTGGCCCGGTTGGAGAATTCCAGTTCCGTACGCACATTGTGGTTGAAGTACGGCGTCAGGTAAGGGTTACCCAGGCTCAGGGACAGCGGGTTGGAGTTATCCAGTACCGGGTTGAGCTGGCTGGTAGAAGGCTGACCGCTTCGGCCGTTATAGAACAGACGGATGTTGGCATTGTCGGTGAAGTCGTAGAACAGCATGGCGCGGGGAGCAAAGTTCCAGATGGTGCCGGGATCGTATTCCTTGCCGTTGGTGAGGTTGTACTGGTTGGTAGGAATGGCCGAAGCACCCAGCTGTGCCCGCAGGCCGTTGTCCTGGTACATAAAGGCTACGCCAATGTTCTGGTTGAGGTTGCGGTTGACAACGCTGTTGCTGTAAGTGGCATCATACGTCTCATCATCCGTCTTGTATTTCATAAAGAGATCGTTGATGGCAAACGGCTGCGTGGCATAATAGTCATAGGGCTCGCCGCTGTTGTAAACCAACTTCTCAGTGGTATTGTAGGACCAGTTGACCTGATAGCTGCCTTCCAGATAGAAGTTGTTGCCCAGAGGCTCGGTGTATACCAGACGGGCACCCAAACTGCGCTGCTTGGTGGTCTGGTCAATGCGCTGGTTCACCAGCGTGGTGTTCATAATACCTCCCAGGTAGGTATTGGTGAGGGACTGGTTGTAACCGTCCATACGGTTGTTGGAGATGTTCCAGTCCACATTGAGGGAGAGGGTTCTACCAGGCATACCCAGACGCTGGCGGAACAGGGCGCGGCCGTTGGCCTGCAGGTTCTTGTTCTTGCCGCTGTTGTTGGTGTAACCGTTGTTGGTAAGGTTGGCCTCGTCCATCACATTCTTCCAGGTGTCAAAGACCGACTGCTGCAGGTAGTTGCCGCCGCCAAAGCTGAACTGGGGCTGGATCATCAGGGAGGTGTTGTCGGAGAACTTGTGGTCAATGCGAAGACCCACGCGGTGTCCGTAAGTGCTCTGCAGATTGCTGGAGTTGGTCTCTGAGATGAGGCTGGTACCGTCGGCCTGGTAGGTCTCCTTGTAGGAGTCCTGCAGGGTGGTGGAGTTGGAACCGTTGTAGGTATAGTTGGAGGCAAATTCCATCTTGTTGTCCAGCAGGTCCAGGGAGGCGTTGACACCGCCCATCCAGGAGGTGGTGATGCCGGAGCCGCCGCCGAATCCGCCGAATCCGCCAAAGCCGCCCATACCGCCGCCACGGCCACCCATGCCGCCCATCATGGCGCTCATCATATTGCCGGAGAAGTTGCTGAAGCCCATGCCGCCGGCACCGTTGTTACCGTTGGCAATCACGCTGATCTGGGAATCGCTGGCAAAGCGGCCCACCATACCGTTACCGGTAAAGCGCCAGTCGTTGAGGGAATTATTGGCCGAAGGGACATCGTGTCCGGCGCCGGCGGTGAGGTTACCGAATACGCCGTTCATCATACTCTTCTGCACGGTGAGGTCGATGATGGTTTCGTCGTTGCCGTCGTCGATGCCGGTGAATTCGGCCTGCTCACTCTTCTTCTTGATTACCTTCACTTTCTCCACGAGCTTGGCGGGGAGGTTGCTGGAAGCCAGCTGAGGGTCGTCCAGGAAGAAGGTCTTGCCGTCGATGGTGATTTTGGAGATGGTTTCACCGTTGGAGGTGATGCTGCCGTCTTCTCCCACTTCAATGCCCGGGAGCTTCTTCAGGAGGTCTACGAGCATATTGTCGTCGGAGATTTTGAAGGAGGAGGCATTGTACTCTACCGTGTCTTTCTTGATGATGATGGGGTTACCCACGGCGCTCACGGAAGCGGCGTCCAGGACTTCCTGGTCCAGTTCCATCTTGATGATGCCCAGGTTGGCATCGGCCTTCAGATCCACGACCTTCTCGTAGGGCTTGTAGCCCAGGAGTTCGGCCTTGAGGGTGTAAACGCCGGCGCGCACCTTTTCGATGGTGGCTTTACCGTCACTTCCGGTCAGGGTGTACTTGGCCTGTCCCTTGGCGGGGGTCACGGAGACCGTGGCAAAACCTACGGCTTCACCGGTGGATGCATCCTGCAATTGAAGGGTAATCTTGTGATTCTGAGCGCTCAACGTGAGTGCGATGAAGAGGCCTGCAAGGGCCAGCAGCAATTTCTTAACCATAAACTTTTTCTCACAAACACTCTTTTAGACACACGTGCCTGTGAAAAGTTTAATAAAAATTTAAGAAATTCTGTCGGGATGGTCTTTTATGAACTGTTCCCAGCCGCCTTTGCCTTTGGCGGCCTTGAGCGGAGAAGACGTTTCGTAGAAATGGCAGAGGGCTATGGCCAGGGCATCCGTTGCATCCAGGTGGCGGCTTTCCAGCTTGACCTGCAGGGTTTTCTCCAGCATCATCTGCACCTGCTCCTTGGAGGCGGCACCGTTGCCCACAATGGCTTCCTTGGCCTTACGGGGGGCGTATTCCGTCACGGATTCTACGCCGTATTCCAGGGCGGCAATCATAGCGGCCCCTTGCGCGCGCCCGAGTTTAAGGACAACCTGCGCGTTCTTTCCGTAGAAGGGGCTCTCGATGGCCAGCTCGGTGGGATGGTAGCTTTTGCATACCTCGGAGATGCACTCGTAGATGGCCTTGAGCTTTACGTACGCGTCCTTCTCTTTGCGGAGGTCCAGAACGCCCATATCCACGTACTGGGCCTTCTTGCCCAAGACGCGGATGATACCAAAGCCAAGTAGCTGGGTGCCAGGGTCTATGCCCAAAATGATGCGCTCTTTCTCCATAGCAAAGCAAAGGTACGCAATTTTGAGGGAAAAATTTGGTTTTCACGGAAAAATCCGTATCTTTGCAGTCCCAATTTTTGAGATGGCCGCTGAGCTCTATCAAGATCTGCCGGGAAGGCAGACGCTTACGGTCGAAACTTTAAACAAGTTTTACAAATGTTCGCAATCGTTGACATTGCAAGCCAGCAGTTCAAAGTAGAAGCTGGAATGGACATCTTCGTAAACCGCCTTACCGCCAAGAACGGAGAGTCCGTAGAGTTCGACAAAGTGCTCCTCGTAGACAATGAGGGCAAAGTAAAGGTCGGTACTCCTTATGTGAAGGGAGCCAAGGTTACCGCCACCGTCGTAGACGATGACGCCAAAGCCAAGAAAGTGCTCGTATTCAAGAAAATTCGTCGCAAGGGTTTCCAGACGCTGAATGGCCATCGCCAGAAGCTCACCAAGATCCACATCGACGCTATCGCTTAACTTTTTAAAGACTGAAAGATTATGGCACACAAGAAAGGTCAATCCAGTTCTAAGAACGGTCGTGAGTCGCATTCCAAACGTCTTGGTATCAAGAAGTTCGGCGAGGAAGTCGTAAAGGCCGGCAACATCATCGTGCGTCAGCGCGGTACTGTTCACAACCCTGGTCTCAACGTGGGTATGGGTAAGGATCACACCCTCTACGCTCTCGTAGACGGCACCGTGAAGTTCACCCGCAAGCGTGAAGACAAGTCCTTCGTTTCCGTAGTTCCTTTCGAGAACTAAACCCGAAGGTACAAAAGATTGTAAAAGGAGGACCTGTACCCAAAGCGGGACAGTCCTCCTTTATCATTAATACTAAGGTATATGCTTACACTGAAACTCCTCCGCGAAAATCCGGAGTTTGTTATCAAGAAGCTGGCAGTCAAGAATTTTGACGCCCGCGCCATTGTAGAGAATGTCATTGCCCTGGACGACAGGCGCAAGGCCCTCCAGACCGAGAGCGACGCCCTCCTGGCAGAGCAGAAGAAAGCCGCCGCCGCCATTGGCCAGCTGATGAAAGAAGGCAAAAAGGCCGAAGCCGAAGCCGCCAAGGCCGAGGTAGGAACCCTGAAGGACCGCTCCAACGCCCTTCTCAAGGAGGCCGATGATACCATTGAGCAGCTGCAGAACCAGCTGGTACTCCTTCCCAACATCCCCTGCGACCTCGTTCCCGAAGGAAAGGGAGCCGAGGACAACCTGGTGGTGAAGATGGGCGGCCCCGAGGTACAGCTCCCCGAGAATGCCCTCCCGCACTGGGAACTGGCCAAGAAGTACGACATCATTGACTTCGACCTGGGTGTAAAGATCACCGGCGCCGGTTTCCCTGTATATAAAGGTAAGGGTGCCAAGCTCCAGCGCGCCCTCATCAACTACTTCCTGGACCGCAATACCGCTGCCGGCTACAAGGAAGTGGAGCCTCCCGTGATGGTCAATGCCGCTTCCGGTTTCGGTACCGGTCAGCTGCCCGACAAGGAAGGCCAGATGTACCACGCCAACCTGGACGATTTCTATATGGTTCCCACCGCCGAGGTCCCCGTTACCAATATCTTCCGTGACGTGATCCTGGGCGCAGACCAGTTCCCCCAGAAGCTTACCGCTTACACTCCCTGCTTCCGCCGTGAAGCCGGTTCGTACGGTAAGGACGTCCGCGGTCTCAACCGCCTGCACCAGTTTGACAAGGTGGAGATTGTGCGTGTAGAGAAGCCCGAGAACAGCTACGCCGCCCTGGACGAGATGGTGGCCCACGTAGAGAGCCTGGTCAACGAGCTGGGTCTGAAGTACCGTATCCTTCGCCTCTGCGGCGGCGATATGAGCTTCACCAGCGCCATCACCTATGACTTCGAGCTCTGGAGCGCTGCTCAGGGCCGCTGGCTGGAGATTTCCTCCGTATCCAACTTCGAGAGCTACCAGGCCAACCGCCTCAAGTGCCGCTACAAAGACGAAGACGGCAAGATGCAGCTGGCTCACACGCTCAACGGCAGCTCCCTGGCCCTGCCCCGCGTAGTGGCCGCCCTGCTGGAAGACAACCAGAAAGACGGATACATCGAGATTCCCGCTTGCCTCCGTCCTTACACTGGTTTCGACCGAATTGACTAATTACTTTGAATGTAATTCCGCCACTTTTCAATGAGGGCGGACATATCTTCCGGGAGAGGGACTTCGAAATGAAGTCTCTCTCCTGTTTTTGGATGGGTGAAGCCCAGGGTGCGGGCGTGGAGAGCCTGCCGGGGGCAGAGGGCAAAGCAGTTCTGGATAAACTGCTTGTATTTGGCATAGATGGTGCCCTGGCGGATCTCGGACCCGCCGTATCTTTCGTCGTTAAAGAGGGGATGGCCGATGGACGACATATGAACGCGGATCTGGTGCGTTCGGCCCGTTTCCAGGCGGCATTCCACCACGGTGATGAAGCCAAAGCGCTCCAGCACGCGCCAGTGCGTCACGGCCCATTTTCCCTTCTCGGGGTCGTCGTATACGCGGAAGCGCAGGCGGTCGTTGGGGTCGCGGCCAATGGTGCCCTCGATGGTGCCTTCGTCCTCGGTAATGTTGCCCCACACCACCGCCGTGTAAATACGGTCAATGGAGTGGACAAAGAATTGGTCGGCCAGATTGAGCTGGGCCGAAGGATTCTTGGCAATCACCAGCAGACCGCTGGTGTCTTTGTCTATGCGGTGCACCAGAACGCCCATCCGCTCGTCCTCCACATCGGGGGAGAGGTGGAGGTAATAGGCCAGAGCATTGACCAGCGTCCCGTTGTAGTTGCCGTGCCCGGGGTGCACCACCATTCCGGCGGGCTTGTTCACCACCAGCACGTCGTCGTCTTCATAGACTTTGTCCAGGGGAATGTTTTCCGGAAGAATCTCAGTTCCGCGGCGCTCGTAAGGCATCACGAACTTGACCACGTCTGAAGGCCGAACGATATAGTTGGCCTTGACTACCTTGTCGTTCACAAGTACATAGCCCAGCTTGATGGCCTGCTGTACCCGGTTGCGGGAGGTGTCTTCCTGATGATCGGCTATATACTTGTCTATCCGGACCGGCTCCTGCCCCTTATCCACGTTCAAGCGAAAGTGCTCGAACATTTCATCCTCGCAAGCCCCCGCACCATCTTTTTCGAGGGGGCTCTGCCCCCTATTATCCCCCGCGGCCTCCGGCCGGTCGCTCTGCTGAGCGACTGGGTCCTTCGATTGAACTATGGTGAGAAGGTCTTCTGTCATTCTGAGCGAAGCGAAGAATCTCTTATTTACCTGCGGGGAGTTTGGAGAGATCCAGGGTGAGAGCGAAGTTTACGTTGGCTCCCAGGGAGCGGCCGGCTCCGGCCGGATCCTGCTTGTACACCACGGCGTTCATAGAGTCGGCGTAGGTCTTGATTTCAGGATCGAACGTAATCTTGCCCACGTTGAGGAAACGCTCCTGGATGGCATCCACGGCGTTCACGTACTTCATACCGGTGAGCTTGGGAACCGTGGTCTGGTTGTCCTGGTCTCCCACGCCCACAATGAGGTCAATCACGGAACCGCTCACCACCAGGTCTCCGGCGGCCACTTCCAGGCCTTCGCAGCTCTGGCCCAGGACATTGTTGGTGGCTATGTCTTTGATATAGTTGAGACGGCCCAGGTTGAGACCGCGGTTGCGGAGCTCTGCGCGGGCTTCCGTTACGGAATAACCGAAGAGGTTGGGCATCACCACCTTGCGGGGAACCACGGAGTTGATGGTGAGGAAGATGCTGCGGCCTTTCTTGACGGTAGCACCGGCCTTGGGCTGCTGACGGTACACCACGCCGCCGGCCAGACGCCGCACAAACACGGAGTCCACCACCTTCACGCTCACGTGCGAACGGGAAGCCAGTTCCTTGGCCTGGGGAACGGAGAGGTTGGCAAAGTCCGGTGTCTTGACCACTTGACCGTGGCGGGTAATAAGGCCCAGACTCCACGCGGCCAAAAGGCCCAGCAACATCACAAAAGCCACGCCCAGCAGGAGGTTCTTCCAGATCCACCGGGTGTTCTTGGCCACTTTCTGCACTTTCTTTTTGTCAGTCATGCTTCCTATTCTATATATCTCTGCGAAGTTACGAAAAAATCCGTAAATTTGTCATAATGAAAAAGCGGACTCTCATATTCACGGCCCTTACGCTGGCCTTTACCCTTCTGATGAGCCTTCCCTGGCTGGTCCCGCACCTGGGCTGGCTGGCTCTCATAGGTTTTCTCCCGCTCCTTATTATGGAGCGGCTGGCCACGGAATACAAAGTGAAGCATTTCTGGTGGTGGCATTACGGAGCCTTCGTGCTTTGGAACGCCGCAACCACCTGGTGGGTGGGGGGAGCCACGGTAGGTGGCGCCGTCTTTGCCATCCTGGCCAATGCCCTGCAGATGAGCGTGGTCTTTGGCGCTTTCCGCTGGGTCAAGCGCCGCACCCGGGGCGTGCTGCCGTACGTGTTCCTGGCCGCCGCCTGGATAGCCTGGGAGCGGTATTACCTCACGGTGGCGCAGATTTCCTGGCCCTGGCTGGTGCTGGGTAACGCCTTTGCCGATACCACCGGCCTCATCCAGTGGTACTCCGTGCTGGGCACCCTGGGCGGTTCGCTGTGGGTCTGGGTTAGCAACCTCAGCCTCTTGGGCCTAATGGTTTCCCTATCCGACGGACGCATAGCGCGTTGGAATAGCAAGGCCCGCGTGGCTGCCCTTGGAGGAGCCCTGCTGGCGGTTTTTGGGCCTATGGTGTGGTCTGCCTTTGAAAAGCCCAAAGCCTCAGAGCCCACCTTGAAGGTAGTCATCGGCCAGCCCAATTACGACCCTTACGAGAAATTCCAGTCGCTTTCCCGCGAAGAGCAGGACAAGCGCTATCTGGCCTTATTGGAGCAGGCCGATTGGTCCACCCACGAGCCCACCCTGGTGCTGGCGCCGGAGACCTTCACCTCGCACGTGTACACGGATCACGTCCTGCAGCACGAGACCTTCCTCCGCTTCCAGAATTTCCTCAAGACCCATCCGCAGGCCACTTTCCTGTATGGTGCTTCCACCATCGAGAGTGTCTATGCGTATTCCAAGCCCAACGATTGCGCCTACGACTTTGGCGAGGTAGCCAATGGCCGGCATCTGTGGGCCCTGCTGCACAATTCGGCCATCCTCACCGATACAACCGGCGTGTATCAGCTGTATCACAAGTCCAAACTGGTAGTGGGTACGGAACTCACCCCTTATCCCAAGGTGTTCATCCCCCTGGAGAACCTCCTGGGAGGCAATCTTATGGCCAAGGACGTGGGTCAGCCTTACATCACCTGCCTCACGGCTTCCTTCCCGACCCCTGTAGGAAGTCTTCCCATTGGAACTGCCATCTGTTATGAATCAGTTTACGGAGAATTCTGCACGGGGTATGTTCGCAAGGGAGCCCAGCTGCTGGCGGTCATCACCAACGACGCCTGGTGGGGCAACACCCCCGGCTACCGGCAGCACCTCAATTACAGCCGCCTGCGTGCCATCGAAACACGCCGCTGGGTGGCCCGCTGCGCCAATACGGGTATATCGGCCTTCATCAGCCCCGCCGGTCAAATCGTAGACCGCACCTCCTGGTGGGAACCCGCCCTCCTGGAAGGCCGCGTGGGACTCTCCACGGAACAAACCTTCTTTGTCCGCTACGGCGATATGGTGGGCCGCGTCTCCGTCTTCCTCTTCCTCCTTCTCCTCGCCGCCGCTATCTTCAGAGGTTCTACTCGGAAACTATAATTCTATTAGTGACCGGAAGGGAGAGCCTCCGGAAGGCGTAGCCGCCCATGGCTCGTGAATGGGAGGGGCCCGCCGCGAAGCGGTGGGAGGGATAGGACCGAAGGTCCGTACCTTCAGGAGGCTCTCCCTGGAGGGAACCTCTTCTTTCCGGAGGATGTTTATTTAGAACAGTGTAGGGTGGTTTTCTTCCAGTTCGGAGAGAACTTTGGACATAATGGCCTCCCGGAATAGGGTGGCTTTGGCGTGGACCTTGAAACGGGAACAGTACTCGTCAATGGCTGCCACTTCACTGTCGTTGAAATAGAGCATATACCTGTTCTTCCGGAGAAGCATTTCTTTCTGCTTCTCCAGGTAGGCTGGATCTACTCCGGGTATGCTCTTTTTCTTTCGCGCCATAACGGTCACAAAGATAACGAATTATTTCAAGAGTTGTACATAGCGGTGCTGGACAATGCCTTTGCGGTCCAGTTGGATCACAAACGGGAGCACGGAGAGGTCAAAGTTGTCCAGGAGCTGGTTGGCCATTTCGGGCTTGTTGCTGTACAGGGCGTCCATATCAATGAGGAGAACCTTGGCCTTACGGTTGGACATCACTATATCGTCCACGGCTCCCAGGATCTTCTTGCAGTTGGAACAGCTGGGGGTGTAGAACACCACGTACGTGGGGTTCCCCTTGAGCTTGCGGAGCTTGAACGTGCCCTCCTTGTGGGACTTCCGGAACAGGCCGGGCTTGCGTCTGAGCAGGCCATCTACCGTGAGGTCGGGAACCTCGGAGCCCACTGGGGTGCGGTTGGCCAGGGTCACCATCAGTTCTCCCAGGGATGTGATCTGGGCTTTATCGGCCTCCGTATTCCAAATTTCCGGCTGCTCAATGTACTTCTGGATGAAGGGGACGCTGGCGTCTCGGTACACCTCCGTTCTCTGGGAGAAGAGGTAGTACAGCAGGTCTCCGAAAGTCTGCTTGTAGGCGGTGACATCACCTTCTCCAAAGGTCCTCTGGGCCATATAATCGGCCACGGACATTACGTCAGAGGTCTTGAGGGTATCTCCATAGGCCGAAAAGAGCTGCTGCAGGCGCTCCATCTCACCTTCCTCTCCATACACGTATTCCTCTTTGGAGAATTCGCGGTTGAGGAGGATTTCCAGGGCCGAAGTATCCAGCCCGCGGCCCACGATGTCGCCGTTATTGTTCACCAGGAATAGCTTGGGAGTCTGCAGGACGCCATAGAGGAGTTGCCAGTCGGAGGTAATGGCGGGGTCCCAGAGATGGGTGACGCCTTCAAAGTTTTCTCGGTAGGCTGCCCATTCTTGGGCCGATGCCCCCACATAGATGGCGTAAACGTTGATGGGATACTTCTCAGAGGCTACCAACTTTTGCAGCTTGGGCGTTTCCCGCTTGCAGGTGGCGCAGCCGGTGTCGTAGAAATACAGCACGGAGTACGTGTTCTTGGCCGGAATGCGCAGTTTGGTGCTGTCCGGGGTAAAGAGCGTCAGGGCGGGAGCGGGGCATCCAATGAGCGAAGACTCGTTGAACTTCACGTAGATCTGGGCGTTGAGCAGGTCCTCGTCGGTTTTCATCTTGACGGCACCGGAGAGGAACCACTTGCGGGCCACGTGAACGGCCACGGCATCGTCTCCCATAATCTTGGACTTGAGAAAATGGTCGTAGATTTTGAGAGCCGTATACTGCCGCACCAGGGAGTCCTGGCAGGTCTCAATGAGGAAATCGCATTCTTCGTTCTGCACGCTGGCGGGTTCTCCGGCCAGGGCAATGAAATACTGGTCCAGCTTGGCCCCCAGCTCGGGGTAGGGCTGTTGGGCAAAGGCCCTCAGGCATAAGAGAAGGGCCCAAGCGCTTAGCAGAAGCTTTCTCATAGGACCACGCCCTCCGGAATAAAGGTGGAGAGGTCTCCGCCGTGGCGCAGGATGTCCCGCACGGCCGAAGAGCTGATGTGCGCAAACTCCTGGGCCGTAGGGATGATGATGGTCTCAATCTCCGGGGCCAGACGGCGGTTGGCGTCTGCTATGGAGCGCTCCGTCTCAAAGTCAATCATATTACGGACACCCCTCACAATGTGGTTGATGCCCATCTGGCGGCAGGCGTCAATGGTAAGGCAGTCGTACTGAATCACGGAAACACCTTCCATACCCTTGGTGGCCTGCCGGATAATGTCCAGGCGCTTTTCCATAGAGAAAAAGCCCGGTTTGTCCTGGTTGATACCCACGGCCACCACTACCTCGTCAAACATGGTGAGGGCGCGCTTCAGGATATTCAGATGGCCGGCCGTAAACGGGTCAAACGAACCGGGGAAAAGTGCAATGTGTTTCATAACTGCCAGTCTATGGGCTCGAGGCCCTCGGATTGAAGAATTTGATTGGTCTTGGAAAAATGCCGGCAACCGAAGAAGGCTCCCCGGGCCAGCGGAGACGGATGGGCCGCCAACAGCACGTGGTGCCGCGTGGTATCAATAAGGGCCGATTTCTCCTGCGCATACCGGCCCCAGAGCAGGAAGACGATGCCGCTGCGTTCTGCGGACAGATAGCGGATAACGGCGTCCGTGAACTCCTGCCAGCCAATGCCGCTGTGCGAAGTGGGCGTGCCGGCCAGCACGGTGAGGACGCTGTTGAGGAGCAGCACTCCCTGCCGGGCCCAGGGCTCCAGGTTGGTGGCTCCGCTCATCCGGATACCCAGGTCGCTCTCTATCTCCTTGAAGATGTTCTTGAGGGAGGGGGGCGCCAGAATGCCGTCCGGAACCGAGAAGGAAAGGCCCATAGCCTGTCCGGGGCCGTGATAGGGATCCTGGCCCAGGATGACCACCTTTACTTTGTCTACGGGCGTAAGGTCAAAAGCGTGGAAAATCTGGCTTCCGGGCGGGTAGATAACCTTTCCGGCGGCCTTTTCCTGATGCAGAAAGCGCACCAGCTCTGCGAAATACGGTTTCTCGAATTCGCCCGCCAGTGCGTTTTTCCAAGATTGCTCGATCTTTACGTCCATTGCCTAAAAAATGAAGTCGATAACGTCTGCTATCGTTTTCACATAGACAAAGATAAGACCTTTTATGTAAATTTCCTTGATATCTTCTACATCTTTTCGGTTTTCTTCCGAAATCACGATGGTGTGCACACCGGCGCGTTTGGCAGCCAGGATCTTCTCCTTGATGCCGCCCACCGGCAGCACGCGGCCGCGGAGGGTCATTTCACCGGTCATGGCAATGCCCTTCTTGGGGGCCTGACCGCGCAGGGCGCTCACCATAGAACTCACCATGGTAATACCGGCCGAAGGACCGTCCTTGGGCGTGGCGCCTTCCGGTACGTGCAGGTGGATGTCCTTTTTCATGAACTCCTCGGTGGTGGTGCCGGCCAGTTCGGGATGGGCCTTGATGTACTGCCAGGCAATCTGGGCGCTTTCCTTCATTACGTCACCCAGGTTACCCGTCATAGACAGGTTGCCCTTTCCGGCCGATACCTGGCTTTCCACAAAGAGGACTTCTCCTCCCATCTCGGTCCAGGCCAGACCGGTTACCACACCAACGCCTTCGTTGCCGGCCACGTCGTCGTGGAAGGCCGTGGGAAGGCCCAGGTATTCGCGCAGGTGCTCGGGACCTATGGTGCGGGGGAACTCCTGCTCCATCGCCATCTTCTTGGCCGTCACGCGGGCCACCTTGGCAATCTGCTTCTCCAGGCCGCGGACACCGCTCTCGTGGGTGTACTGGTCCACAATCTCCTTGAGGGCTTCATCGGAGATGGAGAGTTCATCGGCCCTTAAACCGTGCTCCGTGAGCTGCTTGGGTACCAGGTACTGGTGGGCAATCTGGAGCTTTTCTTCGGCCAGATAGCCGGATACGTTGATCATCTCCATACGGTCCTTGAGGGCCGGCTGGATGGAACCTATGCCGTTGGCGGTGGTGATGAACAGGACATTGCTAAGGTCGTAGTCAATGTCCAGGTAGTTGTCGTGGAAGGTGCTGTTCTGCTCGGGGTCCAGGGCTTCCAGAAGGGCGCTGGAAGGGTCTCCCTTGAAGTCCGATGCCAGCTTGTCAATCTCGTCCAGCACAATCACCGGATTGGAGGTGCCGGCGCGCTGGATGCCGCTGAGGATACGGCCCGGGAGGGCTCCCACATAGGTTTTGCGGTGGCCTCGAATCTCTGCCTCGTCGTGCATACCGCCCAGCGAGATGCGGATATATTTACGGCCCAGTGCCTTGGCAATGGACTTGCCCAGGGAGGTCTTACCCACTCCGGGAGGGCCCCACAGGCACAGGATGGGCGATTTCATATTGCCCTTGAGTTTGAGGACGGCCAGGTACTCGATAATGCGGTCCTTCACCTGGTCCAGGCCAAAGTGGTCCTGGTCCAGCACTTCCTGGGCGTGGGCCAGGTCCAGGTTGTCGTCCGACATTTCTCCCCAGGGGAGGTCCAGCATAAACTGGATGTAGGCAAACTGGATGCTGTAGTCCGGCGAAGTGGGGTTGTACTTCTCCAGGCGGGCCATTTCCTTGTCAAAGATGGCGCGGACTTCCTTGGACCACTTCTTCTCATCGGCCCTGCTGCGCATCTTTTCAAATTCTTCTC
>JAEEQI010000181.1 GCA_016285215.1 Bacteroidales bacterium | reverse complement strand
ACCGTGGCAGATTACATTGACGCCGCCGGCGGTTATTCCCAGAACGCCCGCAGAGCCAAGAAGTATCTGGTGTCTATGGGCGGCCGCGCCAAGAAGGTGCGTTCCAGCATGCGGGTAGAACCCGGATCCGAGATCTTTGTCCCGGACAAGGAGAGAAAGAACGAGAAAGCCGACTACACCGGCCTCGTAGCCATCAGCTCCGCCGCCGCCTCCGTGGGTACGTTGGGTATGGCCATCGTAACCGTTGTTAACGCCTTAAAGAAATAAGCCCTATGGAAGAGAATCTGAACAATCCTCCCTACCAGGAATCTTACGACGACGAGTTCGAGATTGACTGGATGGGCATTCTGACCAAGCTGCTCAAGCACTGGAAGCAGATCATCCTCATTGGCTTTATCTTTGGTTGCCTGGGTGTGGTTTCGGCCCTTATGATGAAAAGGACCTACAGTGTTAGTATGACGCTGGCTCCCGAGCTTCAGAGCCGTTCCTCCTCCAGCCTTTCCAGCCTTACCAATATGCTGGGTCTGGGTGGCGCCTCTATGGGTTCTTCCACGGATGCTATGAACATCACCCTCTTCCCGGAGATTAGCCACAGCACGCCTTTTCTGGCCGCTCTGCTGGATGTTCCGCTAACTTCCTACGTGAGCCCCAAGCAGGCCGAGGAGGGAGTACAGCCCAAGCATACCACGGTGTACAAGCACCTGAGCGGGGAAGACAAGCCCAACTACAAGCCCAAGAAGAATGAGAAACCTTACACCGGTGTAGATGACCCCACCGAGCTTACCACCAAGCAGGCGGCGGTTGTCAAGAAGCTGTCCCAGTGCATTGGGGCCGAGGTTGATAAAAAGACGGGCGTGACCACCATCACCGTGACGATGGATGACCGCATGATGGCCAAGCAACTGGCCGATACGGTGTGCACCCGCCTGCAGGTGTATGTGTCCAACTACCGCACCAAGAAGGCAACGGACGACTATAACTACTACGTTATGCTGGCCGATGAAGCCCACGAGGAACTGGTAAAGGCGCAGGCCGCCTATGCCCGCTCCGTGGACTACGACCGCAGCGTAATCCTTCAGAGCGGAACGGCCGAAAAAGACCGTCTCCGCGAAGAAGCTTCCCTGGCCAACCAGATTTATTCCCAGATGGCCCAGCAGCGTGAACTGGCCCGTGCCAAGATTCAGGAAGAGAAGCCGGTTTATGCCGTGGTACAGCCCGCAACGCTGCCCCAGCGTCCCGTGAACAGCCGCGCTAAGCGCGTGCTCATCTGGGGCTTCGTGGGTGGTTTCCTCGCTGTGGCCTGGTACGGTTTCGGCCAGGATTTTATGAAGAAATTCCGCACAGACGTTAAAGAAAAAATGGACGAAGAGAAGTAGTCCTGCCAAGCTTATGCGCCACAAATTAATAACCCTTTCGGCCTTTGCCCTTTTGGTGATGGCCTGTGCCCAGCCCATTGTCAATACTTCCAAGAAACTGGGGGAATGGGCCGAGTATGTGAACCCTATGGCGGGCACCCTGTCCACCTTTAACCTCTCCACCGGTAACACCTATCCGGCCATTGCCGTACCGTGGGGCGCCCATTTCTGGACGCCGCAGACGGGCAAGAACGGAGACGGCTGGACGTACCGCTATGACGCCACTCACATCCGGGGTTTCAAGCAGACGCATCAGCCTTCTCCCTGGATTAACGACTACGGCGCCTTCAGCCTGATGCCCGTAACCACCGGCCCGTACTACGATGAGGAAAAACGCGCCAGCTGGTTCTCTCACAAGACCGAGGTAGCCAAACCTTATTATTATAGTGTATACCTGGCCGACCACGACGTAACCGCCGAACTGGTTCCCTCTTCTCACGCTGCCTGGTTCCGTTTTACCTATCCGGAGAGTGAGAAGTCGTACCTGGTGCTGGACGCTTACGAGGGCGGCAAGGTGGAAGTGGTGGACGAGTACACCATCCAGGCCTGGGCCGTGAACAACCACGGCGGCGTGGCCCCCAATTTCTGCAATTACATCATTGTCAAGAGCGATACCCCCTTTGAGGTAGAAAAGACACCGGCCAACATTGGTATGGTTTCTTTCCCTACCACCAAGGGACAGGTGGTCTCCCTCAAGGTGGCTTCTTCCTTCATCAGCCTGGAGCAGGCCAGCCTCAATCTGGGAGAAGTGAACGACCCGTTTGAAGAAGTGATGATGTACTCCCAGACGGCCTGGAACCAGGCCCTGGGCAAGATTGAAGTGGAAGACGACAACATTGACCACCTCCGTACCTTCTATACCTGCCTGTACCGCAGCCTGCTGTTCCCCCGCGACCTCGCGGAGATTGGTATGTTTGGTACCCTGCAGCACTACAGCCCGCATACCGGAGAGGTGGAGAAGGGTCATTTCTATACGGATACCGGCTTCTGGGATACTTTCCGCAGCCTCTTCCCCCTGATGAACCTGCTGTTCCCGCAGGTGTCTTCGCAGGTGCAGGAAGGTCTGGTGAACGACTATCTGGAAAGCGGTTTCCTCCCCGAGTGGGCTTCGCCGGGTCACAGAAACTGTATGGTGGGCAACAACAGCGCCTCCGTAGTGGCCGATGCCTATCTTTCCGGCGTCCGTGACTACGACATTGGAAAGCTTTGGGAAGCCGTTACCCACGACGCCCACGCCGTGCATCCCACGGTGGCCTCCAGCGGCCGTACGGGCTGGGAATACTATGACGAGCTGGGCTACGTACCCTGCGATGTGGGCATCAAGGAGAATGCCGCCCGCACCTTGGAGTACGCCTACGATGACTGGTGCATCTACCAGCTGGGCAAGGCCCTGAACATAGACGACGAGCAGCTGGCTCCCTATAAGAAGGCGGCCCTCAATTACCGCAATGTCTTTGATCCGGAGTACAAGCTTATGAACGGTCGCCAGGCCGATGGCACCTTCCGTCGGCCCTTCAGCCCTCTCAAATGGGGTGGAGATTTCACGGAAGGCAACTCCCTGCACTATACCTGGAGCGTATTCCACGACATCGAGGGCCTCATTGGCCTGATGGGTGGAGAGGACGCTTTCAACGCCCAGATGGACACCGTGTTTGTGATGCCGCCCAAGTACGACGACAGCTACTACGGCTTCCCCATCCACGAGATTATTGAGATGACCGTGATGGGTATGGGCAACTACGCCCACGGCAACCAGCCCATCCAGCATATGCTGTACCTGTACGACTGGAGCCGTCAGCCCTGGAAGACCCAGGCCCGCGTTCGCGAGGTTATGGAGAAGTTCTACACTCCTTGGGCCGATGCCTACTGCGGAGACGAGGACAACGGCCAGACCAGCGCCTGGTACGTATTCAGCGCCCTGGGCTTCTATCCGGTTTGCCCCGGCAGCGGCCAGTATGCTCTGGGAACGCCCCTGTTCAAGAAGGCAACCCTGCACCTGGACGGCGGAGATGTGGTCATTGAGGCCCCGGACAACAGCGCAGAGAACTTCTACGTGAAGGATCTGCAGGTGAACGGTCAGGAATGGACCCGCAACTACCTCCTCCAGTCCGACCTCCAGAAGGGTGCCAAACTGCACTTCAAGATGGCCGCCGAACCCAACCTCAAGAGAGGTGTAGCTGACGATGATAAACCTTATTCCTTCTCCAATGAAAAAGACGCTGATTAGCCTGGCCCTGGGCCTTTGTGCCCTTAGCGCCTGCGCACAGAAATACCCCGACCAGCGGCCTGCGCCGCAGGACCGCCTGTTTGTGTCGGAGGCGGTGGAGGCCAAGATAGCAGAGGTGGCTCCGCAGCTTACCAATCCCA
>JAEEQI010000180.1 GCA_016285215.1 Bacteroidales bacterium | reverse complement strand
GCCAAAGGCACCCATACAGGCCGAAACGGACCCGCCGCCGGGGGCTGCGCTTTCGCTGGCCGTCTCGCGGGTGAAGCCTTCCACCGTCATCTGGGCCAGGCCTTTCTTCTCTCCTTCAATGAGGTATTCGATGACCTTCTCCTTGGGGTTGAAGGGCTTGAGGTCGTCCAGCGACATAGAGCGGACGGCCATCTTTACTATTTCTTCTTCGCTGATTCCCAGCGAGCGCTGCTGTTTTTCCAGATAGAAGCGGCCGGCTTCCAGGAGCACGCGGCGGGGCACCAGGCCCACAATCTCGGCCCCGGTAACGCGCAGGCCGCGGGCGGCTGCGGCGCGGGACACTTCTTCAAAGGCCACGTGCAGGGGAGTGGCGTCAATGTCCGTGATGTTCATAGACACCTGGGCTATGCCGTATTCATCTATGTACCAGCCAATGGCCTTGCAGCCCTTGAGAGTGCCGGGAATCCAGATCTGGTTGCCCTGGGCGTCTTTCAGGAGCTTACCGGTGAGGGAGCCTCCTTCGCGGGCTTTTCGGCCTTTCTCTCTTACGTCAAAGGCAACGGCCATAGCACGGCGGGTGCTGGTGGTGTTGAGGTTGAAGTTGACGGCCACCAGGAAACCGCGGGCGCCCACATTGGAGGCACCGGCCTTCTGGGCCACGAGGTCCCACTTGCCGCCGAAGTCCGGCTTGCGGGCCGGGTCTGCCATCTTTTCCGGCAGGGCTTCGTACTCTCCCTCGCGGCACACGGCCAGGTTCTTGCGCTCCGGCTTGAAGGCGGCGGCTTCGTAGCAGTAGCAGGGGATACCCAGCTCCTTGTACATACGCTCTGCCAGCTGACGGGCCAGGGCGGCGCATTCCTCCAAAGTAATTCCGGCTACGGGAATGAGGGGCAGCACGTCCGTGGCGCCGCTGCGGGGATGGGCCCCGTGATGCTGGCGCATATCAATGAGCTCCTGGGCCTTGGCGGCGCCGCGGAAGGCGGCTTCGCACACCGGGGCGGGCTCTCCCACAAAGGTGACCACCGTGCGGTTGGTGGCCTCTCCGGGGTCCACGTCCAGTACCTGAACGCCTTCTACGGTGCGGATGGCGGCCACAATGGCGTCAATAACGGCCTTGTCGCGCCCTTCGCTATAATTGGGTACACATTCGATGAGTTGTGTCATTGGATTGTAGTTTTAATGTGACCTTAAAGTTAGCAATTCTTGGCGACGAAAAGAAGACTTTGTCCATTTTCTTATTAAATTAGCGGTGAAATAACGAACCCTTATGAAAAAGCTGGTAACCTTTCTCCTTCTGTTAGTAACGCTGGGCCTGCAAGGCCAGGTAAGAGAACCCATCTGGCCCAAAGGCAAGATGCCCCATCCCCAGGCGCATCAGATAGCCGCAATGACCGACGAGGTCAAGACCCCCAATTTCAAGGCCGACAAGCACCGTACGGCCTATCTGGAGTGGTTTGAAGCCCCCGATCCGGCGGTAAAGAAGGACATTTGTATGATTCTCATCTCCGGCGGTTCCTACCAGAACTGCTGCGATGTGGGCCTTATCAAGGACTGGAACAAGAAGCTCACGGCTATGGGCATCCAGTGCGTCAACTTTGTTTACCGCACCCCCAGGCCCGAAGGCCTTCCCATTTACCAGTCGGCCTGGGAAGACGGACAGCGGGCCGTGCGCCTGGTCCGAAGCCAGGCTGCCAAGCGGGGTTACAATCCGGAGAAAATTGGTGTCATCTCTATGTCGGCCGGGTCGCACCTGGCGCTGCTGCTGGCCACCAGTTCCCAGACTTCGGCCTATACTCCCATTGATGCGCTGGATACGGTTTCCTGCCACGTGAACTGGGGTATTCTGAATGCTCCGGCCTATGCCACAACGGATGCCGAGGCCGGTACGCCCGCCACGCGGGACGGCTATGGACCGGACGTGCAGCTGAGCTCCGTCTTTAAGTTTGACAGCAAGACCTGCCCCCTGAGCCTGCATCACGGCGGCACTGACATTTATTCCCCCAACGGCTCCACGCTGGTGTACCGTGAGCTAAGAAAGCGCGGCATTCCGGCCGAGCTGCACCTCTATCCGGGCAAGGGACACGGCGCCTACGGCTTTGACCGCGGCGTAGAGTTTATGCGCCAGATGGGCTATCTGGGCCCCCTGGAACCCGAAGAGGATATTATGGAACGCTTTGCCAGCGACGCAGACCGGGCCGACTATATAAAGGAAGAGATTTGGCCGGAGGGAAAGATTCCTAACTGGCAGGAGCAGCAGTGCATCCCTTATATTGAATGGCACATTCCCGCCGTTCAGCGCTCCAAAGCCATCCAGATTATCTATTCCGGTGGATCCTATATGGGCAATAGCCCTAAGAGTTTTGAAGTGGCTCCGGTACGCCGTATGCTCAATGCTATGGGTATCACCGTGGTTACTATGAAATACCGTACCCCTCGTCCCGAGGGCCTGGCCAAGCACACCACAGCCTGGCAGGATCTCCAGCGGGCCATCCGCATCGTACGCAGCGAGGCCGCAGAGAGAGGCCTGGATCCGGACCGAATTGGTATTATGGGAGCTTCGGCCGGCGGCCATCTGACTATGATGGGCGTCACTTCTTCGCGCCACCAGTCTTATCGGCCCATTGATGACAAAGACAAGCTCTCCTGCAAGGTGCAGTGGGGGATTGGCATCTATCCGGCCTACCTCCTGACGGACGGCCTGGATGCCCACAATACCACCGGCGGAAACGACGATTCCGCCGTGCTGGCTCCGGAATTCTCCTTTGATTTGGATACGGCTCCCATGCTGTTCATCCACGGAGACGCCGACGGCTGGGCCGCTATGAACTCGGTGAAGGCCTGGGAAAAGATGCGGGCCATAGGTGTACAGTGCGAACTGCACACCCTGGCCACGCGTGAACATTGTTTCATGACTTCGGCCGCTCCCGGTACCGGATCCTATACCTGGATGGACCGGATAGCCGAATTCCTGCAACCGTATCTATAATTGAGGATGCTCCTCAATGATCTTGTCCGTGTAGGCTCTGAAATCGCTCCAGCGATAGAAGTTGCCCTGTACGGGTTTGAGATTGGGTAAGGTGGCGTCGTTCTCGTTGAGCACAACCTTGAAGAGGATATCGTTCTGCTTGTTCTTGTAGAAGACAAACAGGATGGTACCCGCCATAGGGATGTTGTAGTTCTGGAACCAGTATTTGGCCTCTTCGGGGGTGTCCGGAATCACGCCCATATTGTTGACGTTGAGGAGCGTGACCAGGCCTTCCAGGATGTAGTCGTGACCAAAGCGCAGGTGAGCGGCGCGGTTGGGGTCGTTGAAAGAGGCTTCGGCCTTTTCAATGATGTCCTTGAGCAGGGGAATCATTCCGTAGCGGGCTGTGATGTCGCTGTAGAAAGAGTAGTAGTTGGCGGCTTCCCATACTTTCACAATCTCGTCCTGGGGGATGAGGTCGTCAAAGAGGGGTTCCTTCACGTAGTTGTGATAGCCGCTGAGCAGTTCCCACAGCTCGTCCATAAAATCTTCTCCGTTCTCCATCTCTTCCAGGAAGCTGTAGTCTGTGAACAGCTTTTTCAGGATGCCGTCGTAGTTGACGGTGCGCTGGAAGAAGGAGGATACGCTCTCTATCTTGGGCTCATCGTCCTGGCCTTTGAACTTCTTGCGGATAGATCTGGGGGCGCTGGGCGGGGCAATGATGGCCATACCCATATGGTCCGACTGCATTCTGATCTGCAACTTGGGATTGCCGCTCATAAGGCCGGTGTTGAAGGCGCC
Organism: Bacteroidales bacterium; assembly: GCA_016285215.1. The sequence continues at coordinate 40 of JAEEQI010000180.1, read as the reverse complement.
CATACTTACGATGCAGCGCTGACCGGTGGAGGAGAGGGCG
>JAEEQI010000025.1 GCA_016285215.1 Bacteroidales bacterium | reverse complement strand
GACGTCCGCGCCGCGTACGAAGACTACGACGTAAAGAGCGCCGGCCGTATCCTGGAGAACTTCGTCTGCGACGACGTCTCCAACTGGTACGTCCGCCTCAACCGCGCCCGCTTCTGGGCCGGAGAAATGACGGAAGACAAGAAGACCGCCTACAGCACCCTGTACACGGTGCTTGAGGACGTAGCCATCCTGGCCGCCCCCATTGCTCCGTTCTATATGGATCAGCTATACTGCGACCTCGTGCCCGGCGCCGAGTCCGTGCACTTTGTCCTGATGCCGCAGCCCCGGCGGGAACTGGTGGACACCGCCCTGGAAGAGAGAATGGCCCTGGCTCAGCTGGCCACCTCCCTCATCCTGGGTATCCGCAAGAAGGTGAACATCCCCGTCAGACAGCCCCTGCAGAAGGTGATGATCCCCGTCATCTCCGAGAAAGTCCGCACCGCACTGGATGCCGTGGGGGGCATCGTGCTGCCGGAAGTGAACGTGAAGGAGATGGAGTTCGTGGAAGACACCACCGGCATTATGACCCTCCGTATCAAGCCCAACTTCAAGGTGCTGGGTAAGACGTACGGAGCCCGTATGAAAGAGATTGCCGCCGCTTTCGGCGCCCTGGAGCAGCCCGTGATTGCCGCCATCCAGAAGGCCGAAACCGAAGGCACCGCTTATACCCTCGCTCTCCCTGGAGGAGACGTAATCCTGAACCCTGGAGACTATGCCATTTCCTCGGAAGACGTGGAAGGCTGGCAGGTGGCCTCCGAAGGCTCGCTCACCGTGGCCCTGGACGTGGAAGTAACCCCCGAGCTCAGAAAGGAAGGCCTTTCCAGAGAGCTGGTGAACCGCATCCAGAACCTCCGCAAGAGCTCCGGATTTGAGGTAACGGACCGCATCCACACCGTGGTCTACTCCAATGACGAGGGACTCTCCGAAGCCCTGCAGGTGTTCGGAGACTATGTGAAGGCCCAGACGCTTTCGCTTTCCATCGGCCTGGAAGCCTTTGAAAAGGCTCCGGCAGATGCCGCGGAGGTAGAATGGACCGAAGGTATAATCAAGCTAACTATCAAACGCTAAGGATATGGAAGAGAACAACAAAACCCGCTATTCTGACGAGGAACTCGAGGAGTTCCGCGGCATTATCAACGAGATGTTGGAGAAGGCCCGCGCAGAGTACAACACTCTTAGGGATGCTATGACCCACGCCGGTGGCAACGACATCCTGGATACCGCCCCCACCTTCAAGACGGTTGAGGACGACGGCGCCTTCCAGCTTTCCAAGGAAGAAGCCGGACAGCTGGCACAGCGTCAGTACAAATTTATCCAGAACCTCGAGGCCGCCCTGGTGCGCATTGAGAACAAGACCTACGGCATCTGCCGTGTAACGGGCAAGCTCATCCCCAAGGAGCGCCTGCGTCTGGTTCCGCACGCCACCACCACGGTAGAGGGTAAAGCCATCCTGGAAAAGACCGGCAAGAAGTAATGGCTGTACGTCTTTCCAAAGGCGTCCGGCTGCTCCTGCTGGGTATTGTGCTGGTGCTCATTGATCAGGTCATCAAAGTCCTGGTCAAGACCCATATGACGCTCGGAGAGAGCATTCCGGTGCTGGGTAACTGGTTCCAACTTCTCTTTGTAGAGAACAAGGGAATGGCCTTTGGTATGGCCTTTGGCGGGGTAATAGGGAAGTATCTGCTTACCTTGTTCCGCCTGGTCCTTTTTGTCTTCCTCACCTGGTGGATCTCCTCCCTCATCAAGAAGGGAACGGTCCCTACCGGTGTGCTGGTGGGCCTAACGCTCATCACGGCGGGAGCCTTCGGCAATATTGTAGATTGCCTTTGCTACGGCCTCATCTTCTCCGAGTCCACCTACGATACGGTGGCCACCCTGGGCTCCTACGCCCCTATTATGCAGGGCAAAGTGGTAGATATGTTCTACTTCCCGCTGTGGACGTGGCCGGACTGGGTGCCGGGCCTTGGAGGACACATCTTCTTTGAACCCGTGTTCAATTTTGCCGATAGCTGCGTTACCTGTGGCGCCGCGTATCTCATCCTCTTTCACTGGAAGTTCTTTGCCAAAGACTAATCCCCAACTCTATGTCGGAACAGATCCTCAGACCTTTATTTGAATCCTATACCGGAAAGAAGTTAACGGAAATCCTGGAGCTCCCCGCCTCGGGCAGCAACCGCCGCTATTTCCGCTTAAAGAGTGGCAGTCTCTCGCTCATTGGCGCCGTGGGTACCAATCTGCAGGAGAACCACAGTTTCATCTATCTGGCCAATCATTTCAAGGAGAAAGGCCTGCGGGTTCCTACGGTTCTGGCCGTGAGTGAGGACGGCAGCGCCTACATCCAGGAAGACCTGGGAGACCAGGTGCTCTTTGGTATGGTGGCCCAGGGCCGCGAAAGCGGCTTCTACAGCCCGGAAGAAACCACCCTCCTCAAGAGCGCCGTGGCCGAGCTCCCCAAGATTCAGTTTGTAGGGGCCGAAGGCCTGGACTGGAAGAACTGCTATCCCCAGGAGGCGTTTGACGCCCGTATGGTGGACTTCGACCTTAACTACTTCAAATACTGCTTCCTCAAGGCCACCGGCCTGGAGTTCAACGAGGTTCTCCTGCAGGACGATTTTGAGAAGTTCAAGGCCGATTTGCTCCAGGACCAGGACAATACCTTCATGTACCGCGACTTCCAGGCCCGCAACGTAATGGTCAAGGACGGCAACCCTTGGTTCATTGATTTCCAGGGCGGCCGCCGCGGTCCCATCTATTACGACGTAGCCTCCTTCATCTGGCAGGCCCGTTCCCGCTTCCCGGAAGACCTCAAGCAGGAGCTCATTGCCACCTATCTGAATGCCCTTCAGAAGTACAAGAAGGTAGACGAGGCCCATTTCCGCAGCCGTCTGCGCCTGTTTGTGCTGTTCCGCACCATGCAGGTGCTGGGAGCCTACGGTTTCCGCGGTTACTTTGAGAAGAAGCCGCACTTCCTGGCCAGCGTTCCCTATGCCCTGAGCAATCTGCGCAAACTGCTGCAGACGCCCTTCACGGACTATCCTTATATGAACGACCTCCTTACCACGATGGCCTCCCTGCCGGAACTCAACGAGATTGCCCAGGACCACCGTCTGTCCGTTCATATTTACAGTTTCGCTTATAAGAAAGGTATTCCTACCGATACCACCGGCAACGGCGGCGGTTACGTCTTTGACTGCCGCAGCGTGAACAACCCCGGTAAGTACGAGTACTACCGTCAGTTCAACGGAATGGATCCCGAAGTGATCAAGTTCCTGGAAGACGACGGAGAAATCAAGGTGTTCCTGGACAGTGTCTACAATCTGGTGGACGCCCACGTCAAGCGTTTTATGGAGCGCAAGTTTACCAACCTGCAGGTGTGCTTCGGTTGCACCGGCGGCCAGCACCGTTCCGTCTACAGCGCCGAGCACCTGGCCCGTCACCTGATGGATAAGTTTGACGTCAAGGTCACGGTAACCCACCGGGAACTCAATATCGAAAAAATGCTCTAGTTATGAAGGCGATGATCTTTGCGGCAGGTCTGGGAACCCGCCTGAAGCCCATCACCGACACTATGCCCAAGGCCCTGGTGCCCGTGGGCGGAGAGCCGCTGCTGCATCACGTGATTGTGAAACTGCGCGAGGCCGGCTACGATGACCTGGTGGTCAACGTACACCATTTTGCTTCCCAAATTGAGGATTATCTGGCCACCCACGATTTTGGTGTGCGCATCCAGATTTCTGACGAGACCGAGGCCCTTCTGGAGACCGGCGGCGGCATTGCCCACGCCAAGAACCTTCTTCTTCCCACGGAGGAGCCCATCCTTATCCATAACGTGGACATCCTGTCCAATCTGGATCTGGCCTGGTTCCGTTCTCAAGTGCGTCCAGAGGCCGTTTCCACGCTCCTTGTGAGCGAGCGGAAGACCAGCCGGTATCTTCTCTTCGGTCCGGATATGAGGCTTATGGGATGGACCAACGTTACAACGGGGGAGGTCCGTTCTCCGTACCCGCCCGAGGCCCTGAAGGCCTGCACGCGGTATGCCTTTGCCGGCATTCACAATGTCTCTCCCGCCATCTTCCAGGCCTTTGAGGATGCCGCTATGCCCGAGCGTTTCCCCATTATGGATTTCTACATCGACCAATGCAAAAACCACCCCTTCTACGGAGTGGTTGCCAAAGATCTCAAGCTGGTAGATGTGGGAAAACTCGATTCTCTCTCCCAGGCCGAAGAACTGTATCGTTCTCTTTGATTTGCGGAGGCGGAGGGATTCGAACCCCCGGTACCTTTCGGTACAACAGTTTTCAAGACTGCCGCCATCGACCACTCGGCCACACCTCCAGTAAGGGACTGCAAAGTTACGGAAAATATTTGTTTTTACATCTTTTCTTTGTACTTTTGCTTTGGTATGCGCAAGTGGTTGACGCTCATAGTGTTTGCACTTCTTTCTCTAAGTGCCTGGGCTCAGACGGATTCGCTTCGTCTGGGATACGTTGTGCGGGGTAAGGTAAAAGATGCCCAAACCGGCCGTGCTCTGGAGTCTGTCCACGTATCGGTACCGGACCGCCACTATGCCACCGTTACCAACGCAGACGGAGAGTTTGTGCTAAAGAGCGACACCCGCATCACAACCGTGCTGTGCACCTATCTGGGCTATAAATCTCAGCTCGTAACCGTCAAGGAGAAACTGCAGATCAATCTGGTCAGAGAGGCCATTGCCTTGCCGGAGGCCCTGGTTATTTCCGGAGACCCCGTGGCCATACTGGACGAGGCCATCAGGCGGATACCTTATACTTATTGTACGGAACCTGAACTCCTGGAGTGCTTCTACCGGGAAACCGTTCAGAAGAGAAGCCGCTACACGTATGTGGCCGAAGCCGTAGCCCGTCTGTTCCGTGAAGAAACCGATACCCGGCTTTACACTACGGATGCCTCCGCTCTGGAAAAGAGCCGTCTGCTGGTTAGCCAGCGCCGCACGGATACCCTCAGCGTTAAAACGCAGGGCGGTCCCCAGATGGCCCTGAACTGCGATTTCCTTAAGAATCCCGCGCTCCTTTTCTCTGAAGAGGAGAGGTCCCATTACCGCTTTGAGATGCAGATGCCCGTGTATATGGGAGACCGTCTGCAACTGGTCATTAAAATGACGCCGGATGAGGACGTTCCTTACGCCCTTTATCACGCCCTCATCTATCTGGACCGGGACAATCTTACCTTCACGCGTATTGAGGCCTCCCTGGATATGACAGACCGCTCCAAGGCCATAGAAGCAATCCTTGTATCCAAGCCCCTGAGCCTCCGCTTCTTCCCCCAGGAAGCCAGCATAGTTCTCAACTATCGGCCTGTGGGAGATAAAATAAGACTGGAGTACTTCCGTTCTACCATCCGTTTTGCCTGCGACTGGAGAAAGCGTCTTTTCAAGACCCACTACACCGCCATCAACGAACTCGTGATTACGGATGTGAGGCCCGAGGCCGTCCCCATTCCCCGCAAGGAGCGCTTCCGTACCACGGACTATCTCAACGACAAAGCCCAGGAATTCCAGGACCTCGATTTCTGGAAAGACTACAACATCATAGAGCCCTCCGAGAGTCTGGAGCACGCCATAGGTCGCCTCAAGAAATAAAGGTTGAAAAATTAGGTAATAATATTTTTGAGAATGCAAAAATATTATTACCTTTGCAGTCCCCAATCATAGGGGCGTAGCTCAGCTGGTTTAGAGCGCTTCAGTCACATTGAAGAGGTCATCGGTTCGAATCCGATCGTCCCTACAAAAAAAACCTCGGCCTTTCGGTCGAGGTTTATTCGTATAGGAGCGAACCGTTAGGTCAGATCAATTCTTTCCAGGGTGACGGTAGCGGGATAGCGCTGGCCATTTTCGTCCAGGCGGGTGGCGCCCCAGACCATGTTGAAGTTGTCCAAGGCTATGATTTCCCACCACTCACGGTACTCAACGCCATTGTCCACCCAACGCATGAGGAGCAGACTGCCATCAATGAAGTACTCGTTGCTGGTGTTGGTGCTGGGGACCCAGTCAAATCCATTCCGCACGTAATAAATGTAGGAACTGCCATTGAACTCCCAGCGATGCGGCTTGCCGTCGTCATACGCAGAACGCTCGCTGGTTACGCGGCCTTGCCAGGCGCCCAGGATGTAGGCCGGGTACTTGACAGGCGTCTTTTCCTGCTTTCTAAGCTCAAGCGTGACTTGAGGAGCCGCATTGGGCACTCCGTCTACGTATTCCGTGTGGTAGAGTATGCAGTGGAGGCTTTCATTATCAATGGCACCCACAATCATCAAGTCAACAAGGGTGGTGTGCTCATCAACCTCATGGGTGAGGGTGATGATATTGCCGTCCACGTCGTATTCATAGACACGCTGGCAGATCCAGTCCTTGTCGCCGGTTGCGGGGTCGTCGATGGAAGCGGTAACGGCAGCCTGGGTCCTGGAAATGAAGGTGAACACGGCTTTCTGGTTGGTGAGAGCCTCCTCTCCGTCCACCTTCTCCGTCATCCACTTGGAGCTCTTGATAGCGGTCCGGATTTCGTCCTCGGTAGGAACCTTCACCTTGTTCATGGCGAAGGACTCTACATAGCGGTCTCCCTGTTCGTCCTGGCGCAGGGCGCTCCAGATCATGGCGTCGTTCTCGATGCTGCGGACCTCCCACCATTCACGGTTCTCCTGGGTGCCCTCGCCGGCATTCTTCCAGCGGGTGCAGAGCAGTCGGCCGTCCACAAAGTATTCGGAAAACTCATCCTTCATCTTTACCCACTGGCCTTCTCCAACCTTGAGGTAGAAGTTGTAAGTACCGTCTTCGAAATACTCCCAGCGGTGATACTCCGTGGTTCCGCCAGAGGTTCTCCGGCCTTCCCAGAGGCCCACGATGGGCTTTTGGTATCTTTCCTTCACCTTTTCGTAAAGGATGTGGTCGTTGACGGAACCCACCACCGTACCATCCACCGTGAGGGTGGCATGGACATCGGCATGCATGCTCTCGTCGTTGATGGAGGTGACGGTCATCTCAATGGTCATGGTCCTGTGCTCGTCCAGCTGGTGGGTTAACGTAATCACGTTGTCCTTGATGTTTACGTCCAGCGGTACAAAGTTGTGCCAGAGGTCTCCCAGCCCGGGCTCCCCTTTCACGGAGGAACTCATATAGGCCGATTCGGTGCTGATGAACGTGTATACGCCCTTGTCGTTGGTGAGGGAGGGCACGCCGTTCATCTCGGCATTCATCCATTTGCCCACGATGGCCTTTTCAATTTCGGCCTGCGTGGGAACGCTGACTCTGTACATACTGAAAGCGGCGGTGTAACGGGTTCCGTCCTTCTTCTCGCGCAGGGCGGTCCATACCATTCTTTCCTTGCCGATGGCGGTTATTTCCCACCATTCACGGGCTTCCTGGGTGCCCTCGCCGGCGTTCTTCCAGCGGGTGCAAAGAAGGTCTCCGGCAACAAAATAATTGCAATACTCGTCATCCTTTGCCTCCCAAATGCCCTTGTCATTCTTGAGATAGAAGACAAAGGTACCGTCTTCCTTATACAGCCAGCGGTGCTCCTGCCCGTCGTCGTAGGCAGATTCGGGGCTCACCATCTGACCTTCCCAAAGGCCCAGGATGGCTTCGCTGTAGTCTTCGTTCACTCTATTGAAGCGGACAGAACCCTGTTCCGAGACAACCACAACCCCATTGGTGGTCACGGTTACGATGGCATTGGCGAACATCTCGCTCTCGCTGATGGCTCTGACGGAGAAATCATGAACGGTGGTGGTGTTCTCATCGGGATGATAGGTGACGGTTACCCGGCTTCCGCGGATAACGACATCAGCCTCCATGTCGCCGCCCCAAATGGTACCTCTTTCGGGCATGGCATTGAACGAGGCGCTCAGATAGGCCTTGGTTGCGGAGACATAGTTGTACACCACCTTGGAATTGGTCAGAGCGGGGGTATCGTCCGTAGCGCTCATAATCCATCGGCCCATTAATTTGTCGGCCAGACTGCCATCCGACCCATGCTCCTTGCTACATCCCACAAAGAGAAGGCTCATAACCGCCATGGCGACAGCTAAGAATAGTTTTTTCATGTTGCTCGTCTTATTTATTGTATAAAGTCTTTCAATAGTTTGTGCAGCATCTTGCTGACGTCCTCATAATCTGTGGGATGGGAATTGAACATGGGGGAAGGTTGCTTCTTGTAATAGACCACGCTACGCTCCTGCTTGTCTATCACCACGCACAGCATCTCGTTATTGTAAGGAATGTCGGCCGTGTAGTTCATGGAGGGGTTGGTAAGACCCTTTACACCGGTTAGCTCTTCTGCCACAACGTCCACGGCATGGCTGATGGCTTTGTCCCGCTTTTCCTTTTCATAGGCTTCCACCGAAGTGACATAACCATAGGTATAGATGAACACACCATAGCGGTCTTCACTTTCATTCAACTTGGCTATCAGGGACTTGGGAACTCTCAAGCGGCCAACATCCTTGGGCTTGGTCTCTGCAAGGACCCTGGCCCATTTGAGGGCATCAGCATTGGCTCCGTCTCCATAATAATCTGCCTCAACCATATCCGAGAACGGGAAACGTTCTACGTTAATGATATCGGCCACTATACCGGCAGCCTTGTCTGTCTGTGGCTGGCTGTAGTAGCCTCCGTCCGTGTAATACATGTCGATGCAGGCACAAGGCTGGAAGAAGAGATATTCATCTACATCCTTGGGCTTGAAGCCGGGACCCGCGTTTGCTGGCATAAAGGGGCCCATGGCAAACAGGGCCACCAGGGCGAAGGCCAACTTTCTCATAAGCTTACTTTTTCAGTTTGAACAAATCTCTGCACAGCCACGTCATGGTTTTAGGGAAACGGTCTGTCTCCACAAAGTCCGTGTCTCCCTTCACATTGTTCACAGCCACCTCCAGAACCGATTCACCGGATGCATTGTCAATGAGGCTCAGCGTTCCGAAAACACTGATATAGCAACTTCCCATGACGCCGGGGCCCTGGGCACGTTCAAATTTGTCCACCTTCAGGATTACCTGATAGGGGGCCTCCCCTTCTTTTACCAGCTCCATACCGGTGGTGTACATATTGAAGGCGTCGAAGAAGGCTTCGTTCATGAGGCGCACGCGCTCGTCGTAGTCTTCTTCACACCAGGTTTTGAAGTCTCCCTTATTCTCTTTGGCAAAGATGCCGTTGTTCACGAACACGGCCTGGGACAGATCTATGTTCCAGGTGGCCGTAGCGTCCTGTTTAAAAACATCCATGCTTCCCTTGGTCACCTTAAGGGGTTTAGCGGCAAAGAGGGATACAGAGGCCAGCAGAAGGGCCGATACAAGTAGGATTCTTTTCATAATATTCGTATCTCAAGTAAGAGACAAATATAGTAAACTTTTGAAAAAAATGCACCCTTTGTCTATCCTTTCCGGTATTGCGAGGGAGTCATACCCGTATGGGCTTTGAAGAACTTGTAGAATACGGATTGGTTGGGGAAGTGGAGGTCGTATACAATCTCTTTGATGCTCTTGTCTGAGTACTTGAGCATATTCTTGGCTTCCAGAATCACAAACGAATCTATCCAAGCGGGCGCACTGCGTCCGCTTGCTTGTTTTACCAGCTTGGAAAGGTATTTGGGCGTGAGGCAGAGTTTCTCTGCATAGAACGCCATGCCCCGCTGCGTGCTGTGGTACTCCGTAACCAGCGCCATGAAGCGCTCGAAGAGCTGGTTGATACGGGCCGAAGAAGGGCTTTCATCCTTTTTGGCCTCGTTGATCCGGCGGGTCCAGACATCCAGGGTGGCGTAGGTAAAAGAGGTTACCAGCGCCCCCAGGATTTCCCTTTTGTTCAGCTGCTTTCCCAGGACGATGCTCCGGCCCAGCTTGAAGTATTCCTCGGCCAGCGCCATATCCTCTTCGCTTAACGTGATGCAGGGATCCTTCCAGAGGCTCAGCGTCTCCTGGAAGATTTTGTTAAAATCGAAGCGGATGCCGTTCATGAACTCCCTCGAAGCCAGCACAAAATAGAGCTCTGCATCTCCAATATGGTCCTCGTCATAGGACGAGAGCTTGATGATATTCCCCGGCACGCACATCAGCAGCGACTGGGGCTTGAGCTCGTACGTACTAAGATTGAGGTCGATGGAGAAGTGCCCTTTCTTGAGGAAGAAGATGATATAGCCGTCAAAGCGCACGGGATACTTGAGCATGGACAGGATGGCCTCGCTCTTTTCTACCTTTATGCCGCTTACCTCTCCCATGATAAAGTCTGTTCCCAGGGAGTACTCGTCAATGATGGGGGCCAGCGCAAGAATGTGCCGGATATCAATGGTTTGCAGGGTATCTTTCTCCATAAATGCGAATTTTTGACAAAGATAATGTTTTTATTCGACATTTGCAAAAAGATGCATTTTTCGACCTTTTGTATAATTCCATCGGCCAAAAGCTCCCAGTTTTGTGCAAAAATGGCAGTAATTTTGCAACCGCAAAGGACAACGTTTCCCAAAATGATAATTTGACAAAATGACAAAAAACAAGCATATGAAAAAAATTCTTCTCGTAACCCTTCTGGGAATGGCCGCCCTTTCGGCCTCCGCCCAGCAGACCCTGACCCTGCAAGACTGCCGGCAAATGGCTGTCCAGCAAAGCAAAGATCTGGAGCAGGCCCGGACCCAGATTCAGATGGCCTCCTATGACCGCAAGATTGCCCTGGCCAACTACTTCCCCAATGTAAGCGCTACGGGCGCCTACCTGTATAACAGCCGGGACATCGCCCTCATCAGCGACGGCCAGAGCGCCATTCTGCAGAATGCCGGAACCCTGGTTCAGGGCCAGTTGGATGCCGCCATGGCTGGTGCCACCCAGCAGCTGAGCGCCGCCATGACCCAGAAGATGACCGAGCTGATGACGGCCATCAAGACCAACCCCGCCCTGGCCATCAATTATATGGGCAGCCCCATGTGGCAGACCGTCTTCAAGATGCTCCAGGGCATGGATCCCTCCTCCCTGGCCGGACTGGTCCCCAACATTGCCGAACCGGTGAACGCCATTGGGGCCGATATTGACAAAGCCCTGCACCCGGACCTCCATAACATCTGGGTGGGTGCCGTCACGGTTAAGCAGCCCGTGTTTGTGGGCGGCAAGATCATCTACAGCAACCAGATGGCCGCCCTGGCCCAGGACCTGGCCCAGAGCAAATACGAGATGCAGTACGCCGACGTGGTGATGGACGTGGACCAGGCCTACTGGCAGATTATCTCCATTGCTAACAAGAAGAAACTGGCCCAAAGCTACCTGGACCTCCTGCAGGAAATGCAGTCCGATGTGGAGAAATCCATCGCAGCCGGCGTAGCCACCGAATCCGACGCCCTGCAGGTCAAGGTCAAAGCCAACGAGGCGCAGATGCTCCTCACCAAGGCCGACAACGGCCTCACGCTTTCCAAGATGCTGCTTTGCAAGCGTATAGGCCTGCCCCTGGACAGCGAGATTATCCTGGCCGATGAAACCATCGAGGTGATTCCCGAGCCGGAGCGTCCCACGGATAAGTCCATGGAAGACATCTACGCCGACCGCCCCGAAACCCGCAGCCTCCAGCTGGCCCAGCAGATCTATGACAAGAAAGCCAAAGTGGTGCGGGCCGACATGATGCCCCAGATAGCCCTTACCGCCAACTACCTCATCTCCAACCCCAATGCCTTCAACGGCGTCCAGAACACCTGGAACGGCGGCACGCTGGTGGCCGGCGTCATGGTCAACGTCCCCCTCTTCCACGGCCTGGAAAACCTGAACCGCTATAAGAAAGCCAAGGCCGAAGCCGCCCTGTACCGGACCCAGTACGAGGACGCCCGCGAACTCATCGGCCTGCAGGTAGCCCAGCAGCGGAAGGTCTTTGTGGAAGCCAGTGAGAAAGTGGAGATGACCCTCTCCAACCTGGAGAGCGCCGAGGAAAACCTCCGCAAGGCCACCCTGGCTTACGAAGCCGGCGTCCTTCCCACCAATACGGTGCTGGGAGCCCAGACCGCCTGGCTCAGCGCCCACAGTGACTATATCGATGCCGGCATCGAATACCAGATGGCCGCCACATCGCTCAACAAAGCCCAAGGAAATATCAAATAAGAAAATACCCATCATGAAAAAGAATTACAATCTGATTGCAGGTGTGGCCGGCCTCGTGGGCCTGGTCCTGGTAGTGGCCATCATTGGCTATATGGTATCCCGCCCCAAGGACAAAGTCATCCAGGGCGAGGCGGAAGCCACCGAATACCGCGTGTCCGGCAAGGTTCCCGGCCGTATTGAGTCGTTCCGCGCCCAGGAAGGGCAGATGGTACACAAAGGCGATACCCTGGTGGTCATCGATTCCCCCGAAATCCGTTCCAAGATAGCCGAGGCCAACGCCGCCAAGGCCGCCGCCGTGGCCCAGCGCAACAAGGCATACAATGGCGCCCAGCAGGAGCAGATTACCGGAGCATACGAAATCTGGCAGAAAGCCCTGGTGGGGGAGGACGTGATGCGCAAGTCCTACGAGCGCATCAAGGCCCTGCACGACGAGAAAGTGGTTTCCGACCAGAAGTTTGACGAGGTGGAGGCCCAGTACAAGGCGGCCGTAGCCACGGCCCTGGCCGCCAAGAGCCAGTACGACATGGCCGTCAAGGGTGCCCGTCAGGAAGACAAGGATGCCGCCGTGGCCCTGGTGGAGCGCGCCAACGCCGCCGTGGAACTGGTGAACGCCTATCTGGACGAGATCAACCTCACCTCTCCGTCCGACGGTGTCATTGCCGCCCGTTACCCCAAAGTGGGCGAATTGGTGGGACAGGGTTCTCCCATCATGACCATCCAGGACCTCAGCGACATGTGGTTCACCTTCAACATCCGGGAAGACCGCCTGCACAGCCTTCAGTCCGGCCAGCATGTGAGCCTGAAGATTCCGGCCCTGGACAACCGGGAAGTGGAAGCCGTGGTTTACTACCTGGCCGTCCGCGAATCCTACGCCACCTGGCGCGCCACCAAGGAAATGGGCGAATTTGACACCCGCACCTTTGAAGTACGCTGCCGCCCCCTGGCCCCGGTGGAGGGCCTCCGTCCCGGCATGAGTGCCATTATGATTGCCAAAGAAAAATAATGCTACAGAATCTTTATAACGTTATCCGGCGCGAAATCCGCATCTGGCGCAACCGGCCCATCTACTTCCTGGGCTCGGTGGGCGTGATGCTGGCCGCCACGCTGTTTTTCACCACCTTCATGAAGGAAGGCCTCCCGCAGAAACTGCGGATAGGGCTTGTGGACCTGGACAACTCGTCCACTTCCCGCAACTTCCGCCAGCAGCTGGACGCCACCCAGATGGGCCAGGTGGTGGAGTTTGCCTCCCTGTCGTCCGCCCAGCGGGAGCTGGAAACCGGCCGCATCAACGGCTACGTGGTGGTGCCGGAGCATTTTGACCGGGAGGTGCAGGCTTTCCACTGCCCCAAGATGCAGGTGCAGGTGAACTTAATGTATCCGGTCATTGGAGGGGCCCTGGCCTACAAGGATATCCTGTTTATGGTCAACCTCACCAACGGCGCCGTGCAGCGGCAGGTCCTGAGGGCCAAGGGAGTCCCGGAAAGCGAAATCATGGGGCGCCTGCAGCCCATTGCCCTGGATGCCCACTACATTGGCAACGCCCCCACCAATTATGCCTATTACCTTATTAATATGATTCTGGCGGGCATCCTGGGGATGTGCGTCACGCTGGTGGTGGCCTATTCCGTGGGCTCCGAGCTCAAGTATGGCACTTCCAAGCAGCTGCTGGAGGCTACCGGAGACGACCTCTGGACCGCCATCATGGGAAAGCTGGCACCTTACACCGTGCTCTTCACCGTGCTGGGCGCGTGCCTGCAGCTGCTGCTCTTTGGCCCGCTCCATTACCCTTGCGCCGGGTCCGTGGGCTGGCTCATCCTGGCCACTTTGGCCATGATCCTGGCCTATGAGGCCATTGCGGTGTTCATTGTATCCGTAGTGCCCACCTTGCGTCTGGGCGTGTGCCTGAGCGCCCTGTACAGCGTGCTGGGCTTCTCCTTTGCCGGATTCACCCTGCCCATATCGGCCCTGCCGGCCGGTATTCAGGGACTCAGCATCCTCTTCCCGCTCCGCTTCTACTACTTGATTTACTCGCAGGTCGTTTACTTTGGGAACGGTTTCGCCGCCTGGTGGCCGTACCTGATTGCCTTGCTGGGATTCCAGCTGCTGCCCTGCTTCCTGTACAAGCGGCTGTACAACGCCTATAAGTATCAGAATTATCCCAGGAACTAATATGAGTTACATTAGCAAATGGTTCAGTGAAACCTGGCAAATCTTTATCAATGAGCTGCGGGAAGTGTTCCATGACAGCGGCGTGATGATTATCTTCTGCTTTGCCGGCCTGGTGTATCCGCCCCTTTACAACTGGATTTACTCCATAGGCTCGGTGGACGAGATGCCCGTGGCCGTGGTGGACCTGTCGCAGGGAAGCTACAGCCGCCGCTATCTGCAGAAGCTGGACGCCACGCGTGAGTGCGAACTGGCCTACAACTGCATCTCCCTGCAAGAGGCCCGGGACCTGATGGCCGCCGGAAAGGTGCATGGCGTTGTGCTGGTCCCCGAAGACTTTGATACCCGCATTGTTCACGGGGAGCAGGCCACGGTGAGCACGTACGCCGACATGTCCACTTTCCTCTATTACAAGGCGCTTACCATAGGAACCAACCTGGTTATGCTGGACGAGGTGCACACCATCCAGACCGAGCGGTATGCCGCTTCCGGCTTTACCGGGCAGGACGCCCTGCAGCTGATAGAGCCCATCCAGTACGACGATACCCGCCTGTACAACCCCAACATCTCCTTCACCATGTTCTTCGTGTACATGTGCCTGCTTATGATTTTGCAGCAGGTGATGTTCTACGGATCCACCACCCTGGCCGGAACGCTGCGTGAAGAAGGGCGCAGCTTTGCCAGACTGGTGGGCGGCAATGGAGCGGGCCGAATTGTCCTGGGCCGGGGAGCCGCCTACTTCCTCATCTTCATGTTCCTGGGGGTCTACGGGGCCATCCTGATTCCCTGGCTGTTCCACATGCCCATCCAGGCCTCGTTCTGGGATACGCTCCTGCTGCTGGCCTTCTTTGTGGCCGATATCATCGTGTTCAGTTTCACCTGGTCATCGGCCATCACCAAGCGCGAGACGGTGCTGGTGCTGCTGCTGTTCGTGAGCCCTATTGCCGTGTTCCTTACCGGCTTCACCTGGCCCGCGTCCAACTTCTCGCCCTTCTGGAAGGTCATTTCCTATGTATTTCCCACCACCTTCGGGTGCCGGGCCTACATGACCCTCAGCAATACGGGTTCGCTCAGCGCCATTGCCCCGGAACTGTGGTATATGACCCTGCAGACCGTAGTGTACTACGTTCTGGCTTCGGTGGCGATGCTGGTGGAGAATAAGATTATAATTGGTCGTCAGAGAGGTTAAAGGTATTGCCCTGGCGGATGTCTCCGGTGTTGAGGCCTTTCTTGAGCCAGCGCATACGCTGGGCGGCGGTGCCGTGGGTGAAGGATTCTTCTACGGCATAGCCCTGGGCTTTCTTCTGGAGGTAATCGTCTCCAATGACCTGGGCGCAGCGGATGGCTTCTTCCAGGTCTCCGTCTTCCAGGGAGCCAAAGAGGGCGCTCTCGTAGTGGCCCCACATTCCGGCGTAGAAATCGGCCTGTAGCTCTATACGGACGCTTATTTTGTTGGCTTCGGCCTTGGACATACGGGCCATCTTCTGGTGGGCCTGGTCCAGGGTGCCCAGCAGGTGCTGGACGTGATGACCTACCTCGTGGGCTATTACGTACGCGTACGCGAAGTCGCCGTCGGCCCCCAGCTGCTGGCGCATACTGGAGAAGAAGGAAAGGTCAATGTATAGGTTTTCATCGGCCGAACAGTAGAAGGGGCCCATAGCGGCCTGGCCCTGTCCGCAGGAGGTGGAGGTGCTGCCGGTGTAGAGCACCAGGGTAGGGGCTTTGTATGCGCCCAGGCCGTTATCTGCAAAGTACTGGGTCCAGACGTCTTCCGTAGAGGCCAGGATCTGGCGGGAGAATTTGGCCAGGGCCTCGTTCTCCGGGGTGGGCTCGTAGTTGGAAACCGTCTGGCCCAGCTGTACGCCGCCGGACTGTACTACGTTTTGAACTACGTCTCCCAGATTGCCTCCCATAAGGAAAGTAATGATGGCTACTACCAGAATGCCGCCAATACCCAGGCCGGCAACCTTACCGGTTGCGCCTCTGCGGTCTTCTACATGGGTGCTTTCACGTCTTCCGTCCAATCTCATAGATATCAGTTTTAGTTGTTACCACAAAGTTAATAAAAATGTTGGTAAAATTCTTCTCCCCATTCTTGTAAGAATGGAGGATTCGCTATAACTTTGCAACTTGTTTTTTGGGACGTATTCTTTATTATGAAGGTTGCAATTATCATGGGCAGTGCCAGCGACTACGAAGTAATGTCGCCGGCTATGGCCACCCTCGATGAATTTGGCATTTCCTACGAGAAAAAAGTGCTTTCTGCACACCGCAATCCGGGCCCCCTGGCAGAGTATGTAACCTCGCTCCGGGACAAAGGCTGCGAGATTGTGATTGCCGGCGCCGGCGGTGCCGCCCACCTGCCTGGAGTCATCGCCGCCCTCACCACGCTCCCCGTGATTGGGGTGCCGGTGAAATCCAAGGCTCTGATGGGAATGGACTCCCTCCTGTCCATAGTGCAGATGCCCTCCGGAATCCCTGTAGCCACAATGGCCATTGACGGTTCCAAGAATGCTGCCCTCTACGCAGTAGCCATTATGGCCCTCCACGACCAGACCCTCGCACAGAAACTCGAGGAGTTCCGCAAGCAGCAGAGCGAAAAAGTACTCAATACAGTAATATAGAATTGTGCCCACCACCGCATCCGCGCTGGTGGGCACTGCTTTTTAGTTTATGGAAAGACCCAGGAGAATATTTGTAGAGAAGCGGGAAGGCTTCCGCGTTGAGGCTGCCAGCCTCCTCAAGGATTTCAACGAGAACCTCTCGCTGTCTCTTCGTTCACTCAGCCTTTACAATGTGTACGACCTCTTTGGCTTCTCCGACGAGCTGTTGGAGAAGTGCCGCTACAGCGTTTTTGGAGAAACGGTAACGGACGAGGTAAGTGACACCGCCCCCGTGGGCAATAAATACCTGGCCGTGGAGTATCTGCCCGGTCAGTTTGACCAGCGTGCCTCTTCGGCCGTGGACTGCGTGCACCTCATTGACCCCGAGGCAGACGTCCAGATCAAGAGCGCCCGCCTGCTGGTCTTTGGAGAAGAGATTACCCCCGAAGAGCTGGACCGCGTGGCCCACTACTTCATTAATCCGGTAGAGAGCCGCCGCAAAGACCTGAGCGTCCTCTCCCTGGCCGAGAAGGCAGACATCAAGCCCCTCGAAGACCTGACCGGCTTCATCGATATGAAGGAAGAAGCCTTTGGCCCCTTCTGCAAGAGCCACGGTCTGGCTATGAATACGGACGACCTCCGCGAGGTGGTGAACTACTTCCGCGGGGAGGGCCGCAACCCTTCCGAGACCGAGCTCCGCATCCTGGACACCTATTGGAGCGACCACTGCCGCCACACCACCTTCACTTCGCAGCTGGAGGAGATCACGGTGGACGAGTCCTTCATAAAGGCCGAACTGGAAGAATCCCTGGACCTCTTCCACAAGATGCGTAAGGAGCTGGGCCGTACCGAAAAGCCCCTCTGCCTTATGGAGCTGGCAACCATTGGTGCCCGCTGGCTCAGAAAGAACGGCAAGCTGGACGACCTGGAGCAGAGCGAAGAGAACAACGCCTGCAGTATCTTCGTGAACGTGGACGTGGACGGCCAGACGGAAAAATGGCTGCTCCAGTTCAAGAACGAGACCCATAACCATCCTACGGAAATTGAGCCTTTTGGCGGCGCCGCCACCTGCCTGGGCGGAGCCATCCGTGACCCTCTGTCGGGCCGTGCCTATGTATACCAGGCTATGCGCGTGACGGGCGCCGGCGATATCTGCGCCCCCGTAAGCGCCACCATCCCCGGCAAACTGCCCCAGCGTATGATTTCCAAGAAGGCTGCCCACGGCTATTCCAGCTACGGCAACCAGATTGGTCTGGCCACCACGCACGTGCGTGAGGTCTATTCCCCCGGCTACACCGCCAAGAGAATGGAAATTGGCGCCGTAGTGGGTGCCGTGAAGGCTTCCAACGTACGCCGTGAGAGCCCCGCCCCCGGAGACGTGATTCTGCTGCTGGGCGGCCGCACCGGCCGTGACGGCATTGGCGGAGCCACCGGTTCTTCCAAACAGCACACCGAGGCTTCCCTGGAGAGCTGCGGCAGCGAGGTGCAGAAGGGTAACGCCCCCGAGGAGCGTCAGCTCCAGCGCCTGTTCCGCCGTCCGGAGGTGACCCGCCTCATCAAGAAGTCCAACGACTTTGGAGCCGGCGGCGTGAGCGTTGCCATTGGCGAGCTGGCCGACGGCCTGGACATCTACCTGGACCGCGTTCCCGCCAAGTACGCCGGCCTCAATGCCACCGAGCTGGCCATCTCCGAGTCTCAGGAGCGTATGGCCGTGGTGGTGGAAGCCAAGGATAAAGAGAAGTTCGAAGCCCTCTGCGGGGCCGATAATATAGAAGTAACCCACGTGGCCGATGTCACTGCATCCGGCCGGATGAGAATGTTCTTCCACGGGGAGGAGGTCTGCAACCTTGCCCGCACCTTCATTGACAGCGCCGGTGCCAAGCACTACGCCAAGGCTGCTATGGGTACCGTGGAGAATCAGAATCCCTTCATCCGCAAACCGGAAGGCGCCGGCCTGGAAGAGAAGCTGGTGGCCGTGATGAGCAGCCCCAACGTGGCTTCCCAGAAGGGCCTGGTGGAGATGTTCGACTCCACCATTGGCCGTTCTACCGTTCTGATGCCTTACGGCGGAGCCCGCCAGGCCACCGAGACCCAGGTCTCCGTGCAGAAACTGCCGGTAGACGGTTACACCGATACCGCCAGCGTGATGGCTTTCGGTTACAACCCGGACCTGGCTCTGTGGAGCCCCTACCACAGCGCTGCCTATGCCGTGGTGGAGGCCTGCACCAAGGTCTCCTGCGCCGGAGCTGACTATTCCAAGATGCGTTTCTCCTACCAGGAGTACTTCGAGCGGATGACTTCCGACCCTCACAGTTGGGGCAAGCCCCTTTCGGCCCTCCTGGGTACCCTCAAGATGCAGGCAGCCCTGGGCCTTCCCTCCATTGGCGGCAAGGACTCCATGAGCGGCACCTTCGAGCACCTGAACGTTCCTCCCACCCTGGTGGCCTTCGGTATCACCACCGTGAATGCCGGAACGGTCATTTCTCCGGAATTCAAGAAAGCGGGCAACAAGATTTACCTGCTTAAGCATACGCCCCTGGCCAATTATATGCCCGACACGGACCAGCTCCAGAGCAACTGGACC
>JAEEQI010000024.1 GCA_016285215.1 Bacteroidales bacterium | reverse complement strand
CGC
The DNA here is from genome assembly GCA_016285215.1 of Bacteroidales bacterium. The sequence continues at coordinate 19,466 of JAEEQI010000024.1, read as the reverse complement.
GCGGTGACAGGGCCTCGGGGGCTATGTCTTCCGTGGAAGTGGCGCTGCCCAGCTGGCGGTGTAGCTTCTCACGGTTCTCCAGCAGGGACTTGATGAGGGCCATCAGATAGGCCGGCTGGAAGGGCTTGGTCACATAGGCATCGGCACCCATATCCAGGCCTTCCACCTGGTTCTCCACAGCCACCTTGGCGGTAACCAGCACCACGGGGACGTGGCTGAGCTGGAGGTCGGCCTTGATGCGGCGGCAAACCTCATAGCCGTCCATTCCGGGCATCACCACGTCGGAGATGATGAGGTCGGGGGCGTCTTCGGCCATTCCCTTGAGGGCGCTTTCGCCGTCGTAGTACAGGCTCACCTTGTACTGAGGCTTGAGCATCACCTTGAGGTAGTTGGCAATATCGATGTCGTCGTCAATGACCACCACGTGCTTCTTGTTCTCTTCTTCCTCCGCATTCTCGTCCGTAATGTCCTGGGCCAGCTGATGGGTCTGGAGCAGCGGTGCCTGGGTGGTGCGCTCCTCCTCCGTGTAGGAGGCTTCGTTCACGGGAATGGCCATGGAGAACAGGGCTCCGCCTTCGGGCCGGTTCCAGGCCTTGATGTAGCCGTGGTGCAGGGCACACAGCACGCGGGCATAATACAGGCCGATTCCGGAGCCATAGGACTTCTTACCGGCTTCGGACTGATAGTAGCGCTCGAAAATCTTTTCCAGTTGGTCTTCCGGGATACCGGGCCCGCTGTCTGCCACGCTGATACAGGCCCACTGGGTATCCTGGTCGGCCTCTGTGAGGGGGAAGCGGCGCAGGGCATCGGCCCGGCTCAGGACGTCGAAGGAGAGGGAGACGCGGCCGCCGGCAGGGGTGAACTTGAGGGAGTTGGACAGCAGGTTCATCACTATCTTCTGCACCTTGTCTGCGTCTACCCACATGGTGAAGGGTTCTTCCAGGCCATAGGTGTTGAGTTCTATGCCCTTGGTTTTGGCGTTGAAGCCAAAGAGTTCGGCCGTATCCTTGAGGGGCTGTACAATATCCATCTGGGCCACCTTCATCTGAAGCTTGCTGTTGCCAATGCGGTTGAAGTCCAGCAGTTGGTTCACCAGCGACAGCAGCCAGGTGGCGTTGCGGCGGATGATGTCAATGAGTTTCTTATCCGGACCCTGGATGGATTCTGAGTCGGAGAGCTGCTGGGCGGGGCCGGCAATCATTGTGAGCGGGGTACGGAACTCGTGTGCCACGTTGGCAAAGTAGTTCTGCTGGATCTTGTTGAGTTCCTTTTCGGCCTTTTGGGCTTCTTCGGCCTTTTCCCTTTCGCGGCGGACTTGCCAGATGCGGCGGGCGGCTTCCTTGCGGACGCGGCGGATGTGCCGGACGAAGGTAAAGGCTACGGCCAGCAGGAAGAGGCCTAGCAGACACCAGACCAGGGTTGCCCATCCGCTGCGGTACCACGGCGGCAGCACACGGATGTTGAGGGATTCTTCTGTGGCGGTGATGCTCTGGCTGGCGTTGGCTATGCGCACGCGGAACTTGTACTTGCCCGGAGGCAGGTTAGAGAAGTACACGCTGTGCTGGGTGTTAATGCGAACCCAGTCTTTGTCAAAGCCTTCCAGCTTGTAGGCGTAGCGGATTTGCTCAAAGTCGCTGTACTCGAGGGCGCAGAACGTGATGCTGAAGGCGTTGTGGTTGTTGCGGATGGTGATGTCCGGCTTGGCGGCCAGGATTTTGTCAATGGGACCGTCTTCGCAGGGCCGAACCATCTGGTTGTGGATGCTCAGGTACTCGAAGGCCAGGGGAACGGTGCGTTTGGCCGGGGCATCCAGCGGGTGGAACCACGTGAGACCGTGGGTGCCGCCAAATACCAGCGTGCCGTCGGGCAGGATGCAGGAGGCGCGGTCGCTGTATTGGTCTCCTCCGGTGCCGTCTTCCTTCATATAAGAGCGGAAGCGGCCGTTGGTGCGGTCGTATTTGGCCAGGCCGTCCATGGTGGAGACCCAGATGTTGCCCTGGAGGTCTTCTTCGATGGAAGTGACATCCAGGCAGGGGAGGCCTTCTACGGCGTGTTTGTGGTTGGTGTCGTAGTCGTTTTTGATGAGGCCGTTGGTGATGGTGCCCAGCCACATATCTCCGGTGCTGTCCTTGAAGAGCTTGTTGGGGATGAGCACGGAGCGGCGCACGGCATCTTTGTATTCATCCTCAGTGATGGGGATGTTCTTGACGTCCAAGGTGTAGGTGTTCACCTCCATGGGCAGATTGTTGAAACTGGCCACTATGAGGCGTCCGGGCTCCTTCATCGCCATATCGGCCACATACGTCCACTGATCTCCAAGACTCACGTACTTCTGCTCCTTGGTGTTCTTGTTGTAGCGGATGAGGTTCTGGCTGTAGTTTCCCACCCAGATATAGCCTTGGTCGTCCTGGGTGATGGCCATGGGGGAGTACACGAAGAAGGCGTCAGAAGCAACCAGTTGCTTTCCGTTCCAGCGGCAGCGGATGACACGCATTTTTTCCGTGAAAACCAGCCAAAGATCACCGTCCGTGTCGCAGAAAATGCGGCTTACACGGATGTAGCCCAGGCTGTTGTCCTGGATAAAGCGCTCCAAAGGGATCTGTTCCAGTTTGCGGGTTTCCAGATCGTAGCGCCAGAGGCCGTCCATAAGGGTGCTGATCCAGAGGTTGCCGTCCTGGTCGGGGCAAAGGGCCGTGACGGTCTTGTCCTCAAATTCCTTTACCAGCGGCTTGTTACTGCTGAACAGGTTCTTGGTATGGTAGGAAACGCTGTAGCCCTTGTCCGTGGTGCCCATCCAGAGGTTCTCCCGGCTGTCGCGGAAAAGGGTGCGGATTTCTGCGTCGGGCATTTCGTACGGGAAATCATCGTCGGTCTGGAAGATAACTCGGTTCAGGCTTTTCTGATAGAGGAAAAAGCCGTGGCCGATGGTGCCCAGCAGCATATTGCCGGGGTCCAGGGCGTAGAGTTGGTCGATATCGCCGTCCATCAGGCGCTTCTCGGCCTGGATGGAGGAGGGAAGGGGCTGCCACGTGGCATCTTCGGCCCTTAAAATTCCCAAGTCTCCCATACCGGACAGCCAGATGGTGCCGTCTTTGCCGTCTGCTATGTGGTATGCCTGGAAGGGGATGCGGGTGGTGCTCAGGAGGGAATAGTCCTCTGCGCTGTAGCAGTTGAGGGCCCAGCCGCCGGCGGTGATGACCCAGAGGCGGTCCTGGGCATCCAGGCACACAGCTTGGGCACCGAAGGCGTTCATATTCCGGATGGCCGGTCTAATGACGTTCTGGCCCTCATTATAGGTTAACAGGTTGGTTCCGTTGGAAAAGAGCAGCTTGCCGCTGCGGGTTTCCATAATCTGGTTGAGGTTGATGTTGGCGTCTTCGATGGGGACGCGGACAAAGACTCCCTCCATTGTGGAGACGGCGGCGCCGCCCACGGCCGTTACCCATACGGTGCCGTTGGAGGCGGGGTGGAGGGCGTAGATCTGATTGTCTGGAAGACCCAGGGTGTCGTCCGTGCAGAAGAATTGGACGAATTCATGGCCGTCAAAGCGGTTGAGGCCTCGCTGGGTGCCCATCCAGATGAACCCCCCGGCGTCTTCCGTGATGCAGTTGACACGCTGGTTGGACAGGCGGTTGGACACCACGATGCTGCCTTCTTCAGGTACGGGGACTTCTCCTCCGTTATATTCACAGGCGCTCAGCGCCAGAAGACCCAAAAATAGGGGGATAAATTTGCGATTCATAGGGGCAAATATAAGCATTTTGAACAGTAGAAAAAACAATTGAAAATGCGAAAAAGTTTGTGTTCGTGCTTTTTTCCACCTTTGCATACCCAAACCAACCAAGCCATGACACTGAAACTAACCTTAACCCTTATGGCAGCCGCTCTTCTGATGGTCTCCTGTGGACAGCCCGTCCAAAGGAATTCGTCCCAGTGTGCTTCCAGTCTTGAGACTTCTGCAAAGGCTTCTACTGTCAATACCGTATCCGGTCCCGTGGCCGGCTACATTGACGATGGCGTGTACATTTATAAAGGTATCCCTTACGGCCAGGCCCAGCGCTTCATGCCCGCAACGGATCCCGAACCTTGGAAAGAGGTGCGGGCCAGCCGTTCGTACGGCCCCGTGAGTCCCCATCCGGACCGTGCGGGCTGGAGAGACGACAACCAGGCCTTTACTATGCACTGGGACGACGGCTATCCCGGTGAGGACTGCCTTCGCGTGAATGTGTGGACCTCCAGCATCAAGGCGGGCAGCAAACTTCCTGTGATGGTGTGGCTGCACGGCGGCGGCTTCAGCGAGGGTTCCTCGCAAGAGCAGGCCGGCTACGACGGCACCAACCTGGCCCGTGACCACGGCGTGGTGGTGGTTTCCCTGAACCACCGGCTCAACGCCCTGGGTTTCCTGGACCTGAGCGGTTATGGCGCCAAGTACGCCCATTCCGGTAATGTGGGTATGCTGGATATTGTCAAGGCCCTGGAATGGGTTAAGAAGAATATCGCCAACTTTGGCGGTGACCCTGCCAATGTGACCATCTTTGGTCAGAGCGGTGGTGGCGGCAAGGTGAGCACCCTCATGGCTATGCCGGCCGCCAAGGGTCTCTTCCACAAGGCCATTGTGCAGAGCGGTTCCATCACCAACCTCATGAGCCCCAAGTATTCCCGCCGCATTGGTGCGGCTACCGTTGCCAACCTGGGCATTTCTCCCGCCAAGATTGACGAGATTGCGTCCGTCCCTTACGAGAATCTGTATGCGGCTTACCGCAAGGCCGTACAGGACGTGACGGCCGAGGCCCGCCAGGACGGAGCCCTGCCAGAGAGCCTCCTTGACCAGCTTCTCTTTGGCCAGTGTCCCGTGGTGGATGGTGAGGATATCCCGGCCCAACCTTCCTCTCCGGAGGGATTGGCCCTTTCCAAGGAGGTGCCTGTTATCATCGGCACGGTTTATCATGAATTCACCAGGGATATGGAAGACCCTATTTTCAAGCCCCTGGCCCTCAAGCAGGCTGCAGACCGTCTGGCTGCCGGTTGCGCGCCCATTTATTTCTATCAGTTTACCTGGGAGTCTCCGGTTCTGGACGGAGCACTTGGCAGCACTCACTGCATAGAAATTCCGTTTGTCTTTGACAACGTGCTTCTGCACCGCACCTTTACCGGCGGGGGAGAGGACGCCATTGAACTGGGACACCGCGTAAGTGCCCTCTGGACTTCTTTCGCCAGGGACGGAAAGCCCCAGGCCGAAGGAATCCCCGAGTGGCAGCCCTGGCCTTATACTATGAAAATTAATATTGAAAGTACTATAGTAAAATGAAAAGGAAACTGATTTTTCTGGCTGCAGCGCTGGCTGTTCTGACTGCCTGTGGCACTTCTTCTACTAAAGACAACGATCCGTGGGGAAATATCGATCCCGCAGATGCTGCCAAGCAGTCTAGTACCGGCGAAGGCGTTATCAAGAGCAACGCCATGAACAGGGAGATGACCTATTCTATCTGGCTCCCTGCCGGCTATGACAAAACCAAGAAGTATCCCTTCCTTTATTTGCTGCACGGTTATGAAGACGCCAACCAGAGCGCCCGTCACGACCGTTGCTGGCTGGATAAGGGCAATGCCGCCTATCTGGCAGATAGTTATCAGAAAAAAGGTGGCGTGCCTATGGTTATTATCATGCCCAACGGCCTGGATAAGTTCTATGTGAGCGATGGCTACGAAAAGTATTTTGAAGAAGAACTGGTTCCCGAAGTGGAAAAGAAATTCAATGGCAATGGTAAAAGGGCTATCGCCGGTTTGTCCATGGGCGGTTTCGGAACCTTTTATCACGCTATCAAATATCATGAAAAGTTCCTGTACGCCTATGCTATGAGCCCGGCCACCAATTATACCTGGGGTAATCCTCAGATTATTATGGCCGATCTTTTTGCCCAGCAGGACAAGACGGTTTTCCCTAAGTTCTCCATTGAGGTGGGTACGGAAGATTTTACTGTTAGCAATGCAGACTCCAAGGCTCTTTACAATAAGATGGAACAGGCGGGGATTAAATGCGAGTACATTTCCCGCGCCGGAACGCACAATTGGGAGTTCTGGCAGGAATGTCTTCCCAAAGCTTTGGATAAAGTGGGCCAATCGTTCAAATAGAAAAACAATTGAACAAGCGAGAATGTGTTCCAGTTTAATTGTTTTTACATTTGCATCAATAATTAGACACTAATTTAACCAACCAAATAATTAATTCATCAATGAAACGAATTCTTACTTCCATTGCCCTTTGCCTGGCCGTTGCCGGTGCAATGCAGGCACAGGAACTGGCCAACTTCTCTTTTGGCCGTGGCATGAAACCCATCGTTTCCCCTGAGATTAAGAACGACAGCGTAACCTTCCGCCTCAAGGCAGACTACGCCACTGTTGTTAAGCTCAGCGGCTCGTGGATGGAGAACCCCTGGACGGGCACCATCGACATGAAACGTGGAGAAAACAATGTCTGGTCTGTGCAGATTCCTCTGCCCTCTCCTGAAATCTACACCTATAACTTTGTAGTAGATGGTGTAAACGTCAACGATCCTCAGAACATCCTCGTTCAGCGTGACGGCACCCGTTTCCTCCCCATGCTCCTGGTTCCCGGCGAGCGTACGGAAAACTACGGTGAGGCCAAGCTCCAGCACGGCACCGTGAGCCACCCCTGGTATCACAGTGAGATCCTGGGCATGGACCGTCGTCTGACCGTTTACACTCCTTACGGTTACGAGAACAACCCCAAGAAGAAGTATCCTGTGCTTTACCTCCTGCATGGCGCCGGTGGTGACGAAGAAGCCTGGAGCTCCATGGGTCGTGCCGCCCAGATTCTGGACAACCTTATTGAAAAGGGTCTGGCCGAGCCTATGATTGTTGTGATGCCCAACGGTAACGCCAACCAGGCTGCCGCCCGCACCCTCAACATCCCCGAGAAGCAGATGAACTGGGACCGCAACGCTCTTCAGAACATGAGCGAGGCCGAGCGTAGCAAACTCATGAACGGTTACGTCCGCAGCCTTTGCGAGGAAATCGTTCCCTTCATCGAGAAGAACTTCCGCGCCATTGCCAAGCCCTCTTCCCGTGCTATCGCCGGTCTGTCCATGGGTGGCGGTCACACCATTACCGCTTCCATCCTCTATCCGGAGATGTTTGACTATATCTGCCCCCTGTCCGCTGCCGGTTCCGCTACCCCCGAGCAGATCGCTACCCTCAAGAAGGCTGGCGTAAAGCTCTACTTCCTGGCTTGCGGCAACACCGACTTCCTGTTCCAGGGTGCCGAGGATATGCACAAGAAGCTCACCGAGCAGGGCCTGCAGCACGAGTACTTCGTGTCCGATGGCGGTCACGTATGGGCCAACTGGCGTCTGTATCTGAACACCTTTGCTCAGAAACTCTTCAAGTAGCAATTACTACCAAACTTAATAACTAACCAACATGAGAAAAAGCAACTTGCTCATGCGTGCAACGTCTCTGGTGCTGGGGATTCTCCTCAGTGCCACGGCGTTGTTGGCGCAGAACACCATCAAGGTGACCGGTACGGTCACGGATGCGCAGAAGGAACCGATTGTCGGTGCATCTATCATGCAGCAGGGCACTACCAATGGTACTGCCACCGACGTAGACGGTAACTTCGAACTCACAGTTCCCGAGGGCACCATCCTCGAATTCTCCTCCATCGGTTTTGAAACCCGTACGCTCCACGCTACTGCCAAGATGAATGTCATTCTGGTAGAAGACTCCGAGCTCTTGAACGAGACCGTGGTTGTGGGTTACGGTGTCCAAAAGAAAGAATCCCTCACGGGCGCCATCACCCAGATCCGTTCAGAGGACATCGCCGCCACCAAGACGGCAGACGGTGTGGCCGCCCTCCAGGGTAAGATCCCGGGCCTCCTCATCACCCAGAACAGCGGTAAGCCCGGTGCCTTTGCCTCCGAGATCAACCTCCGTGGCTTCGGTACCCCTATGGTTGTTGTGGATGGTGTGGTCCGTAGTACCACCCGTACCCGTAAGTCCACCTCCTGGAACCAGAACCCTAACAACGTTGAGTCTTACACCGACCTCTCCGTTCTCCAGGAACTGAATCCTGAAGATATCGAGAGCATCTCCGTTTTGAAGGACGCTTCCGCTACCATTTACGGTCTGGGTGCCCAGAACGGTGTGATCCTCATCACCACCAAGAAGGGCCAGGTTAGAAAACCTTCCGTAAACTTCTCAACCAATATTAGCTTTGCCGTTCCCGTGGTTCCCCGTCAGGTAGAAAGCTGGCCTTCCTTCATGAAGTGGGAAAACGCCATGTCCGACGTAGGTAAGATGGGTCACCGCTGGGCCGATGCTCAGATTGCCGCTTACGAAAACGGAGATCCCACTTGGGTTGATGCCCAGGGCAAGACCCACGAGACCATTTACACCGACTGGTACAACGAGATTTATCGCAAGTTCGCTGTGAACAAGCAGTTCAATCTGTCCATCACCGGCGGTACCGATACTGTTAATTACTACTTCGGTGGTAGCTACGCAGATGATAACCCTATCCTGAAGGGTGACGCCTATGGTTACAAGCGTTACAGTTTCAATGGTAACGTTTCCGTGAAGCTTCTCCCGGAACTCACCATGCGTTATACCACCAGCTTCCGTCAGAGTTCCAACCTTGGTATGGGTGACTTTGACCTGGACTGGAACATTTTCTTCTATATTTATCAGTCCAACCCTACCGTGGGTGTTCATCCTAAGAACAATCCCAATCATTATACGGATGTGGAAGAGCACCTCAATCCTGTGGCCCTCCTGGATCCCGAAGTTACCGGTTACACCAAGACCGACCGCAAGGACTTCTCCAACACCATTGACTTTACTTATGATGCTCCTTTCCTGAAGGGCCTCAAGTTCCAGGCTACCGGTGCTTATGACTTTGGTCGCAGCAAGCAGCGTACTCTGGTGAAGAGCTTTATGCTCTACAGTTATGAGGATGACCAGCCTGCATATAAGTGGGCTGAAGCTCGTAACGAGACCGAATATGCCGAGATGTGGAACGACAATACCCGCGTGTATGGTCGTATCCAGGCCTTGTTCGATCGCCAGTTTGGTGGCGCTCACAATGTGTCCGCCATGCTCGGTGCCGAGCTCACCAGCATCACCAACGCCATGATTGGTGCCTCCCGTTATTATGGCCCCAGCAAGGACCAGTTCCTCTATACGCACGATGTTATTAACCAGGGTCTTGAATCCCGTGATGACAACCAGGGTACCCGTAGTTCTTCCCGTACCGCCGGTTACATCGGCCGTGTCAATTACAACTATAAGGGTAAATACCTTGTGGAAGTGATGGGTCGTTACGATGGTAACTATCAGTTCCAGCGCGGCAAGCGTTGGGGTCTGTTCCCGTCCTACTCCCTGGGTTGGCGTATCTCCGAAGAGAAATTCTTCAAGAGCATCCTCCCGTTCGTGAACAACCTCAAGTTCCGTTGGTCCGACGGTTTCACCGGCTCTGTACAGGGTAGCCCCTATGCCTATGTGAATGGTTATGCATCCAGTAACGCTTGGGTATTCTCCGACGGACAAACCACTACCGGTTATGCCAACAACTCCGTAGCTAACACCGTTCTCACCTGGGCCAAGGTCCGTATGATGGACTTCGGTGTGGACTGGGAACTGTGGCAGGGCAAGTTCGGTGGTACCTTCGACTGGTTCAAGCGTGAGATGATTGGTACCGCTGCTACCCGTAGCGTTTCCCTCCCTGATTTCTATGCTGTATCCATTCCTCAGGAAAACCTCAACCGCAGCGAGACCCAGGGTCTGGAACTGAGTCTGTACCACCGCAACAGCGTGGGTAACTTCTCTTATCGCATCCAGGGTACCGCTACCTTCTCCCGTTCTCGCGCTACCTATATCGAGAGTGAGAACACCAGACAGTACGGTTCTCAGATGGAATACTGGAAGAGCGCAACCCTCAACCGTTGGAACGGTTATATGGGTGGCAGCACCTATCACTGGACCGGTGGCCGCTTCAACTCCATCGACCAGGCCAGCTCCAGCCAGATCCTCTATTCTGCCCTTAGCAGCAACGAAGGCAACCGCGCCCTCATCGTTGGTCAATACCAGCTGGAAGACCGCAACGGTAACGGTTACATCGATTCCGATGACGTATACTACACCTGGGGTGGTGGCAACCCGCCGCTTCAGTTCGGTCTCACCTTCAGCGGCAGTTACAAGAACTTTGACTTCAGCCTCCTCTTCAATGGCGCTACTATGAAGTATAAGAGTTACGGCCTCAGCGCTTATGCCGGTTACGGTGTGCTCAACTATCTGCCTTCCCACTATACCGACGCTTATCACGTGGCAAACTACGGTGATGATCCCTGGGATCCTTCCACCGAGTGGGTGTCCGGTTACTGGCCGGCCCTGGTACGTCTGAGCCAGGTGGGCTCCTACAACAGCCCTACCTATGGCGTGAACCAGCCGTACAACTATGTGAATGCTTCTTTCCTCCGTCTCAAGACCATCGAACTCGGTTATCGCTTCAGCCCCAACTTCCTCAGGAAGGCCGGTATCAAGAGCGCCCGTGTTTTCTTCAACGGTGGTAACCTGTTCACTATTTGCAACCCGCTCCTGAAGTATGTGGATCCTGAATCCAACGACAGCGGCCGTGCCGGTGGTGAATTCCAGATTAACAAGACCTACAGCATAGGCTTCAACCTCAACTTCTAATCCTGCAAGAAAATGAAAAAGATATTCAAATATATCCTCATTGCCGGACTCTCTTTCGGGCTCGTTTCCTGCGACAAGTTCTTTGACAATATGGAAGGCGACCTGAGCAAGGTTGCCGCCGACGACCTCCTGGAGTCCGAGAATGGTCTCCTGGCTCTCCTGGCCGACCTGTACTCCCAATTACCCGGTGTGGGTCTTAACGATAATGATAAGAACCAGATGTTCGGCAATGATGCCCGTGGCGTGCCTTCCTATGGCAATACGGTGTCCGGTTTCTGGAACTATACTAAGGTACGTGCCGTTAACGTTTTCCTTTCGGCCGTTGAAGATTGCCGCAATAAAGGCATTCTCGATGACGCTACGGCAGACCGTTACAAAGGCGAGGCCCTGTTCATCCGTGCCTACTACTATTTTGGCAGTGTCCGTGTCTATGGTGGTGTCCCCATCGTAGTGGAAGACCTGAGCAAGTATTATGGTACCGACGAAGAAGACAAGCTTTATGTCCCTCGTTCCACGGAAAAGGAAACTTGGAACTGGGTGCTGGATCAGTTTGATGAGGCTGCCGCACTTCTGCCCGAGAAGCAGTCTCAGGAAATGCGTGCTACCAAGTATTCCGCTTATGCTCTGAAGGCTCGCGCCGCTCTGTGGGCTGCTTCCGAGTGCAAGTATTGGTATCGTGCCGCTCTTAACCCCAACTGGGTAGCTGTTCAGAAGAATCTCACCAAAATGGAGGCTTCCGATGCCAATGGCTATTATCAGATGGCTATCGATGCTGCCAAGAAGATTCTGGACTGCGAAGATTATGCTCTTTACATGCCCAATCCTTCCAGCATTTCCGCTGCTGTTGAGAATCTTTCCGAACTCTTCCAGAACTGGCATAAAGAAGAAGGCCTCTTTGGCCGCTCTTACAAGACCGGTAATGAAGAAGATACCAACGGCGCCCAGAACTGGGTTCCCAACCAGTGGGTGGGCGGTTACAGTGGAACCGGTGTAGCCAGCTACGCTGTTACACTCAACCTGGCCGACGAGTATGACTATTATACCGATGAAACCAACCGTGCCCGCAAGGATGGTACCATCCAGACCCTGGTAAATGGTGACGAAACCGCTTATTTCCGCGATCCCGAAACCGAAATGAAGGACGACATGGTTGCTTCTTACAAGCACTATGCTAAGATCACGGAGCCTTTCGAGCTCAAGGACGCCCGTTTCCAGGCATGGGTTATCTATCCCGGTGCTACTTTCCGCAATGAAACTTGCTACATACAGGGTGGTATGGTTAAGAAGGACGGTACCGTGGAAGTTTATCCTACGGCCAAGTCCAATGGTGATGGTAACTATGGTGTTCCGTTCAAGGGCGCTCCCCAGAACGACTCCCTGTGGGCCTATGGCGGCAAGGGTATCAACAACTCCGCTTTTATGGGTCTTACCACTGACAAGAACGCCAACAACCGTAACTCCTACTGCTTCAGCCCCCGCAAGTTTGTGGATCTGAAGAACAACAGTGTTTCCGTACAGTCTCCTTATTATGATGTCCGTTACGCTGAAATCCTCCTTACCTACGCCGAGGCTGTTGCCGAGAGCGGTCTGGGTGATAAGACTTTGGCTGCCAAATGCCTGAACGAAGTTCGTCATCGTGCCGGCTTTAAGGATGATGTCGCTCTCACCGTGGACAATGTCCTCCATGAGTGGAAGGTGGAATTCCCCTTCGAGAACAAGTGGAGCAATGTCCTTTACCGTCGCCGCGGTTACTATAACCCTAACAACACTGAGTTCCAGGAAGAGGGAACGCTGGGTGTAAAACTCACCCTCATCCCGCTGCTTGATTACACTGGTGGAAAGGAATCCTACATTTTCCTGCGTTCCATCCCTGTAACTGCTACCTCCAAGTATTGGGGTTACAGTGGTACCCTTTCGTATTCCGGAACCTATTATAACGGTATCCCGAACTACGAGAAGAACCATATCGAGGATAACAATAAATAATTGAGCAATGAAAAAAGTATTCAAATCTATAGCACTTCTGGTTCCCGTAGTTACCATGCTGGCTTCTTGCAGTATGTTCAAGCTGGACAACTACGACGGCCCCAACGCCCAGATTACCGGAAAGTTGATGGATGTAGTGACCGGTGAAGTGGTGAGCCTGGAGGCTGCTACGGCATCTTCCTTTGACTGGTCCACTTGGTCTACGGTTACCACCGTCAAATATGGTTCTATCGTGGTCACCGAATTGGGCTATATCCCTCCGACCTGGAAGGGTGATCCTGCAGATTATCCCGTAACGCTCACTGAGCAGGACTGGCTGGTCCGTTTTGACGGCCAGTATACCAACACCATGGTATTTGCCGGTACCTATAAGTACTCTACCAAAAAGCTTCCTTGCTACGAGCCGGATGCAGACAAGAACACCTTTGTTCTTAAAGAGGGCAAGAATGTCATGAATCTTGGTGTGCTCCCGTTCTGCCGCATCAAGGATCCCAAGATTACCTATAACGCTGCTACCAAGAAGATGGTTGCCACTTTCTATGTGGAGCTGGGTGATCCTGCCCGCGCCAACAAGATTTCCAATGTGGTCTTTTCCGGTAATACGCAGCTCTTCGTGGGTGCTAATGCTATGAACCTGGCCAAAGACGATAAGGGTGCCAAGGCCAAGGATGTTAATCCCGGTGAACTCATCACCCTGGAGATTGACACCCAGGCTGCCGAGAATGCCGACCTGTTCAAGTATGCTTCTCAGGACCGCTATTTCCGTATCGGCGCCATGGCCGAAGGTAATGGTTACAACCAGGCTTCTGACAAGTACTACAATTTCTCTCCCATCTTTAAGGTTTCTGCCGACTTCTCCACCATTACGGAAGTTGAGTGGGACCAGGTTGAGTGGTAAATCCTAAAGAAAGACTTGATTATGAAGAAAATAACTAGTTTACTGGTTCTTGGCCTTGCCTTGGTGCTTTCCTGCACCAAGGAAGGTCCTACCACGGTCAACAGAATCGAGGATATGTATACGGTGCCGGCCGATGCCGTTGTGCTCAACAAAGTCGATGATGTTGAAGCTACGTGGTCTATTGACAGACGTTACTTCGATCTGACCCTCAGCGGTAATGGCAGTACTCTGACCACTACTCTGATTGGTTACGATTACTTCCTGGCTCCCGGTCAGTATGTCTTTAGCCCGGCTGTTACTTCCAAGATTGGAAACGCCGTAGTGGAAGCCACCAAGGTCAATGGTACTTCCCTTGGCCTGGAGGGTTATATCCTGGTTAACAAGAAAGGCTCCAACTATCAGATTACTGCCGTAGCAGGAGGTAAGACCTACTTCTTCTCCGGTGATATCAACTTTGAACCGGATCCCGATCCGCTTGAACTTACTGAGGTGCTGTCCGCCCAGAAGGGTGAAGGTATTGTTACCATGCAGCTGGCTACTGACGGTATTTCTTCCTCGTTTGATTATCAGACCTGGAGCACTATCTGGGAAGGCGAAGGTTACTACCTTGGTCTTGACCTGTATAGCGCAGATGGTTATCTGGCCGATGGCGTTTACCATCCCTGCGCTGAAGGTGGTGTTGTGAATGCCGGTGAATTTGGCATCGGTTGGGACAACCCTGACATGGGTGACTGGGGCCTCAACTGGGGAACCTGCCTGTTTGAGGTAGGTGATGGTAAGGCTACTGCTCTCAAGAAGATCACGGACGGCCTTATTACCGTTACCAGCCGCGAAGAGAAGGTTGATGACAAGGATGTTGTTATCTGGACCATCTTCTGGGGTTTGGATTATCCCACCGAGGTTCTCTTCGAAGGCGCTATCCCGGCCCTTACCAGACCTAAGAAGCCCGTTGGCCCTGTGGCTCCTACCCATAAGTATACCATTGGTGAGCCCACTGCCTGCTCTACTCAGACTGGCGAAGTGGTGGCTGGTGTGAAGAAGTATCCTATCATCGTTACCGATGCTGATGACCAGGAAGTGGCTTATCTGGAATTCATCCTTTTGGAAGGATCTACCGACTTGGTTGAAGGCGATTATGTTTCTACTGAGTATGCTCATGAAGTAGGTCAGCTGGCCAATGGCTTTAATTTCCCTCAGTGGGGTTTCTCTGGCGGTTCTTACTACATTGTGAATGGCGAAAAACAGTTTATCGATCCTGGTGTGACGGTTTCTGTTACTCAGATTGGCACCGGTGCCTTCAGCTTTACAGGCCCTGGCTTCGACTATCCTGCCGCAGGCCCCAACTATGTCCCCGGCGGTGATATCGACGACGCTATTCCTGCAAAGGATGTCATTACCGACAATGGCAATGGCGTGGACAAGCACTCCATCACCATCGGTGAGGGAGAGGATGTCGTCGCCTACTTCGAGCTACTGACTGCTACCGGTGACGATATTGAAGGTCCCTTCGTGAGCACGGAGTACGCCGCCGAACCCGGCATGCTGTGCAACGGCTGGGAGTTCCCTGACTGGGGTATCGGCGGAGGTTCATACGTGATGAAGAGTGGTGTGAAAGAGCTTGTAGTCCCCGGTGTGACGGTCGTGGTGACCAAGCTGGCTGACAGTGTGTATAAGTTCGTAGGACCTGACTACGAGTTTGTCGCCAAGATTTCCAAATAAATAAAGGAAAAGATTTGAACAGAGGGGAAGCATTTTTCCCCTCTGTTTTTTAACTATGTAATTGATAACACGTAAACAATCCGATATGAAACGAATCGCATGCACCTCCCTCCTGCTGCTCGTCTCGCTGCTTTTGTTTGCACAGGATTATCCCTTCCAGAACACGCAACTCTCTGAGGATGAGCGCCTGGATAATGCTATTTCCCTCATGACCATTGAGGAAAAACTGGGAACCATCACCGGTCAGGGCGTACCCCGTCTGGGTATTGCCAACCCCGGTGCTACGGAGGCTATCCACGGCATCGTACGCGGTGGAGACGCCGAACTTCCCAACCTGGGCAACGCCGGTCAGTTTGGCGGCGGCTGGCCCGGACGTCCCAAGCCCAAGTATACCAACAGTACCGCCTTCCCTCAGGCTTACGGTGTAGGTGAGACGTGGGACCGCGAAATGGCCTGGATCGTAGGTGACGTGATGTCCTACGAGGCCCGTTTCTATTCCAAGGATGCTCCCTACAAGAGTCTCATCCTGTGGGCTCCCAATGCAGACTTGGCCCGTGACCCCCGCTGGGGCCGTACCGAGGAGAGCTTTGGTGAGGATCCTTACCTGGTGGGCCAGCTGGTGGCTGCCGAGGTAAAGGGTATCCAGGGAGACGATCCTACGTATTGGAGAGGAGCTGCCCTCATGAAGCACTTCCTGGCCAACAGCAACGAGGACAACCGCTACAAGACCGATTCCCGTTTTGACGAAAAGCTCTTCCGCGAATACTACAGCTATGGCTTCTGGAAAGGCGCACAGGCCGGTTCCATGTCCCTGATGACCGCCTACAACGCCTACAACGGCGTCCCCTGTATTGCCAACGACTTTATTAAGAATATCCTCATTGAAGAGTGGGGCATGAAAGGCACCATCGTAGATGATGCCGGAGCCCTTCCGTTTATGTATATGCCTCAGATGCACGCCTATGCCAAGGACGTGAACGAGGCCATCCAGATGGCTCTGGATGCCGGTCTGTCCCGCTTCATCGACTCCCGCTTTGAGCAGGTTAAGGCCGCCTGGGACGCCGGATTCCTCTCCGAGGAAGTGGTAAACGAGCGCACCAAGGCCAACCTCCGCACCATGCTGCGCCTGGGCCTGATGGACGCCCAGTGCCCCTACGACCAGCAGGACTTCGGCTCCGAAGAAGACATTCCCTGGGAGCGTCAGGAGTTCAAGGACAAGGCCCGTCTGGTAACCCAGAAGTCGGTGGTGCTGCTCAAGAACCAGGGCAACATCCTCCCCATAGACAAGAACAAGGTCAAGAAGATTGCCGTATTTGGTAATAGGGCCGAAAAAGTCCTCAAGGACTGGTACGGCGCCCTTCCCGCTTATCGCGTGAGCCCTCTGGAAGGCATCAAGGCCAAAGTGGAGGGGACTGACGTTGAAGTGAGGTTCCAGCGCTGGGACTCTGACGGCAGCGCCCAGGAACTGGCTAAGTGGGCCGATATCTGCATCGTGTGCGTAGGTAACCACCCCACCACCAGCCCCGACTGGGATACCCAGTCCGTACAGTCTCCCTGGGCTTATGGCGCTGTAGCCGGTGACGGCCGCGAGGCCCTGGACCGCCGCAGCCTCCAGCTGGAGACCGAAGACCTCATCAAGGTTATCTGGCAGGCCAACCACAACACCGTGGTAGCCCTCATCTCCAGCTTCCCGTATGCCATCAACTGGACCGTTAAGAACGTTCCCGGCATTGTGCACCTCACGCAGTGCAGCCAGGAACTGGGTAACGCCCTGGCCGATGTCCTCTTTGGAGACTACAACCCCGCCGGCCGTACCACCCAGACCTGGGTAAGCGACATCCTGGACCTGCCCAACATGCTGGACTACGACATCCGCAACGGCCGCACTTATATGTATTTCAAGGGTCAGCCGCTCTATCCCTTTGGCTACGGACTCAGCTATACGCGTTTCGAATATGGCGAGGCGAAAATCCTCAAGCAGGACAAGCAAAAGGTCTATGTCTCCGTGCCGGTGAAGAATGTCGGCGGTCGTGATGGCGATGAGGTAGTGCAACTCTATGTCAGTTATCCTGAGTCACAGGTGGAGCATCCGAAGCGTCAGCTCAAGGCCTTCGAGCGCGTGATGATTCCCGCTGGTGAGAACCGCGATGTCATTCTGGCTGTCGATAAGGCCGACCTCACCTACTGGAGTCCCGAAGCTCACGCCTTCATCCCCGAAACAGGACGTATACATTTCGAGATAGGTGCATCTTCTGCCGACATTCGGACGAAAATGGATTATAAGTTGTAAGTGGTTCACTCATCATCTCATCTGCTAAATCGTATGAGGGTATTTCTGTTTTTCCTAATGCTTTTCCAGATGGTTGTTGCCATTGGTGCCGACCGACCCGGAGGCGGTGACTATGTACCACGTGACGTGGTGTGGACAACGCAAAGCAGGAACAGTAGTGAATCGATGCCCTGTGGTGGCCACGACATTGGCATGAATGTGTGGGTGGAACGGGGCGATGTGCTTTTCTATGTGCAGCAGAGCGGGTGGTTCGACGAGAACAACACATTGCTGAAGGCCGGACGATGGAGACTCCGTATGGACGGAAAACCGTTTGACGGGAATGACTTCCGGCAGCGGCTTTGCCTTGACGATGGTGCTATATATATAAGTGGTGGCGGCGTGGAGGTGCGTATATGGGCTGACGTGGAGCAGCCGGTAGTGTTTGTTGCGATAGAATCGCAACAGAAGAGACGAGCCACGCTGAGTTATGAGAGCTGGCGCTACCGCGACCGTCCCGTGACGAAGGCCGAGTGCCAGCAGTGCTCGTACAAGTGGGTTCTGCCGAAGGACTGCACGACCTTTGCCGACAGCATTGAAAGCCTCACCCCCAGCCCCTCCTGCAAGGGGGAGGGGAGTATATACCAAAGCAATCAGGCTGTGCTCCGTTTCTGGCATCAAAACCGGACAGAGACTGTTTTTGACTTCACCGTCGCCCGTGAGCAGCTCGATGCCATCAAGGACTCGCTCTACAACCCCATCAGCGGGTTGAATATGAAAGGGATGATGTATGCACCAGGGTTCCAGTTTGAAGGCACAACTATAGGAGAATATGCAGACACGGACTTCCGTTCTTGGAACTATTCGTGCAATGACCTAGGCTCTTCCTGCATCGTCATCGATTTACGCTATCTGCGACATCAGCTATACGAGGAGAAGGTTATCGATGGCTGCGGAACGGTTGCTCCATACGCCTTCCCCTCCTTGAGAGTCAGAGATTCGCACAAGCGCTCTGCCCGTTGGTGGCATGACTATTGGCAGCGTAGTTGGATTCAGACCGACAATGCAGAGGCTGCACAGATGGTACGCAACTACGAACTGATGCGCTACATGCTTGGCTGCAACGCCTACGGCGAGTGGCCCACGAAGTTCAACGGTGGTCTCTTTACCTTCGACCCCGTCTATGTGGACTCCACCATGACTTTCACCCCCGATTACAGGAAATGGGGTGGTGGTACGATGACGGCACAGAACCAACGGTTGGTCTACTGGCCTATGCTTCGTTCTGGCGACTATGACATGATGGACGCACAGATAGGCACCTACTATCGTATGCTGCCCAATGCCATCGCCCGCACCCGCCACTACTGGGGACACGGCGGTGCATCGTTCACGGAGCAGATAGAGAACTTCGGACTACCTAATCCCGCTGAATATGGTAAACACCCCGAAGGCACCGATCCTGGCGTGGAACGCAATGCCTGGCTGGAATACGAGTGGGACACTGCCCTGGAATTCGCCTTAATGGAAATCCTCACACCTAACCCCACTCCCAAGGAGAGGGGAGAAATTAGTCTTGCTACCGAGACCCTCCGCTTCTTCTTCGAGCACTACCAATGGCAGGCGAAGCAACTTGGTGCGAAAGCCCTTGACGAGCAGGGACATCTCATCATCTATCCTGGTTCAGGCTGTGAGACCTACAAAATGGCCTACAACCCTTCCAGTACTATAGCTGCCCTGCGCGCAGTGATTGATAATTTAAGATTGAAGATTGAAAATACTTCTGCATCGGATAGTGCAGCCAATAATTATCAATCCTCAATCTTCAATATTCAATCTTCAATCCCTGACATTCCTTTGCGGGTTATCAACGGTGATACCTGCATA
>JAEEQI010000179.1 GCA_016285215.1 Bacteroidales bacterium | reverse complement strand
AAATGCTCAATCTGCTCTTTTACCTGTCGGAGGCTGGCGCCTCTGTCCAGGATTTGCTGTTGATCGGTTTGGCTGAACATAGTGTTATAGTGGTTATCAATATAAAATTCCTGGCGGTAGTTGTACTCGCTGCGGAGCTTTTCAAAGCTGTCCGGGCTGCTGCGGAACAGGAAATCGTCCGTGAAGATGGGGTAATTGTACTGCATCACGGCGGCAATCTCTCCCTGCGAACGGCCCCACAGATCAAGTCCGGTGGGCAGCAGAGAAGGGTCTTCCGTTACGGGCCGAAAATCTTTGAGTGCATCAATGCCGAAGTGACGGGCAATGGCCTGCACGGCCATAGCGGTACCGTTCTGCTTTCCCTGGTAGGAATAGCCGGCAATGTGCGGAGTGGCAATGTCACAGAGTTCAATGAGGTTGGGATTCACGTTGGGCTCGTTGCACCAGGTGTCCAGCACCAGGGCGCCCAGTTTGGGTCTGGCGTGAAGGAGGGCGGCTTCGTCCACCACTTCTCCGCGGGAGGCGTTAATGAAGATGGCGCCGGGGCGCATCTTGGCAAAGAAGTCTTCGTTGGCCATGCCCCTGGTGGTCTCGTCCAGCGGAACGTGCATAGTAACAACGGTGGCATTCTCCAGGAGCTCGTCCAGCTCCACAAAGCCTTCGGATCCTTCGGCCTTGGCTCTGGGAGGGTCGTTCAGGAGGACCTTGATGCCCAGTGTGCGGGCCATCTGCTCCACCTTCTTTCCCACGTTGCCCACACCCACGATGCCAATCACGGCGTCGTTCAACTTGATGGCGCGGCGGGAGGCAATGCCGTACAGGGCGCTGAAGACGTAGTCTGCCACACCGCCGGCGTTGCAGCCTTCGGCATTCTGTACCTCTATCCCGTGCTGCTGACACCAGGGCACATCAATATGATCCAGGCCAATGGTGGCGCTGGCTATCATCTGAACGCGGGAACCGGCGAGGGTTTCCTCGTTGCACTTGGTACGGGTGCGGATTATAATGGCATCTGCATCGTGCATGGCTTGGCGGTCAATCTCGCGTCCGTCCATGTACTCAACCTCAAAATAAGGCTCCAAAACACCCTTTAGAAAGGGGATGTTGGTATCGGCAACTACCTTCATTCTGTCACATTTGTTCTATCCAACAAATATACGAATAATTCACCATTTTATGTATCTTTGCAGGCCGATTTTGCTATGTGGTGGTTATTGTCATTTGTTTCGGCAGCCCTATTGGGCTGTTATGACTCCTTCAAGAAGTTATCCCTGAAGGACAATGCCGTCATTCCCATCCTTTTCCTTAATACGCTCATCTCCACTTGCTTGCTGTCTCCCCTGCTGTTCAAAACGGGATTCGGCACTTGGGAAGTGCAGCGCTGGATCCTTCTCAAAAGCACCATCGTACTTTCTTCCTGGCTGGCCGGATACTACGCTATGAAGCATCTTCCGCTCACCCTGGTGGGTCCGGTGAATGCTACCCGGCCCGTACTCGTTCTGCTGGGCGCCGTGCTCATCTTTGGAGAGCGGCTCAACCTCCTGCAGAGTGCCGGTGTGGGGCTGGCCATTCTGGCGTATTTCCTGATGAGGATCAGCGGAAAGAAGGAAGGGATTGACTTCCGGCACAACAAATGGATTTTCTGCCTTATAATAGCCGTCTTGCTGGGGTCTGTGAGCGGTCTTTACGACAAGTATCTCCTTTCGCCAGACAAAGGCCTTGGACTGGACCGTCTGCAGGTATTGAGCTGGTATACTTTGTATCAATGCCTGATGATGCTGGTCCTGCTGCTGGGAGTTTGGTATCCCACCCGCGAGCGCACCACGCCCTTCCAGTGGCGTTGGTCCATTCCTTTCATCAGCATCTTCCTCTGCGCGGCCGACTTCGCCTATCTCCAAGCACTCTCCCAGCCCGACGCACTCATTGCCGTGGTCTCTATGATCCGCCGCGGCAGCGTGCTGGTGAGCTTCCTCATTGGCGCTTTCTTCCTCAAAGAGCGGAATATCAAGAGCAAAGCCTTCGACCTGCTGCTCCTGCTCCTCAGTATGATCCTCCTCTACCTGGGTTCCAGATAAAGATTTTTAAAAAATTTTTGCTCGGAACTATTGTTATTCCAAAAAAAGTCCTTACCTTTGCAATCCACAAACGGGGTATTAGCTCAGTTGGTAGAGCGTTTGAATGGCATTCAAAAGGTCAGGAGTTCGATTCTCCTATGCTCCACACGATGAAGGACAGCTTAATGGCTGTCCTTTTTTCGTGTGGAGCATGCGCTGCTGACGCAGCGCCTTCCTCTCATCCCCCAGTCGCTTCGCGACAGCCCCCAGGGGCACGGGTAGAGGTTACCGAATCTTTTCGACAGCGCGGAGAATAGGGTAAGTAACAAAGCACATGAAAAGGGAGGCCAGGATGTCCCACCAGTCAAAGGTCATGGAGAAAACGACCTCATAGAGGCACCACGTCAAGAAATCCATAGCCAGGACGGCGAGTTTAGTCTGCCGGATCGTTTTCTGTACTGCATAGAAGAGAAACGCAGCAGCAGGGACTGCAACGATATTGCCAATAGTATCGGCCAGGTGCCAGTCATCAATATGATTCGCATAGACATAGGGCCGATAAGTGAAATTGAAAAGCCACCCGATCCCGGCACACAACACGCAAAGGAAGAGGCAAATCAACCTTTTCCTATTGCTTTGCTCCATGGGAGGAGTCAACACAAACAACGCTTTTCCGTCAATCATATCAAAAAACATTTTTCCACCAGCGGAGGATGAAGCGGATGCCGGCCGAGAGTAGGCCGGGGCCAAGGCCGCAGTAGAACCAGGCGATGAAAGAATCGGGGACCTGTGGGATGCGCTTGAGCGTGATGCCCAAGGTTATCATAAAGGCAATGATGAGGTAGCCCTTGACGCTGAAAGTCTTGAAGATGGAGGTCTTGAGTTCGGTCATGGCCATTATGCGGGCGGCGTACTTCCCTACCACTCCGGTAAACATCACGTAGAAGCCCGCAAAGACGATGGCTGAGAGCAGGTAATACCACCAAAGTATACAGTCCAATCGGCCATAATAATCCACACCAATGAGCGCAATCTTGATGCCGATGGCCGTCCATAGGAGGCCATTGACCAGGAGAAGGTACTTGGTGGGGATCTTTAGCATCGGGGTTATTTCTTGTAACCGTCTTTGGTAATGATGGGTTTGCCGTCGGCGTCGAGGAGCGGGGTGAGGCCGCCGCCGTTGCCACGGCATACGAACAGATAGTTCACGCCGGTCTCTTTGTCTACGATGACGATTGCTTCGGTCATAAAGGAAACGCCTTCCTTTTCTTTGATATCAAATCTGTCTTTTGCCATATGTGATACAATATTAAATCCGAATATACTTGTCAAGCTTCCTAATCAATGAAAGGTCGCCGCTGGAAAGAGCTTCGAAGTTAACTTCAATCTTTTTGATGTCCCAGTCCCACCACTTCAAGTCCAGGAGGTAGGCTATGAATTCGTCGTCAAATCGCTTCCGGATAACCCGACAAGGATTGCCTGCAGCAACAGCATAGGGAGGGATGTCGGAGGCGACTACAGAATTGGCGCCGATGATGGCACCATCACCGATATGTACACCAGGCATTACAGTTACATTCTGACCAATCCAGACATCGTTGCCGACCACAGTATCGCCCTTCAGAGGCAATTCATCTTTCACGGGGGCAATGGCGCTGCCCCAGTCTCCGCCCATGATGTAGAAAGGATAGGTAGTCACCCCATCCATTCTGTGGTTGGCCCCGTTCATCACGAACTCAATGCCCTTGGCGATGGCGCAGAATTTCCCGATAATCAGTTTGTCGCCGATGAAATCGTAGAAGTGGGT
>JAEEQI010000178.1 GCA_016285215.1 Bacteroidales bacterium | reverse complement strand
GATTTACCAGGCTGATGACCTGGTGCTGGACAACCAGGGAAGTGTGCAGACGGAGACCGGCCTGGCGCTGGGGCGCCTGGAAGAAGGGAATGCCGGCCAGGTGTGGCATATCCTGCCCGCCGGGAAGGACGTCTACCAGTTTGTGAATGGCTTTTCCTTCCAGGCGTTGGACAGTGGTGGCGGTGACGGGGAAGAGCCGGTGATCCAATGGCCCTATGAGCAGAAGAACGCCAATCAGCACTGGAAACTGACCCGCCACAAAGACGGGACGTATACCATTACGAGTGTGGCTACCGGCCTGGTGCTGGGCCTGAAAAAAGAGGCCCGCTTTGGAGAGGCGGTCTGGCAGGTGAAGGACAGTCCGCTCCAGCGCTGGCGCATCCGGGAGTCGGAACTGAGCATCGATTTCATTGTTCCCAAGACGGCATCGGCCAATGATTGGGAGAACGAAAAAGTGTTTGCCAGGGGCAAGGAGCCGGGCCATCCGACGCTCATCCCCTATGCTTCTGAAGAGGAGATGGTGGCCGATGCTGCCTATGAACACCCTTGGGAACGCACGGCTTCCAGCCGCTATCTCCTGCTCAACGGTACCTGGAAATTCAACTGGGTGAAGGCCCCCGAGGAGCGTCCGGTCAACTTCTACAAGCCTTCCTTCGATGTGAGCGGCTGGCAGGAGCTGGACGTTCCCTCCTGCTGGGAGATGAAGGGCTACGGCACTCCGCTCTATACCAATGTAACCTATCCTTTCCAGAACAACCCTCCTTTTATCCAGGCCCAGAAAGGTTATACCATGGAGAAGGAGCCCAATCCCGTGGGTTCCTACCGCCGGGATTTCGAACTCCCTGCCACCTGGAAAGGCCTGGAGGTGTACCTGCATTTTGACGGCGTGTATTCGGCCTTTTATGTTTGGGTGAACGGCCGGAAAGTGGGCTACAG
The DNA here is from genome assembly GCA_016285215.1 of Bacteroidales bacterium. Next base: position 2,950 of record JAEEQI010000178.1, on the reverse strand, counting down.
CCAGGGCTCCAACAACGATGCCGAGTTCAACATCACTCCTTTTGTGAAACGGGGCGTCAATACCGTGGCGGTGGAAGTGTACAAATGGAGCGACGGTTCCTACCTGGAAGACCAGGATATGTTCCGCTTCGGTGGCATCCACCGCGATGTATACCTGATGGCCCGCCCCCGGGAGCACGTGGAAGATATAGAGACCGTCACCACCTTTGCCGAAGACCTCAGCTCGGCCACCCTCGTGACCAAGGTGAAAAGTTCCGGCCGGGTGCAGATAGCCCTCTACGACGAGGAAGGCGTGAAAGTAGGGGAGGGAGAGTCCGTCCAGGTTAGCCAGCCGAAGCTTTGGAGCGCCGAAAAGCCGTACCTGTATACCGTCCGGCTCTCGGTGCTGGACAAGGCCGGAAAAACGCAGGAGTGCACCTTCTTCAAGCACGGCTTCCGGAAGGTGGAATTCAAGGCCAACAAGCTCTATGTCAATAACGTCCTCACTTATCTGAAGGGTGTAGACCGCCACGACATCCATCCCGTTCACGGCAAGGCCGTTCCGGTAGAGAGTATGGTGGAGGATATCCTTCTGATGAAGCGGCACAACCTCAATACGGTCAGGACCAGCCACTATCCCAACGATCCCAAGATGTACGCCCTGTACGACTACTACGGCCTGTACATAGTGGACGAGGCGGACCAGGAGTGCCACGGCAACCAGGCCATCAGCAATATGCCCTCCTGGGAAGGCGCCTATGTAGACCGCGCAGTGAGGATGGTGCGCCGGGACCGCCTGCATCCCTCGGTTTTGTTCTGGAGCCTGGGAAACGAGAGCGGAAAGGGCTGCAACATCGTGGCCGAAAGGGATGCCATCAAGGCTCTGGACGGCCGTCCTGTGCATTATGAGGGTCAGAATGAAGTGGCCGACATAGACTCCAGGATGTACCCTTCCCTGGAGGTGATGGAGCAGCTGGACCGTAACGGCAACAACAAGCCCTTCTTCCTGTGTGAATATGCCCACGCTATGGGCAACGCCATCGGCAACCTGGCCGAATATTGGGACTACATAGAGAACAAGAGCGTGCGGATGATAGGCGGCTGCATCTGGGACTGGGTGGACCAGGCCATCGTGATGCCCGGCGCCAAGGACGGCAAACTGTACTTTGGCGGTTCCTTCGGCGATATGCCCAACGACAACGACTTCTGCTGCAACGGCATCGTGACGGCCGACCGCCGCGTTACCGCCAAGCTTCAGCAGGTGAAGAAAGTCTATCAGTATGTAAAGATCAGGAGGGTGGATCCGGTAAGTCCGGACGGCCTTTGCCTGGAGCTGGAGAACCGCTATACGGCTTATCATCTCAATGAGATGCAGCTCCATTATACCTATCTGGCCGAAGGGTTGGTGGTGGCCGAAGGCAGCGGCGATCTGCCGGCTGCCGCTCCGTGGGAGCGCTGCACGGTGCAACTGCCGGCCCCTCCGGAGGCAGCCGGAGACCTGACCCTGCAGGTGGAACTTTCCCTGAAGGAAGGCACTCGCTGGTGTCCCAGGGGGCATGTGGTGGCTTCGGCCGAATTTGTGCTGCAGGAGGCGAAAAGCCGCCTGGCGCTGGCGCCGGAGAATCCCTTCGGCCCGCTAAAGGTGTATCTGGAAGAAGGGCGTTTCCTGTGTGCGCGCAATGAGGCCATTTCCGTGCGCTTTGACCGTGCCAGGGGCACCCTTTTGAGCCTGTGCCTGGACGGAATGGAGGTTCTGCACGGCATGGGAGGACCCGTTTTCAATGGTTACCGTTACATCAGCAACGATGCCGCCCGTTTCATCCTTGACGGAAAGGATGAGCAGGTTACTATGCAGCCGCAACTGACCGGATTCCGGTTCAAAGCCGGCGATGAGCAGCTGAAGGTGGAGGTGGAAACCGACATCTGCACGTTGGTATACGATGTCCATGCCGCCGGGTATGTGGATGTGGATGCCCGCTTCCGTCCCGGAAAGGATTTCACCCTTCTGCGCGTGGGACTTCGGATGCTGCTGAATCCCGCGTATGAGTGTCTTTCGTGGTATGGCCGCGGTCCTATGGAGAACTATCGCGACCGCAAGGACTGCGCCTTCCTGGGTATCTACGAGAATACCGTGGACGGAATGACAGAACCCTATGTGCGTACCCAGAGCATGGGCGGGCGCATGGATACCCGCTGGCTCACGTTCCGGACGCAGGAGGGACATACCGTTACGTTCACGGCCGACGACAGTTTCGATTTTAGCGCGCTGCATTATACCGATGAAGATTTATATTTGGTGAAATATGCCAACGACCTGGACAAAATCCGTCGGAGTGAGGTGGTCCTGGACCTGGACTGCTTCCAGACCGGTCTTGGCAACGGAAGCTGCGGCCCTGGCCCCCTTCCCCGCTATACCCTCGTTCCCGGCCAGGAGTACGCTTACAGATTTAGAATATCCAAGTAGAATATGAAAAGAGTAGTAGTTTTATCCACCCTTGTGCTCCTGTTCGCAGGATGCGCCAAGCTGAGTCCGCAGGAGGATTCCAGCGATTTTGTACACGTTACCGATGTGGTCCCGGATGTGATTATGGAAATCCGGTACTACGGCACCTATAATTTTGTGGGCACGCGTATCGACGGCTATCTGGCCCCTACGGCCATGCTTACCAAGGAGGCCGCGGACAGCCTCAAAGCCGTGAGCGACGACGTAAAGGCGTTGGGGTTCCGGCTCAAGCTGTACGATGCCTATCGTCCGCAGTGTGCCGTGGACCATTTTGTCCGCTGGGCGGCCGATATTTCCGACGTGGCCATGAAGCCGTATTTTTATCCGGACGTGGACAAGAACCTTTTGTTTGAGCGGGAGTACATTATGGAAAAATCCGGCCATACGCGCGGCTCTACGGTGGATCTGACCCTGTTTGACATGAACACGGAAAAGGAACTGGACATGGGCGGAACCTTTGACTGGTTT
>JAEEQI010000023.1 GCA_016285215.1 Bacteroidales bacterium | reverse complement strand
GGCCGGTTTAAACGCTCTTAAGGAAGAGTGCTCAAAGGAATATCCCTCCGTTCATATCTTCTCTACGGGTGGCCCGGAAGTGGCTGTAGAAAATGCCCATAGAATCAAAACGGATTCTTTCCTGGCCCTGGCTTTTGCCCTGGTCCTGATTTGCATGGTGCTGTGGTTCAGCTACAAGCGGGTGCAGGACGTACTGTGGATTCTTATTTCCATAACCGTGGGGGCCGTATTTGCCCTGGGCATCATTGCCTGTTTCAAGGCCAGCGTTAGCATCATAGTACTGGGAATTGGCTGTACGGTCATTGGCATTGCCGTCAATTATCCGCTGCATTACATTGACCATCTCAAGTATTGCCCCGACCGGCGCCAGGCCTTGGCCGAGCAGATTGACCCGCTCCTGACCGGCAACATTACCACGGTGGGTGCCTTTCTGGGCCTTCTGCTTTTGAAATCGGAGGCCCTGCATGATTTTGGCTTCATTGGCGCCATTATGCTGGTGGGAACCATTCTGTTTGTGCTCATCTTCCTGCCGGTGTTTGTTCCGGTGTGCGAGAGGGAGAGAAAGGTCATCAAGCTGGATCCTGCCCGCTATTTCCATCCGGGAGAAAAGACCCGCAGAGCCATCTTTATTGGCTTCCTGGCCCTCACGGTTCTCTTTGCCTATACGGGCAAGAAGCTTCAGTTTGACTCCAATCTGCACAACATCAACTATATGACGGAGAGCCAGTCCAAGGGCTTTGCCCTGCTGGAATCCCTGTCCCTGGCCCCTGACGCATTCCCTATTCCGTCGGCGGAGGAGCAGATGGAGAGAATCGGCCTTTGGAATTCTTTCTGGGAGCGGCATCAGGATGTGCCGGATCTTCTGATTGAAGAGGGTCTCAAAGCCGGCTTTACCGCCCACGGCTTCCAGCCCTTCTTTGATGCTTTGGATACTACCTGGGAGCCCCGGGAAAGGGCTTATTTCCAGCCGGTAGACTTCTCCCCGCAGGAGAATATGGCGGGTACTTTGGTTAGCGCTCTTTCTCAGGATTTCGATACCATCGGCCTGGTTTGCAGCCTCATTGTCCTTATTTTCCTGTGGATCAGCTTCGGCTCGCTGGAACTGACCCTGATTGCCTTCCTGCCGCTGGCTGTGAGCTGGATCTGGATCCGGGGTATTATGGGTCTGACGGGCCTGCAGTTCAATATCGTGAATATCATTCTGGCCACCTTTATCTTTGGTATGGGAGACGACTACAGCATCTTCATTACCGAGGGACTGGAATACGAGTTCAAAACCGGAAAGAAGATCCTTCATTCCTATGGAAATGCCGTTGTGCTGAGCGCCATCATAATGTTCATTGGCATTGGCGTACTGGCGTTTGCCAAGCATCCGGCCCTCCAATCCCTGGGCCTGGTTACGGTAATAGGAATGATTACGGTGGTGGCTATGGCTTGCTATCTGCCGCCCATCGTGTACCGCTGGCTGCACTTCAAGAACGGGAAACGGCGTTCGAAGCCGCTTACCATTGCCGGTCTGCTGGCTACGGCTTATATTGCCCTCACTATGGTGGTCTGGATGTCCTTGCTGTCCATTCTGGCCCTGTTCTTCCCGCAGGGGCCCGCCTATAACAAGATAGTGCGTCGTGTGGCCTCCTGGGCTATGCACCTGATTCCCGGCTGCAAATATACCGTCAAGAACCCGCACGGAGAAGATTTCTCCAAGCCGGCCGTCTATATCTGCAACCACCAGAGTCACCTGGATGTGCTGCCCCTGATAGCCCTGCAGCCCAAGCTCATCTTTATGACCAACGACTGGGTCTGGAAGTTCCCCTTCTATGGAGCGGTCATCCGAAAAGCCGGCTATTTCCCGGCCTCCTGGGGCCTTTCGGCCAATAGCGAGCATATCAAGAAAATGGTGGCCGAAGGTTATTCCGTGGTCATCTTCCCCGAAGGAACCCGTACGCTGGATGGCAGTATAGGCCGATTCCACCGCGGAGCCTTCCTGGCAGCCCGGGAGATGGGTATGGATATCTTGCCGCTGCTCATCCGCGGCTTCCACGAAGCCCTGCCCAAGCACGATTTCCTGCTTCGTTTCCACCCGCTCACGCTGGAGATAGGGGAGCGCAGGCAGATTCCCGAAGAGGCCGATATTGCCGCCTTTACGCGGGAAATGAGACATTTTTATGTGGACTGGTATGAGAAGGGTGCTTAGCATACTGCTTTTCCTGCTCTGTGTCCAGGCGTTCTCCCAGGAGCGTATCTGGGACGGTACCAAGTGCCACAACAAGAGCGTAACCTTAACGGCCTATCTGCCGGAAGGGGAGCCCCGGGCGGCTGTCATAGTGTGCCCTGGAGGCAGCTATCACTGGCATGATATGGAGACAGAGGGAACCCTTGTGGCACGGTGGCTGGCCTCCGAAGGATATGCTGCGTATGTGCTCAAATACAGGGTGGCCGGTAAGTTTGAGTTTACATCCAAGTACCGCTCCTTGCTCAGGGGGCACAGGCATCCGGATATGATCTGTGACATCCAGCGGGCTATCCAGCTTGTCAGGGAGCGTTATGACGGCCCTGTGGGGGCCATGGGATTCAGTGCCGGAGGTCATCTGGTGATGAGTGCAGGGGAGTACTTTGATACCAACTTCCTTTCGCGGTACGGCGTTGAGCCGGAAGTATCCCTGAGACCGGACTTTGTGGCGCCCATTTATCCGGTGGTCACTATGAGTGCAGCTCCGGTCCACAAACGCTCCAGGCTGGGCCTTTTGGGAGAATGGACGGTATTGAAGCAGGAAATGCGGGACTCCCTGTCCCTGGAAAAACACGTAAAGGCCGATACGCCCCCGGTGTTCCTGCTCAACTGCGTGGATGATCCCATAGTTGATTACAGGAATTCCGTGCTGCTGGATTCGGCCCTTACTGCGCGGCACATTCCGCACCTGTATACCCAATACGCTACCGGAGGTCACGGCTTTGGAGCCAACCCCTATAAGCAGAACGAAGACACCAGAAACTGGCAGGAACTATTTCTTAATTGGTTAAATATACAGATTCTTCGCTACCCTCAGAATGACAAGTCTTGTCATCCTGAGGAGTGAAACGACGAAGGATCTGTCAAAAACTGAAGTATGGATATTGAGTTTAGAAAACCTGAGGAAATTAAGGCATTCCAGGAAGGACTGCTGCACGATGCGTTGGTTTACTTGAAGGAGCACTCCAAGTACTATCAGCGTATGTTTGAGAAGTATCACATAGACATTGAGAAGATCCGCACCATAGAGGATCTGCAGAAGATTCCCTTTACGGAAAAGAAGGACCTGCAGCTGTTTAACGACGAGTTCCTCTGCTGCCCCAAGGAGAAGGTGGTGGACTATGTGACCACTTCCGGTACGCTGGGAGACCCCGTGACCTTCGGATGCACCGATAAGGACCTGGAGCGTCTGGCCTACAATGAGAAGAAGAGCTTTGAGTGCGCAGGTCTGGGTCCCGGCAACATTGTGCAGCTTATGACCACCATAGACAAGCGCTTTATGGCCGGGCTGGCCTATTTCCTGGGCATACGCAAGCTGGGCGCCAGCATCATCCGCGTGGGTAACGGCATCCCCGAACTGCAGTGGGATACCATCAACCGTCTCAAGCCGGACACCATAATGTGCGTGCCTTCCTTCATTCTGAGGCTTATCCAATATGCCGAAGACCACGGCATTGACTATAAGAATTCCTCCATCAAGCGCATCATTGGCATTGGTGAAGGAATGCGGGACCAGAACTTTGAACTGAACCTCCTGGGCCGCCGCATCAAGGAAAAATGGGACGTGGAGCTCTTTGCTACCTATTCTTCTACGGAGATGGGCGCCACTTTCTCCGAGTGCCCTTACGGCTGCGGAGGCCACGTGCATCCCGAGCTCATCATTGTGGAAATCATTGGAGAGGACAACCTGCCGGTGCCCGATGGTCAGGTGGGTGAGATTGTAATTACCACCTTGGGCGTGGAAGGTATGCCTCTGCTTCGTTTCCGCACCGGAGATATGGCCGCCAAGATTACCGAGCAGTGCAAGTGCGGCCGTTACAGCTACCGCCTCACTCCGCTGGTGGGCCGCAAGAACAATATGATCAAGCTCAAGGGTACCACCCTGTATCCACCGGCAGTGAACGATGTGCTGGACAACACCCCGTATGTAGAGAACTATGTGGTAATTGTACAGGATTCCGAAGCCGGAACCGACGATGTGGTGGTGCAGCTGGGCCTCAAGTACGAGCCCGAGTTTGACGCCGTCAAGGACCTCAAGGACCGTTTCCGCTCCCGTATCCGCGTGGCTCCCACCATTGAGATCCTGCCCGTCCCGGAAGTGGCGGCCATCAACTTCCCGGCCAAGAGCCGCAAGCCTGTGAAATTCATTGATAAACGCGCCAAACATGTTTGACGATATTCGCCCCTATGTAGATGCTGAGATCCCTGCAGCTATGCAGCGGATTGTGTCCGACAAGTATTTTCCTCTCGTTTGTGACTTCCTGTTCCCTAATATGCCGGTGCAGGAGGTAGCAGCGCTGGTGGGCAGTTGCCGCACCGTGGAAGAGTTCCAGCTCCGGGTTATGTACAAGGTAATCTACGCCATTGCCGACAAGACCACCGACGGCCTTTCCGTGTCCGGTATGGAACGCCTGGACCCCAATATGGACTACCTCTTTGTCTCTAACCACCGGGACATTATGATGGACGCCGGCTTCCTGCAGGTGCTGCTGTGTGATGCAGGCCGAAAGACCTCCGAAATCACCTTTGGAGCCAACCTGATGCAGGGCCAGATGGTCATAGATGTGGGCCGAAGCAACAAGATGTTCCGCATCGAGAGGCCCACTACGGTTACTTCGGCCCGGGATTTCCTGCTCAAGAGCCAGTATGTGTCGGAGTACATCCGCTATGCCGTTACCCAGAAGAAGGAAAGCGTGTGGATTGCCCAGCGCAACGGCCGCACCAAGGACGGTATGGACCTCACGGACCAGGGCATTATCAAGATGTTCAACCTCTCCGGCGGGGAAGACCGTGTCGCCTCTTTGGACGAGCTCCATATTGCTCCGCTGGCCATTTCCTACGAATGGGAGCCCTGCGACGAATTAAAGGCCCTGGAGCTCTACGCCAAGAGTTCCGGCCAGCCTTATATTAAAAAGCCCGGAGAAGACCTTAACAGCATCCTTACGGGCATTACCCAGCCCAAGGGCCGCGTGCACCTGGCCGTCTGCGAGCCTCTGCACCGCGAGGAACTGGAGCAATTCAGCAAGTGCACCAATCCCGAGTTCAACAAGAGCGTGGCAGAACTCATTGATTCCCGTATCAAGGCCGCATACCGCCTGTATCCCAATAACTACATTGCCGCCGACCTCCTGAACGGACAACGCAGTTATTCCTACACAGACGCAGAGAAAGAGACCTTTATCAAGCACGTAGACAAGATAACAAAAGAATATCCCCCGGAACTGAGAGATATTCTTTTGAGAATCTACGCTTCGCCGATTCTCAAAAGAATTTAATATCTGTTTCACAGACTGGGGGGCTACCCCCCCAGACCCCCTGGGTCGCTTCGCTCCGTAATACCTTCGATTAACTTCCGATGAATTCGCGGAGGAGGGATGTTGCGGGAATTTCTTTATCCGGCACGGGGATAAAGTAGTGGATGAACTTGAGGAGGCGGTGGGCTTCGGCGTACTCGGCGCAGTTTTGGTGAACGCTGCGGAGGATGGGCTCCGCATGGTTCTTAAGCACCGCAAACTCAATGAGGTAGGCGCTGTTGAACATCACGTCGGCCGTTTCCTGATAGGGGTAAATCCACTTTTCCTCTGCATCCAGTACATTCTGCCAGTTGGAGATGGACTGCTGGGCCGTAAAGGCTCCGGCGTTATAGTCACGCACGATGCGCCGCAGGAGGCGGTTGTCGCTGGTAGGAATGCTGTTGTGGTCGTCCAGGAGGGTTCCCGTGAGCGTGTTGATGAAGATCTTGAACTTGGCCGAATCGGGAATCTTGCTGGTGAGCTGGGGATTGAGGGCGTGGATGCCTTCGATGAGGAGGATTCGGCCCTCTCCCAACTTGAGCTTCTTGCCATTGTATTCCCGCAGGCCCGTGACAAAGTTGAATTCGGGCACGGAGACCTCTTCACCGGCGATGAGCTTCATTATGTCGCTCTCCATCAGGTTGTGGTCCACGGTCTCGAAGTTATCAAAGTCGTAAGAGCCGTCGGGGAACTTGGGCGTTTCCACGCGGTTGACAAAGTAGTCGTCCGTACTCACGGACATAGGACGCAGTCCGCAGGCCTTGAGCTGGACCGCCAGACGCTTGCAGAATGTGGTTTTACCGGAAGAGGAAGGGCCGGTGATGAGCACCACCTGCAGGGGCGTATTCTTGTCGTTGTAGCGGCGCTCTATTTCTTCGGCAATCTTTACAATCTTCTTTTCCTGGAGAGCCTCAGCTATCTGGATGAGCTCGCTGGCACGGCCGTTCAGAATGGCCTGGTTGACGTCTCCCACGGTGCTCAGACCCATAATGATGTTCCAGCGCAGGGCCTCCGTGAACATTTCAAAGGTGCGGGGCTGGTCCACATAGTCGGCCACGCGGGTAGGGTCTTCCAGGGAAGGAACCTGCAGGAGAACGCCGTCGTGGTAGGGCTGCAGGCCCCAGACGGTCAGATAGCTGGTGGAAGGTACCAGTTTACCGTAGTAGAAGTCGGCCGTTTCTCCCAGCGTATAATAGTCCGTATAGGCCTCGCCGCTGGTTTCCATCAGGCGTACCTTGTCTTCGGCCCCGGCTTTCTTGAATTCCTTGATGGCTTTCTCGGTCTGCACGTCGTAGCGGTGGAAGGGGAGATCCTTCTTCACCAGCTCGTGCATATAGTCCGTGAGCTTCTGGATGTCCTCAGGGGTGATGGCGGTGTCATCGGCCTTTCTGATATGGCAGAAATAGCCGTGGGAGATGGGATGCTCCACATAGAGCCGGCTTTCCGGCAGGACATCGCAGCAGGCCTTGTAAAGCAGGAAAAAGAGCGAGCGGCAGTACACGCGCATCCCACTGGATTCGCGGACATCTATGAACTCGATGTCTTTGTTCTGGTAGACTTTGAACTTCAAGCCCTGCGATACATTGTTTACCTTGGCGGAAACAATAGGGTAGGGCCGATGACAGTCAAACTCGGCAAGCATCTGCAGAAGGGAAGTGCCTTCCGGGAAGCGCTTGCTCTCTTTGGTGTTTTTACAATAGACCTGAACCATCGGTAGAGGATTTATAATTTAACTTCCTGTTTTTCAAGATAAGAGACCACGTCGCCAACCGTGTTGAACTGGGCCAGGGCCTGGTCGGGAATCACAATTCCGTACTGGTCTTCGATGCGCATCAGGAGCTGGAGGATATCCAGGGAATCGGCTCCCAGGTCTTTTTTGATTTGGGATTCAGGGGTAATCCGGGAAGCATCTACGCGGAGCTGCTTGGCCAGAATGGTTTGTACTTTTTCAAACATATCTATTCTTCGTAATGTTCATACTTGGCAATTTCTGCCTCAATCTTACCGGAGAGCTGGCTCACTTCCATCTTATAGGCCTGCTCAATGCACTTTTCTACGGCTATGGCCTTGGAGGAACCGTGTCCTTTGACCACCACCTTGGAGGTGCCCAGGAGCACGCTGCCGCCGTAATTCTGGTAGTTCATAAACTCCTTGAGGTCCTTGAACATCTTCTTCATCAGAAGGGCGCCCAGCTTATAGAGGGTGCGGCTGAAGATTTCTCCCTTGAGCTTTTTGAGGAGTTCCAGGGCGGTTCCTTCGGTGGTTTTTACCAGCACGTTGCCGCTGAAACCGTCGGCCACCACCACATCGTAGCTGCCGCTCAACAGGTCACGGCTTTCCATATTACCTACGAAGTTAAGGCCTTCCGTTTCCTGCAGCAGGCCATAGGCTTCTCGGCGCACGTCGTCTCCCTTTTCGGCCTCTTTTCCTACGTTCAGGAGCGCTACACGGGGTTTCTTGACGCCATAGACATTCTCCATATAGAGGGAGGCCATAATGGCAAACTGGCGCAGATGGGCACTGGTGACTTCTACGTTGGCACCGCTGTCGCAGATGCCCACGATGCCGCCGTCCATAGTGGGAAGGATGGGGCAGAAGGCGGGCCGAATAACGCCGGGAATGCGGCCCAGACGCACCAGGGCGCCGGTTACCAGGGCTCCGGTGGAACCGGTGGATACCATAGCGGCAATGTCGTCACGGTCCCTCAGCAGGATGATGGCCTTCATCATAGAGGAGTTGCGCTTGAGACGCACCACATCGGTAGGTTTTTCGTCGCAGCCAATCACTTCCGGGGCGTGCACAATCTCCACGCGGGAGGCGTCATACGTCTTTCCGGCCAGTTCCTTGCGCAGGATTTCCTCGTCTCCGCACAGCATCACGTACAGGTCGGGATTCTTGGCCAGGGCCGCCAGGGCGCCTTCTACGGGTGCCTGAGGGCAATGGTCTCCTCCAAAGCAGTCAATCAATATCTTTATCATACCAATTTCTTAACGTAGGATCTGTATCGCTTGCATTCCTCGCTCTTGAAGCGGCGCCACTGGTTCAGGATGGCGTAGTTGTCTTCCAGGTTCAGGTTGGTGTCGGCCCATTTGACGCGGGGATTGTCCCTCAGCATCTTCATAATGGACAGGGAGAGGGCGCCGGATACACCGCGGTTCAGGTATTCGGGATCCACGCCCACCAGGCACAGGTCCAGGATGTTGGGCTTCTTGATGTAGTAAAGGAGCTTGAGAAGGGTCCAGGGCGTGTACTTGCCACGGGTTCCCACCAGGGCGGGAGCCAGACCGGGGAAGGACAGGCCAAAGCAGACCAGCTTATCGTTCTCGTCCAGGATCACCGCCGTATACTTGGGACTGATGACCATAGCAAAGTTCTCCAGCACCAGTTTGCGCATACCCTCGGTGAAGGGGACGGTTCCGTACAGATTTTTGTAGGAGGCGTCCAGCAGGTCAAAGATGCCTTCGGAGTACTTCTTGAGAAGGTCCGGACCGCTCTTGGCCGTTCCGTAATGCAGCTTGTAACGCTTGAAAATGAAGGCCACCAGCTCCTCCAGTTCATCCAATGCTTCAGGACTCTCGGGGCCGTAGAGGCGGCTGGCCGTCCAGTCAATCTCCTTCTGGTAGCCCAGGGCTTCCACGTGCTCCTTGTAGTAACTGAAGTTGTAGTTCTCTTCAAAGGTAGCGGGCTCTTCAAAGCCGTCTACCAGCATACCTTCGCGCTCCAGGTCGGAGAAGTTGAGAGGTCCCACCATAGTGTCCATACCTTTTTGCACGGCCCAGGCTTCGGCCTTTTCAAAGAGTGCGCGGGATACTTCCGGGTCCTCAATGGCATCAAAGCGGGAGAAGCGGCAGCGCTTTTCACCGTTCTTGGCATTGGCGTCCTTCTGGATGATGCACTGGATGCGGCCGGCGGGTACGCCGTCCTTGTAGGCCACGAAATAGGTCCATTCACAGCTGCTCTTGTACACGTAGTCCTTCCCAAACATTTTGCGCTCGTCGGCGTATAGCGGCGGCACAAAGTACGGGTTGCCTTTGTACAGGTCCAGGGCAAAATTCAGGAACTGCTTTTGCTCTTTTTTGGTTTTGACTTCTCTTACTTCTATCATATTAGCGATGCTTGGCGTGGAAGCAGACTCCAACGCCGTTGGGACCGCAGTGGCTGCCGGCGGTGGGGTTCACATACACGTAAACGATATTCTGTTTGCCAAAGCGATCCTCAATCATACGGCCAACCTCCTGGGCAATCTCGGGGGCGTCCGTATGGCCAATGCAGATACGGTGCTTGTCAATTTCGTCTCCCAGTTCGGCCACTTTCTCTACCAGGGCCTTTATGGCGTTGGGACGGCCCTTGACGGTGCCAATGGATTCCATCTTGCCGGCCTGGCTCATATGAATGAGGGGACGCACGCCGATGAGGGTACCCATAGTGGCGGCGAGTCCGCTTACACGGCCGCTGCGGCGGAAGAACTTGAGGTCATCGGCAAAGAAATACATAGCAAACTTGTCTACCTCGGTCTTGGCCCATTCCAGGATCTCATCGAGGGTCTTGCCGGCCTTGACCATATCACCCACCTCGCGTACGATGGCGTAGCTGATGGTGGTGATGCCCTTGGTGTCAATTTCCTCAAAGCGTACGCCCGGGTACTGGGCCTTGAGCTCGGCAATGGCCTGGTCCATTACGTCAAAGGTGTTGGTCATAGCGCGGGAGAAATGCACGTAAAGGATGTCGTTTCCGGCCTTGAAGTCTTCTTCGAAATAGTTGATATACTGTTCCTTGGAGATGGCGCTGGTGGTGGGCAGAACGCCGCCGCGCAGCATATCGTAGAAGGCGTGACCGTCAAAGGTCTCGAAGTCTACGTAAGGGTAGGTGGTTTTGGCGTCCACGCTGTAAGGCATGGAGATGAGCTTGTAACCGTATTCAGCCGCCTCAATGGGGGTGATGTCGGTATCGGAATCGGTGTATATCTTTAACATAGCACTAAAATATAATCGTAAACGGGTTGTCCGCCGTCCAGGAGGATGACCTCGGACAGGGGATAGGCTTTCTGAAGCTGGGCTTGCAGTTCCTGCGCTTCCTGGGCCGAAGCATCGGAGCCCTGCAGAAGCATCACAATATCGGCATTCTGGGCCTCCAGTTTCTGGGCCAGGGTAAGGACCGTATCCCTCCTCTCGGGGCAGCAGCAGAGGACGTCCTTGCCGCTGAAACCGATGTATTCTCCGGTTCGGGCGTCAGCTGTATCGCGGATGGCCTTGGAAACGGAGCCGGTGGTAACGGACGCAGCAGCCTGCTTGAGGACCTCAGTGAGTTCTTCCAGCGGAAGTTCGGCGTCCAGGTTGGCCATAGCGTAATAGCCTTCTCCCAGCGTATGGGTGGGAATGACCACAATCTGCGACTTCTCGTAGAGCTGGGCGGCCTGCTGGGCCGTAAGGATGATATTGCTGTTGTTGGGGAATACCAGGATGGTATCGGCCGCTGCTTCATCAAAAGCTTCCAGGAAACGGTCCACCGGGGGATTCATAGTCTGGCCGCCTTCTATCACGGCATCGGCCCCCATCTCTTTGAAAGAGGCCGAAAGACCCGCGCCCGAAGCCACCGTCACAATGCCCAGGGCTTTGCGGGTGCGCTTGAAACGCTCGTCCATATGGTTCTCGTGGTGTTGGAGGGTCATATTCTCCACCTTGATGGTGAGGAATTCGCCCCACTCGCGGCACTTGGTGAGCACGGCGCCGGGATCCTTGGTGTGCACGTGCACTTTGATGATGGAACCGTCGCGGAAGAAGACCAGGGAGTCTCCCTGGGTTTCCAGCCAGTCGTGGATAACGGACTCGTCAAAGGTATCCAGATCCACTTTGCAGCGCTGCAGACGGAGGAGGAACTCAGTGCAGTAGCCAAACTCCAGTACGCTGTCTTCCGTGAAGGCGTTGAAATCTACTTTGGGGGCAGCAACCGGTTGGTTCTTAACGTCATCCCCGACTTCGATCGGGGATCTTCCGTGCAGGGCGTCGCGCATACCTTCGGCAATGCAGAGGAGGCCTGCGCCGCCGCTGTCAACCACACCGGCCTTTTTGAGCACGTCCAGGAGGTCGGGGGTATGCTGCAGACTCAGGTCCATACCGGCAATCCAGAGGTCAAAAAACTCCTCGATGCTGGCCGAACCTTCGGCCGCTGCCACGCCTTCCCTCAAGACGGTAAGGATGGTGCCTTCTACGGGCTGGGAGACGGCGTGATAGGCTTCCTCTACCGCTGCTTTCATAGCAGCGTTGAACTGCTTGCTATCGGCCTGTCTGAGGCCCTGGAAGGCCTTTCCCATACCCGCGAAGATGCGGGAGAGGATGACGCCGGAATTGCCGCGGGCGCCCAGCAACATACCTTGGGAAACCGCTGCGGCCATTTCTGAAAGGGTATTTCCGGAAGCCTGCGTACCGGCTTCAATGGTCATAAACATATTGTCCCCGGTGTCTCCGTCCGGAATGGGGAAAACATTCAGGTTATTGATATCCTGGCGGTTTTGCGCCAGGCGGGCTGTGCCGCCCTTTATGAGGTTCAGGTATAGTTGTGCGTCTAGGTTCATTTCTCTGGTATACGGAATCCGCGGCGGAAGAAGGGAATCTTGATGAGCTGGCGGAAGATAAAAGGCTGTAAAGAGTAGGTGATCAGGATGGTGGAAGCCATACCAATGAGCGTAATCAGACCAATGGAATGGATGGCCGGATGCCGGGCAAAGATAAGGGCAAAGGTCACGATGCACAGTACGAGGGCACTGTAGAAGATGGCCACTTTGTGGTATTCCAGCATCTTGGTTTCTCCGTGACGGGCTTCGGCCAGCAGGCCTTCCATCACAAAGATGCTATAGTCTACACCGATACCGAAGATAAAGGTGGAGATGACAATGTTGATGAGGTTGAATTCCAGGCCGAAGATGGCCATATAGCCCTGCATTACGTACCAGCTCACGAACATAGGGAAGAAGGCCAGCAGGGCCGTCCAGATGTTCATAAAGCTCAGGAGCAGGACCAGCAGCACAAAGACACTGGAAATCCAGAGGGTGGTGCTGAAGTCGTCGTGGATGATTTCCACCATATCGCGGCAGTAGAAGAAGGGTTCCAGCACCAGCACGTGGTCTACGGAAGTAAGGGTCTTCCATACCTTCAGCTGATCCTTTATGTCGTAGGAAACTTCCGTATAAACCATATAGCGGCCGCTTTCCTGCTGCTCTACATAGTTGGAGAGCAGACCTTCCGGAACTATTCCAGAGGCCACGATGTCGGCCGGCTCATAACTGTTCTGGATCATATCCATAAACGGAGCATAGAAGCCGTTGGGAAGGCCGTACTGATATTCCGCCTCATAGAATCTGCGGCGCATTTCCCGCACGCGGTCACGGGTCCAGAAGGCGTTCCATGCGCTTATGCGGCTCTGCTGGTCCTGCGTAGAATGCAGCAGCAGCTTGGCTACGGGAACATAGCCTTTCACCAATCCATCGGCCTTTAACGAATCCAGGGCTCTTACCAGGCCTTTATTATACTCCAATGCTTCATTGAGGTCGTTGTCGTCCCAGGCGGCGAAGTATATGTGGGCAAAGCCGTCGGCGCTCTTGCGGTTGTACAGATCCTGGCTTTCGCGGAGTTCGGCGTTGTCAAAGTCCAGGTTCATGAGGTCGCTGTCAAACTTGACCTTGGGGCTGTAGAAGATACCCACGGCAATGAGGATGACCAAGGCGCCGATGAACCATTTGTTGCGGTCCCAGGGCAGGTTGTTGATGCGCTCGATGAGCGGGAAACCGTGCGTGCGCTTGAAGTGAATCTGCTCCGGCTTCAGGAAGTGGGGCAGGAAGATGAGGGCGAAGAGGGTATTGCCGATGAGGGCGAAGGTGGCAAACAGGCCGAAGTCGCTGAGCAGTTCACTCTCCGTGAAGATCAGGCCCATAAAGGCGCCGATGGTGGTGACGCAGCCCAGGAATACGGGGGTGGATTCTTCCCTGAGCATCTGCTCCGTGTCTCCCACATAATAATAGTGGATGAGAACGTGGAGGCAGTAACTGAGGGCCACGCCCAGGATGATGGCGCTGATACCCATAGCCATCAGGGACATACCGCCCTTGAGCCAGTACATACAGGCCATCGAGAAGATGGTTCCGTACAGCACGGGGACCACCTGCTGCCACAGGAAGGCCATTCTGTGGAAACTCAGAATCATGATGATCATGATCAGGAGGAGCGAGATGCCAATGGACCACATCAGGTCTCTCTTGATGGTCCCGGCATTGGAAACGCTGCCCTGCGGATTACCGTGTACCAGGACGCGGATGTCCGGGTGAGCGGCCTCGATTTCCTTCTTGAGTTTGTCCATCATATTCACCAGACGGGTGCAGGCACCGGAGTTGGTGGACGTGAAGGAAGGGGAGAGGAGGGCCAGGGCCACGGTCTTGTCCGGGCAGAAGAGATGGCCGCCGTCAATGGTGATGCCGCCCATACTGGCATCCTGCCCAAGGATTTCACCCATCAGGGAAGCGCGGAGGTTGAGCGGATCCATAGAAACCAGTTGAGTCTCATCTCCGGTTTCGTCGTTCATCACAATCTCATAGTTCCTGGCCATTTGCTCGGCAAAGGCCTTGGGCTCCAGGGTTTTCTCTATCAGGGCAAACCAGGAGGTGTCGATAAACGAAGGAAGATGAGCCAGGCCAAAGTCCATAGCTTCCAGGGCCGTATCAATGTCCAGCGACACCAGAACGCCTTTCAGGTAATGGGTGGCGCTGTCCCGCTGCTCCAGGATGTTGCAGTATTCCTCCGCAATGGCACCCAGTTCATCCGGGCTCACCGGATTAAGGGTGTCCCTGGACGTGACCTGGACAAAGATCTTGTCAATGAGGCCTATGTCGCTGAAAGCGAGCTCATTGGACGTGGAGGAGCGGGGGAGGAGCTTGATAATGTCTTCTTCGTACTGCAGTTTGGCGCCAAACCAGGCAAAAACAGCCGTAGACGCAATTAAGAGGGCATATAACAGAGCCTTGTGACCCTTGAAAAAGTGGTATATGGGCAAAAATATCCTGTGCATAGGTTAGGTTTTATCACACAAAGATAAACATATTCGCCCTAAAACGCAAACAGGCCCCTAAAGGGGGCCTGAGAGCATTGGTATGAGTCTATTATTTAGAACTTATCCATTTCCGAGAAAATCCGGTCACGGACTTCCTCAATGGTGCCTACGCCGTCAATCTCGTGGTAACGGCCGGCCTTCTTATAGAATTCCACAAGAGGTTCCGTCTTGTCGTGGTACGTCTTTACGCGGTTGGCCACTACCTCGGGGCGGGCGTCATCGGCGCGGCCTTCGATATGGGCGCGGTGGGCAATGCGTTCGTGGATGAGTTCGTCGGGAATCATAAGCGAAATGCAGGCGGTAACGGCTTCACCGTTCTTGGCCAGCATAGCGTCCAGAGCCTCTGCCTGGGCAATGGTGCGAGGGAAACCGTCCAGCAGGAAACCCTTGACATTCTTTACGCTCTGGAACTTGGATTCAATCATTCCTTCAACTACCTCGTCGGGTACCAGGTTGCCGGCCTCAATGAGGGCTTTGGCCTGCAGGCCCAGGGCACTGCCGGCGGCAATTTCACTGCGGAGGAGTTCCCCCGTGGACAGGTGGCAGAGATTGTAGCGCTCTACCATAGCGCCGGCCTGGGTGCCTTTACCAGCACCGGGAGGGCCAAAGAGTACGTAATATTTCATAGGGGCAAATGGGTTATTCGTCAAGTACGTAAACATCCTTTATATTTCTTCCCAGTTCGTCGTAATCCAGGCCGAAGCCCACGATGAAGCGGTTGGGGATTTCCATAGCAACGTAGTCAAGTTTTACGTCTTTCTTGTACACCTCCGGCTTGACCAGCAGCGTGCAGACCTTGGAATCTCTGACTTTGGCTGCCTGCAGCAGGTCCTTCATAACCACAATGGTGTTGCCGGTATCCACAATGTCTTCTACGATGATGACTCTTCGGCCTTCCAGATGGGCGGGAAGCGGAACTTCCGTCTTGATGTATCCCGTTGACTGGGTACCCTGATAGGAGGAAAGCTTGCAGGCCTTGAGAATCAGGGGGAAATTAAGACGCTTCAGGAGCTCTGCGGCAAAGATAATGGCACCATTGAGCGTGCACAGAAGCACCACGGGATCCTGGTCCGTGGCGTCTGCATAATCTGCATTCAGGCGTTCTGCCACGGCGTCGATGGCCTTCTCGATATCTTTGTTAGGAATAAAGAGTTTGAAAGTTTTGTCGTGAAGGGTTACTTTTGAATCCATCGATTTGTAAATTTTGTTATGCAAAAATAGTAAAAAACACACAAAAATACATCTGAAACAACACAAGTTTTCAACAGGCGGCGGGGATTACGCTTACCATTGTTTAACTTGCCCGTATGAGACGTATTGTTTGTGTGGCCGTTGCGGCCTTTTTGTGCCTCAGGGCCGCTTCTCAGGATGCCTCCGTCCTGCGGGCGGCGCTCTATTTGTCGGGCGCCTCCAGCATAGAAGAAGTGGACCAGGAATGGATAGACCGGCTGGAAGGTATGGGCAAGATCAGAATCAACGGGAACCACCTGCGCCCGGGCATTCTGACCGACTATCAGATAGCGTCTCTGGCCGATTACAGAGCCGCCCAGGGAGACATTCTCTCGTGGGAAGAACTGATGCTGGTGGACGGTTTTGGCCGGGAAGCAGTGGAAGCCTTGCAGCCCTTTCTGTCCTTGGAATCACGAAGGCTTCCGGGCAACACAGATAAAGCCCGTACCCGTATGGACGCACTTGTGCGTACAACCCTCAAACAAGTGGGCGTCAAGGCAAAGGTGAGCGGAGAGAACTGGCGGGTTGGGGGAGCGTGGAGAAAACCCGACTGGACCGCCCACGCAGAGGCCTTTACCCGCTGGGGCCGCCTGGTGCTGGGAGATTTCAATGTCCGGTACGGTGAAGGCCTTGCCCAGTGGAGCGGCTTTGCTATGGAGAGTCTATCCACCGTAGATGCCTTTATACGCCGCAGCACGGGTATATCGCCGGTCTGGTCCTACACCTCTTCTTCCGTGCACCGGGGCCTGGCTTACGAGTACGGGGGAAGCCATTGGCGGGCATCGGCCTGGGGTACGCTGGCCAAGCATTTCGGCGCCCACGGAGAATATCTGGGCCGATGGGGCCAGGCAGGTGCCTCTCTGGCCTGGACCCCCAAAGGAATCTCTGCCTCTGCAGAAACCCGCTTGAATATTAAAGGGGCCGATTACAGGGCGGAAATAGCCTGGAAAAACCGTTCGGCAGCCGGGAAAGCCTCTCTGCGAAGGAAGGCCGGCAACCAGGGAAAATGGGCCCTGCAGGCTCGTTTTGTACCTAGCAAATACAGCGGAAAGAAGAACGGAGAATATGGTCTGGCAGCCGGCTATTCCCTTCAAAGCGGCCGTTGGAAAAGCCTGGCCGGAAAGACAGGTTTCGGTTCATCCGTCCCTTTATATAAACTCTCTATCACATTGGATGGCGCTCTTTTACCGGTTGGTGGCGTTGACCCTCGTCGCCTGCAGATCAAGGGCTATGTGAACTGGGAATGGCAGCTAGGTAAAGCCTGGTCACTTGCGCTCCGGCTCACCGAGCGATACCGCAATTATGAGGCACCGCGCACTGCTTTAAGAGCAGATATTAAGTTCGCCCACGGCCCCTGGCTTTCCCTACTGAGGGGAGAAGCCGTCCGCTGCAAATCCTGGGGCCTGTTGGGTTATCTGGAAGGCGGTTATAAGAACGATGTACTCTCTTCGTATCTGCGTTTTTCGGCTTTCCGTATCCCCGAATGGGCCGACCGCATTTACTGTTATGAACGCGATGCTCCGGGCTCCTTTTCCGTGCCTGCCTATTCCGGGACGGGCCTTTCGGCCTCTGTGGTTGCCGGCTACAAACTACGCGTGTGGCGCGTCACGCTTAAAGCCAATCTGCGAGGCGCATATATGGTAAGGGTGGGCCGTGAAAGCACGCCCACCCTCAATTTCCAGTTGCAGATGTCGCTTTGATTACCTCTTTCCAACCTTGAGGCGCTGGCCAATGGCTATGCGATCGCTCTTGAGGTTGTTCCAGCTCTTGAGCTGGCGGACGGAGGTGTGGTACTTGCGGGCGATTTTACCCAGATTGTCACCGGATTTGACCTTGTAGTATACCCACTGGGGCGTGGCCGAAGGACGGGCGGTCTGTACGGGCCGGCCGTTAACCGTTTCGCGGCCGTCTTCGATCTTGGAGGTGAAGAGGACGTCGGCCTTATAACGGTAGATGCTGTCCTGCATCTCCAGGAAGGAGGTGCTGTAGTTGAAGGGCAGGCGGATTACTTCGTCGGAGTGGGCACCCGGTACAATGTCCGTATAGTACTGGGGATTGAGGTCGCGGATGTCGTCCAGGGGAAGGCCCAGCACTTCGCTGATTTGGCTGAAATGCAGGTTCTTGTGAATGTGGAAGGTGTCCACGTAGGTGGGAAGGGACATAGGAGCGGCGGAGAGGCCGTACTCGTTGGCGTAACGGAAAGCGTACATAGCGCCCACCATAGCCGGTACGTAACCACGGGTCTCACGCGGCAGATAGTCGTATATGCTCCAGAAATCTCTGCGTCCGCCGGCGCGCTTGATGGCTTTGTTCACGTTGCCGGAACCGCAGTTGTAGGAGGAAATGGCCAGAGACCAGTCACCAAAGATGCGGTAGGCATCCTTGAAATAACGGGCGGCGGCGTCCATAGAAGCAACGGGGTCCATACGCTCATCGGCGTAGGAATCGATACGCAGACCATAGCTCAGAGCCGTTCTGTACATAAACTGCCACATACCTTTGGCACCTACCCGGGATTCGGCCCTGGGGTTGAAGGCGCTCTCGATGATGGCTACGTATTTGAGCTCCAGGGGGAGGTCGTAGCGGCGGAGGGTCTCTTCAATGAGGGGGAAGTAGTACTGCGACAGGCCCATCATCTCCGACATCTTGGCGGGCATCTTCTCCGTGTACAGAATCATAAAATTCTTGACCGTCTCGTTGAAGGGGAGGGTGATGAAGGAGTTCATCTCCTCCAGGCGGCGCATAAGCACGGAATCCGGCACGTCCGTAGTAAAGTGGACGGAATCCATATCAAACTGCTCGCGGCCTGGGATGCGGGACTGACGGTGCATATACCACTGGGAGAGAAGGGTGTCCGTATTGGCGGGAGTATAGTCTTCCAGACCGGCCGAAACCTTGTTCTCGTTTTCTCCGGACAGTTCTTCTTCAATGTATTCGCGGTCAATGGCATCGGCCCTGTAGGCGGCTACTTCGGCCTCTAAGACTTCTATGCGTTTAAGGAGCTCCTCGTTCTCTTTTTCCAGGGTCTTGCGGCTTTTTTTGAAAAGACCCTGGGCCTCGGCGGGAAGAGACAGAAGCAGTATACTACTAACTATAAATGCAATTTTCTTCATATTCTAAAACTTAAGGCCGATGGACATACCCACGGCCGGGGGCGCCTGGGCGTACTCTCCCAGGGGAAGGACAGCCGGTGCTACCTTCATAGAAATTTCGTCGTTTACTTCGAAACCTTTCATATAGGCAAAGACGTTGGCGTCAATGACCTGCAGAATATAAGCGACGGCAACCGCCAGGATGGAATAGTCCCTCAGGCGGCGGTAAGAGTCTCTGTAATACTTGGCATTCTCTGCGCTCTGCGGCGGTTTCTCAACATCCGGATCCGTAGAGGTGGCCTGGTCATAAGTCCACTTCCAGCGCTGGTACTGCGTATGGTTTTCAACCACAAAGTGTACGCTGCCGGCCATCAGACCCCAATAGATGGGAACCTTCCAGAATTCTCCGTTGTAAATCTGTCCCAGACCCGGAAGCAGGATGGAATACAGGGTGGACTTGGCCGGATCCGGAGGGGCCATATTGGATTTGTAGCTCACAGCTCCGTCCAGTATGGTTCCCCAGTAGACCACGCCGGCTCCTACATAGGAAAGGGTACTGTACAGTTTGTACTTGTCTTCTCCGGTGCTTTTGTAGAGATTGTTGAAACGGATTCCTCCGTAAATACCGGCACCGATTCCGCCATAGATGATGGGGAGTTTCCAGTACTGCTTGTTGTAGATTTGGGTGCCGCCCACCAAAACGGCCGAACCAATACTTAATGTCTTGAGGGAAGCGGTTCTCTTATGGGC
>JAEEQI010000177.1 GCA_016285215.1 Bacteroidales bacterium | reverse complement strand
GTGGTTGGTGGGCTAGTCCAGGAGGAGCACGTCGGGCTCGCTCAGGAGCAGGCGGCACAGGGCCACACGGCGGCGCTCGCCGCCGGAAAGCTCTTTGATCTTCTGGTCCGAAGGCGGGCACTGGAGTGCATCCATAGCCCTTTCCAGCTTGGAGTCAATCTCCCAGCCGTTCACGTGGTCAATCTTTTCCGTGAGTTCTCCCTGGCGCTCGATGAGGCGGTTCATCTCATCGTCGTCCAAAGGTTCCATGAACTTGAGGGAGATGTCGTTGTACTCCTGCAGGATGTCCATAACCTCCTGCACGCCTTCCTGCACTACCTCCAGCACCGTCTTCTCCGGGTCCATCTGGGGCTCCTGCTCCAGGTAGCCCACCGTATAACCGGGGGCCCAGACCACTTCTCCCTTGTAGGATTTCTCCACGCCGGCAATAATCTTGAGCAGCGTAGATTTACCCGAACCGTTAAGACCTATGATACCAATTTTGGCGCCATAAAAAAAGCTCAGGTAAATGTCTTTGAGGATGACTTTATTGTTGTGGGGAAGAACTTTTCCCACTCCGTTCATGGAGAAGATTATCTTTTCGTCGGCCATAGGTTAGTGTTTATTAGGCAAATATAGTGAAAATATTTGTACCTTTGATACTATGAAAAAAGCACTGACCACACTTCTTTTCCTGCTAAGCGCATTGACTCTGAGCGCTCAAGGCTGGATCCGTATCAATCAGCTGGGCTATCAGCCCCAGGCCACCAAAGTTGCCGTCTTCCTGGGAGACAAGGCTCCAACCCAGTTCCAACTGGTAGACGCCCTCACCGGAGAGGTTGTCTTTACCGGCAACGCCAAACCCACGGGCCCGCTGGGTCAGATGGCCGCCACCGCCCGGCTGGATTTCAGCACCGTTCAGCGGGAAGGAGCATACCGCATAGAGGCCGAAGGCGCCGTGTCGCCCAGCTTTCCCATAAACTTCGGCGTCTATGACGGAGTGGCCGATTTTGTGCTCAATTATATGCGCCAGCAGCGCTGCGGCTGGAACCCTTTCCTCAAGGACAGCTGCCACGTGAAGGACGCCATCATTGTGAATCACCCCACCAAGAGCGGGCAGTATCTGGACGTACGCGGCGGATGGCACGATGCCTCCGACTGCCTCCAGTACACGGCCACCACGGCCAATGCCGTTTACCAGATGGCCTATGCCTATGAGCAGAACCCCGATGCCTTTGGAGACTTCTATAAAACCGACGGCACCCCCGGCGCCAACGGCGTCCCGGACATTGTGGACGAGATCCGCTGGGGGCTGGACTGGCTGGACCGTATGAACCCCGAACCCGGAGAGTTCTACAACCAGCTGGCCGACGACCGCGACCACGTGGGTATGCGAAAGCCCCACGACGACCAGGCCGACTACGGCTGGGGCCCCGGCAGCTACAGGCCCGTCTATTTCTGCACCGGAACGCCCCAGCAGCGGGGCCGCCACGGCGGCGTGAACGCCTCCACCGGCCTGGCCAGCACCACCGGTAAATATGCTTCGGCCTTTACCATTGGCAGCCGCGTGCTGGCTCCCTTCTACCCGGAGCTGGCCGCCCGCATCAAGGAGAAGGCCCTGGATGCCTGGAAAACCGGTGTGGAGCATCCCGGCGTGTCGCAGACGGTGTCCATCGTGAGCCCCTATATCTATGAAGAAGACAACTGGGTGGACGATATGGAACTGGCCGGTATGGAGCTCTTCCGCAGCACCGGAGACCGTTCCTATCTGTTGCAGGCCATCGAGTACGGCCGCCGCGAGCCCATTACCCCCTGGATGGGAGCCGACAGCGCCCGCCACTACCAGTGGTATCCCTTTATGAATATGGGCCACGTCCAGTTGGCCCAGGAAGGAAAGGACGAGTTTGTGCGCAACCTCCGCAGCGGCATAGCCCGCACTTACGAGAAGGCCCAAGGCCATCCGTTCCTGTATGGCATTCCCGGCACCTGGTGCTCCAACAACCTCACCACCGCTATGCTCTCGCAGTGCATCCTGTACCGCCAGCTCACCGGAGACCTTACCTACCAGGAGATGGAAGGCGCCTTGCGGGACTGGCTCCTGGGCTGCAATCCCTGGGGCGTGAGTATGATTGTGGAACTGCCCCGCGGCGGCACCTATCCGCTGCAGCCACATTCCTTCATCTATCTGGAAAAATTGGGTAACACAACCGGCGGTCTGGTAGACGGACCGGTATACAGCACCATTTTTGGCTCGCTCATTGGCATCAGCACGCAGGGCGGGACCAATTACGAGGCCTTCCAGCCGGGCCGCATCGTCTATCACGACTCCGTGCACGACTACTCCACCAACGAGCCCACTATGGACGGCACGGCCTCCCTCACCTTCCCCTTCAGCGCCTACCAGATGGAGGGAAAACACAAGGCCGATAAGAACGTCCGTTTCCAGGGCGGCATCGTCCGCACGGACCCCTCACAGAAGCGTATCAGCCTGGTCTTCACTGCTGCCGACAAGGCCGACGGAGCCCCCGCCATCCGCAAAGCCCTCAAGGCCGCCGGCATCAAAGGCGCCTTCTTCTTCACGGGCGAGTTCTTTGAAAAGTTCCCGGATGTAGTGAAGGATCTGCTGGCCGAAGGGCATTATGTGGGCAGCCACAGCTACGGCCACCTGCTCTATGCCCCCTGGGAAAACCGCAACCAACTTCTCGTGACCCGCGAAGAGTTTGAGGAAGATCTCCGCCGCAGCTATGAGGTGATGGCTCCCTTTGGGATTACTCCTTCTTCGGCCCCTCTCTTTATGCCGCCGTACGAGTACTACAACGCCACCATCGCTTCCTGGGCGCAGTCCCTGGGCCTGCAGGTGGTCAATTACACCTCCGGCACCTATACCAACGGAGACTACACCACGCCCGATATGAAGAACTATTACAGCAGTAAGTTCCTCTGGGACAAAGTGATGCAGATTGAAAAGGAGAAAGGTCTTAACGGCAACATCCTGCTCATCCACCTGGGCACCGAAGACGCCCGCACGGACAAATTCTACAACAAACTCCCGGACCTGATCCGCACCCTCAGACGCAAAGGCTACCAGTTTGTCCCGCTGATGGAGGCGGTGAAATAGTTCAAAGTTTTTTTGTACCTTTGAGGTTCTATGGACAAACTCTTCCTTATAGACGGACACGCGCTGGTGTTCAAGATGTACTACGCATTCCTGCGCAGGCCTATGATCAATTCCAAAGGGGCCGATATGTCCATCCTCTACGGCTTCACCAAGTACCTGCTGGAAATGCTGGAGCGGGAGAAGCCCACGCACGTGGCGGTGGCATTTGACCCGCCGGGCGGCACCTTCCGTAACCAGCTTTATCCGGAGTACAAGGGCACGCGTCCCCCTACCCCGCAGCTGGTGATTGAGGCCCTGGAGCCCCTCACGGAGCTGGTACAGAGTATGAACATCCCCGTACTGACGATCCCCGGCTTTGAGGCCGATGACGTGCTGGGTTCGGCCGCTGCGCAAAACGCCTCCGAAGCGCTGGACGTCTATATGGTAACACCCGACAAGGACTACGGCCAGCTCATTGGCCCGCACGCCTTCCAGCTCAAACCCGGCAAGTCCGGGGCCGAAGCCGAGCTGGTGACCAGCGCCACCCTCTGTGAGAAATGGGGCATCTCCAGTCCCGCACAGGTGATTGATATGCTGGCCATCTGCGGCGACACCGCCGACAATGTGCCCGGCGTTAAGGGTGTAGGAGAAGTAGGTGCCGCCAAGCTCATTGCCAAGTACAGCAGCGTAGAGAACATCTACGACCACCTGTCCGAGCTCACGCCCCGCCTGCAGGCCCAGTTTGAGGAAGCCCGTCCCCATATGGCCCTGTCCAAGACCCTGGTCACCATCAAGACCGATATGGACCTCCCGGTCAC
>JAEEQI010000022.1 GCA_016285215.1 Bacteroidales bacterium | reverse complement strand
TCTTCCGCTATGCGGGGTCACACCGTCCATTACCGCGAACTGGGAAGCTACGACAAAGTGGCCGATGTAAAGGATCTCAACAGCGAGGGTCTCCGTATGGGAGACGAGCTGGGAGTGGGCGTAAGCTACCGCAAGGGAGACAGCTTCCTGGCCGAGATAGACTACACCCGCACCAACTGGAGCAACAGTAAAATAGATCAAGTAAAGGGTTTCTCCAACGTGGGAGACGTGGTGTTTGCCCCGTCGGTGGGACAGTCCGTCCGGGCCGGCGTGGAGTTCACCCCCAACAGAAACGATATCCGTTATTTCCTTCGCCGCTGCACTTATCGCGTAGGAGCTTATTATGATCAGTCGTACTACACCGTAGACGGCGCCCACGTGAATTCTTTGGGTGTTACTTTGGGTATGACCCTTCCCGTTTTCCGCTGGTACAATGGCCTCAGCGTAGGATTTGAGTTTGGAAGACGCGGCCTGGCCACCTCCCAGGTAAAGGAGAATTATTTTGGTTTTAACCTCGGATTCAATATCTTTGACATCTGGTTCCAGAAGCGTGCTTATCAATAGTATGGCACGGGGATTGAAATTAGACAAATTCAAAAAACAGTAAATATGAAAAAATTAGCTCTGATTTTCTTCGCCGCTATGGCCGTTTTCTCCGGTCAGAATGCCTTTGCACAGGGTGGCTCCCGTTTTGGCCACGGCAAAGACAGCGCGGACTGCGTGCTCTACCTGAACTATTACCAGGAGTACTACAAGCAGAAGAACTACGACTCTGCCCTGCCCAACTGGCGTAAGGCTTATGCCGTATGTCCTCCTACGGCCTCCCAGAATATGTTCATCCACGGTACCACCCTTATGACCCGTCTGTACAACCAGACCAAGGATGCTGCCGCCCGGAGCGCCATTGTAGACACCATCCTCACCCTCCAGGATCAGCGTATGGCCGCCTACCCCAAGAACAGAACGTCCATTCTGAATAACAAGGGTCAGCACATCATCAACTACCGCAGCAACGACGCCGCCTTCGCTTACAAGAACCTGGGCGAGATTGTGGACGAGTTGGGCTCCCAGGCCAATGGCCCCCTGCAGGTAAACCTGCTCCAGTCTGCCATTAACCTGTATCGCGAGAACAAGCTCAGCGCAGACGATGTGATTGCCACCTACGACAAGGTTACCGCCAACATCGAGGGTGCTACCCCCAAGAATGACGCCGAGAAAGAAGACATCGCCAAGGTAAAGGCCGCCATCGAGTCCATCTTTGCAGAGAGCAAGGTCGCTTCCTGCGAGAACCTCCTCGCCATCTTCGGCCCCCGTTTCGAGGCCGATCCCAACAACCTGGCTCTGGTTTCCAACATTGTGAAGCTTATGAACTCCGCCGAAGACTGCGCCTCCAACGACCTCTATCTCAAGGCCGTGACCGCTATGTACAAGCTGGATCCTTCCTATCGCAGCGCCTACGGTCTGTACCGTCTGAACGCCGCCCGCGACAATGTTGCTGACGCCTGCCGTTACCTGGAAGAGGCCATCGCCTCCGACGAGTCCGACGAGGCCACCGACGCTCAGTACTACTATGAGCTCGCCGCCTTCGCTTACAAGAACAATATGCGCAGCAAGGCCAGCGAGTGCGCCAAGAAGGCCGTGGATATGGACTACGGTTATGCCGGAAAGGCCTATATGATCCTGGGTAACCTCTGGGCTTCGGCTTCCTGCTCCGGTGAAGTGGACAAGTACGCCCGCTACTGGGCCGCTACGGACTACTATCAGAAGGCCCGTAACGCAGATCCTTCCATTGCCGATGACGCCTCCACCGCTATCGCCAACGTTACCAAGTACTATCCGCCGGCATCTGAGATCTTTATGTACGACCTCAGCGCAGGTCAGTCCTACACCGTTTCCTGCGGCGGTATGTCCGCCTTCACCACGGTGCGTGTCAGCGGCCGCTAGTGAACTCTCGCAACATATTGAAGACAATAGCAAGCGCTCTGGCGCTTGCTTTCGTCGTTTATTCCTGTAAGGGAAACCTGACAGAAGCCGAGAAACTGGATCTGGACCAGACGCCGGTCCAGACGGTGGACGATATGTTCTTTGTGCGCACGGAGAACGGTAAGCTCAAAATGCGCGTAGAAACGCCCAGAATGGAGGTTTTTGAGCACGATACAGTGACTTTTGACCTCTTTCCCAAGGGTATTAAGATTTACGGTTATTCGGAGGAAGGCCTGCTGGAAACCACCATTGTGGCCCGCAAGGCCCGCCACGACAAGAGTCTTCGCGGAAAAGGGGAGCTCTGGAGCGCCTTTGGCAACGTGGTGGTAAAGAACATCATCAAGCAGGAGACTATGGAAACCGACACCCTCTACTGGGACGGTGCCAAGGAGGAAATCTGGACCGACTGCTACGTAAAGATGTCTTCGCCCTCCGGTTATATGCAGGGATACGGGATGCGCTCGGACGAAATGGCCCGCAACGCCATTCTGCTCAAACCTTTCGACAATGAGTTCATCATCGAGAGCGACAGCACCCGTGTGATTATTGACTCCGTGAATTTTATTGGCCCTCTGTTAAAAAAATAGTGGTATTTAGAAGAAAATTAGTAACTTTGCAGCCCTTATGCTTACCTTTTTGGGCATAGCAGAGGAAAAATAAGGAAATAATACAAAAATAATAACAAAATGGCAGCTCTTGAGACCATCAGAACTAAGTTTGGCATTGGTGCATCCCTCATCATTGCCTTCGGTCTTTTACTCTTCCTTGTGAACCCGTCCGACATCATCCAGACCATCCAGTCTACTTCTTCCAAGAACGATGTCGGCAAAATCAATGGGAAATCTATCTCTTACCTGCAGTTTGACAACGAGGTTCGTCAGTTTGACGAGGTCCGCAAAATGATTTCCGGCGCCTCCTCTTCTTCCGAAGAAGACCAGAACCAGCTTCGTGAAATGTCCTGGCAGAATATGGTGGACCGTTATCTGGTAATCCCCACCATCGAGAAGGCCGGCATCCACGTGGGTCAGCAGGAACAGATTGATATGTTTGTGGGTGACAACATCTCCCCGGTTGTGTCCAGCTTCTACGGCTTCTATGACGAGGACGGTTCCTTCTCCATCGACCGCGTCCGCGAGCTTATGGAAGGCGCAGAGACCAGCGAAGCCTATCGTCAGATCCGCGACTACCTCCAGACCGCCGTTCGCTCCAACCGTTTCAACGAGAAATACATCGGCCTGTTCAACGCCGGCACCTATGTGAACGCCCTTGAGCGCAAGCGCGCCATCGAGGAGAACAACACCACCGCCAACGTTGACTTCGTAATGGTCCCCGGCACCTTCTTCCCGGAGGATTCCACCGTTGTGGTTACCAAGGCCGAGGTTGAGAAGTTCTACAACAACCACAAGGACGGTTTCCGTCAGGTAGCCAACCGCGACATCCGCTATGCCGTTTATGAGCTCAAGCCTTCCCAGGAAGACATTGCCAACAGCAACGCCAAGTTCGTAGGTCTGTACGACGAGTTCTCCACCACCGATAATATGCGCGCCTTCCTCCAGAAGAATTCCGACCGCAAGTGGGAAGATACCTGGTACAAGGCCGGTGAACTCCGCACCGTGAACGCAGACATTGACGCTTTCGTAAGCGCCAACAAGGAGGGTGTTTCCCCCGTCTACCAGTCCGGTGAAACTTTCTACGCCGCCCGTATTATGGACAGCGCCTCCCTGCCGGATTCCGTGTATGTCCGTCACATTATGCTGGTGGGTGAAAACGCCAAGCACCAGGCCGACAGCCTCCTGGGCGTTGTGAACAAGAACAACTTCTCCACCCTGGCCACCCTCTATTCCGCCGACAAGGGCAACGCCCAGGACGGTGAGATGGGTAATCTGGGTTGGATGACCAAGAATATTATGATCAAGGGCTTCGAGCCCGTTCTGGAAGCCAAAGTGGGCGTTCCCTTCGTTCTGAACACCCAGTATGGCTCCCACGTGGTGGAAGTGGTTAAGGCTACTGCTCCCGTTGCCAAGAAGAAGGTGGCCATCTTCGAGAAGGAAGCCGCCATCTCCAAGGAGACTGAGCGCGCCATCTCCGAGCAGGCCCGTCTGCTGGCCGTTCGTTCCCAGGGCAAACTGGAAAACTTCAAGACCGTTTGCGACACCACCGGCATCTACGCCCGCAGCCTCAATATCAACGAAGCTACGGACAGCTATGGCGCCATCTCCCACGCCAAGGAAGTAACCCGCTGGGCCTTCAACAACAAGCCCGGAAAGGTTTCCGATGTGATCCCCGTGGACAACAAGTACTACTTTGTGATTGCCGTTGAGAAGGCTCACAAGGAGGGTATCGCCCCTATGAACGAGGTTTACGAGACCATCCGTTCCCAGGTTTACCGTGAAAAGTACGCTCAGAAGCACGCCCAGGATGTGGCTGCCCAGATTGAGGGTCTCACCAACCTGGAGGCTGTGGCTGAGAAAGTGGGCACCCCCGTTTCCAACATTACGGACGTCACCTTCTCCACCTCTTCGGCCCCTGCCACCGAGCCCGCTTTCATCGGTGCCGTGGCTGCCGCCAAGGAAGGCAAGATGAACGGTCCCGTGGCCGGTCTGATGGGCGCTTATGTGTTCCAGGTCAACGGTCGTGAGATGGGTTCCTACTACACCGAGGACGATGCCAAGGCCGCCCAGGCCCGCTTCGCCTCCTACTACGACCAGATGATCCTTCCCATCATGATGGATAAGACGGTCAAGGACAATCGCGCCCGCTTCTATTAATAGAAACTGATGACTTTATGTCTTTAAAGTGTGGAATCGTAGGCTTGCCCAACGTGGGCAAGTCTACTTTGTTTAATTGCGTAAGCTCTGGCAAGGCCCAGAGCGCCAACTTCCCTTTTTGCACCATAGACCCCAATGTGGGTTCCACCAACGTGCCCGATAAGCGCCTGGAAGTGCTTACTGAGATTTGTCAGCCCAAGCGTACCATTCCGGCCACGGTAGAAATCGTGGACATTGCCGGTCTGGTAAAGGGCGCCTCCAAGGGTGAGGGCCTGGGCAACCAATTCCTGGCCAACATCCGCGAGTGCGATGCCATCCTGCACGTGCTGCGCTGCTTTGACGACGGCAATATAGTGCACGTAGACGGCTCTGTGGACCCCGTCCGTGACAAAGAGGTGGTAGATACTGAACTCCAGATCAAAGACCTGGAAACCGTAGAAAACCGCATCAAGAAGGTGGAAAAGATGGCCACCACCGGAGGCGACAAGGAAGCCAAGAAGCTGCTCAACCTGCTGCTCCGTTACCGCGAGGCCCTTCTGAAGGGCCAGTGCTGCCGCACCGTGGTACCGGAAAACGCCGAAGAAGAGCAGATGGCCAAGGACCTCTACCTTCTCACCAACAAGCCCGTGATGTACGTGTGCAACGTGGATGAGGGCTCTGCCGCCACCGGAAACGCCTATGTGGAGGCCGTCCGTGCCGCCGTGGCCTCCGAAAACGCAGAGATTCTAGTGATTGCCGCCAAAACCGAGGCCGAAATTGCCGAGATTGAAGACTACGACGACCGCCAGATGTTCCTGGAGGAGATGGGTCTTTCCGAGTCCGGCGTGGTGCGCCTGATCCAGAGCGCCTACAGCCTGCTGGGCCTCCGTACCTTCTTCACCGCCGGAGCCGACGAATGCCGCGCCTGGACCATCGTGGCCGGGGACAAGGCTCCCCGCGCCGCCGGTGTCATCCACACGGACTTCGAGCGCGGCTTCATCCGGGCCGAGGTCATCAAGTACGAGGACTTTGTCCAGTACAAGACCGAAGCAGCCGTCCGTGCCGCCGGTAAAATGGGTATTGAAGGTAAAGATTATGTTGTCCAGGACGGCGACATAATGCATTTCCTATTTAACGTCTAGCCAGATAGGACAGTGATCGGAGACGCCGCCCAGATAACGGGGTCCCGAATAGGTTCTGAGGGGTTTGGTACCGGCGTGACTGCCGTCTTTGGTCATCAGAAAAGGAATTTGGAGGATTTTCATAACAGAAGTATCCAGTCCTTGCGACACAAAATACATATCTATAAGTTCCCAGGCACCGTCGTATTTGATGGTGCCTTGACTTTTTTGGTATAGAGGTGTTGCCAAATTATGAAGCGTGGGCTCCAGGAGCCTGTAGACGGGATTGGCGGGCGTATCGTTGAAATCCCCCATAGCCACCAGGTCTTTCACTCCCAGCGCCTGCAGGGAATCGGCCAGGAAGCGCAGCCTTTCCACCGCTATCCGCCGTTTGGGCTCCGACTCCAGAAGACCCCCGTATTTGGACGGATGATGGTTCACCAGAAGGGCTATTTCGCGCCCATCGGCCCTCTGAAAACGCGCCAGGAGGATATCCCGCGTGGCCATAAGGGCCGAATCCGGGCCCCGGAGACGGCACGGCTTGGCATCCACCAGCCTCAGACGGCTGCGCCGGTACAGCAGTGCCACGTCTATCCCACGGGGATCCGGCGACTCAAAATGCACTATCTGATAGTCCAGCTTGCGAAGGGCCGTACCCTGGAGCAGGCGCCGGAGGGCGAAGGCGTTCTCCACTTCGGCCAGACCAATGGCATCCGGAAGCCCTCCTTCCCGGGATCCGGCCCAAAGGATGCCCTTTGCTATGGAATTGCACTTGGTCCGGAACCGTTTGGGGGTCCAGCGACGGTCTCCCCGGGCCGAGAACTCCCGGTCCGAGGTACTCAGGGAGTCATTCTTGTAGTCAAAGAAGTTTTCGAGGTTCCAAAACATAACCCGGAGGGAGTCCGAAGGGGACGAAAGGCAGAGCAGCAGCGACGCCCAAAAGATAGCTAAAACGTTCATGTCCAAAGATAAAGGATGTTTTGTTAACCCGCGATCAAAAACAGAAATACTTTTTGCATCGTTTTTCCTCAAATAAAAATCTTTTTTTGTGTTGTGGTGGAGAACGACCGATTTTAACGGGTATTTGAAAAATTCCGTATATTTGTATGATAGACATCATAAATAACACTAGATATGAAAGAAAAAATCCAGGAAAAATTCAAATCTCTCTTTGCATCGGAAGGAACGTTGTATATGTCGTCCGGTCGCATCAATCTCATTGGTGAGCACACGGACTACAATGGCGGTTATGTGTTCCCCGGAGCCATCGACTGCGGCATTATGGCGGCCATCGAGCCCAACGGAACCGACAAGGTAAAAATCTTCTCCATAGACAAGGACGAGTACGTGGAGTTTGGCCTGTCGGAAGATTGCATCCCGGAGCAGCACTGGCCCCGCTACATCTTTGGCGTGTGTATGGAAATCCTCAAGCGCGGCGGCAAGGTGGAGGGCTTCAACTCCGTGTTTGCCGGAGATGTGCCCCTGGGTGCCGGTCTCAGCTCATCGGCCGCTTTGGAAAGCACGTTTGCGTTTGCCTTGAACGAAATTTTCAACAACGGTTCCATAGATAAGTTTGAGCTGGCCCGCATAGGTCAGAGCACCGAGCACAACTACTGCGGTGTCAAGTGCGGCATTATGGACCAGTTTGCCTCCCTCTTCGGTAAGGAAGGCTCCCTGATCCGCCTGGACTGCAAAACCGGAGAATACAAGTACTTCCCGTTCCACCCTCAGGGCTACAAAGTGGTCCTTCTGGATACTTGCGTGAAGCATAATCTGGCCAGCAGCGCCTACAACAAGCGCCGCGAGTCCTGCGAAAAGGCCGCTGCCGCCATCAAGAAGAACCATCCCGAGGTAGACTTCCTCTCCGACGCCAAGCGTGTATGGCTGGACGAGGTCCGCGACCAGATTTCCCAGGAAGATTTCCTGAGGGCCGAATACGTGATTGGAGAGGTCCAGCGCGTGCTGGACGTCTGCGACGCCCTGGAGAGAGACGACTACGAGACTGTGGGTGAAATGATGTACCAGACCCACTTCGGCCTGAGCAAGCTCTACGAGGTGTCCTGCGAAGAACTGGACTTCCTCAACAATCTGGCCCGCAAGATGGATGTGACCGGCTCCCGCGTGATGGGCGGCGGCTTTGGCGGCTGCACCATCAACCTGGTCAAAGAGGAGCTTTACGACAAATTCATTACCACCGCCGTGGAGCAGTTTACCCAAAAGTTTGGCCACGCACCCAAGATTTACAACGTAGTTATCAGCGATGGCGCTCGCAAACTGTAGTAACTGCCACAAATCCACCGAGGTTGAGCTCCGCCAGAGCATCAACGTGGGACAGGATCCGGACCTCAAGGCCCGGGTCAGGGACGGCTCGCTCTTTGTGTGGGAATGCCCCTACTGCGGCCACCGCAACCTGGCCCGCTATCAGACGCTCTATCACGACCCCGACACCAAATTGATGGTATGGCTCCTCCCCGGGGACGAAATGCCGCCAAAAGCCGTGGAAGAGGCCGTTAAAGAGCTGGACGGCTATACGCTCAGAAGGGTCCGCGAGGTAGGAGACCTCATAGAGAAGGTAAATATCCGAGACGCCAACCTGGAAGACACCGTGCTGGAAATGTGCAAATGGGTCACCCGCCAGGAAATGACCGCCAAAAACCCCGAAGCCGCCCAGGCTCCCCTGCGTTTCCTGCGCCTCGAAGGGGCCGATCACGACCTGGTGCTGGCGCTCCCCCTCAACGGTCAGATGCAGCTGGTCAACGTAGGATTCAACGTCTATGAAGACGCCCGCGGCATCCTGGCGCGCAACCCCGCGGTCAAGCCCGCCGAAGGCTTCGCCGAGGTGAACCAGGAGTGGATAGAGCAGTTCTTCCGCTAAAGATCAAACGATAGGATTAGCGAAACGGAGTAAGGCTTGCTTTGCTCCGTTTCGTTGTATACGTTTCCTCCCAGCCAGGAGAACGAGATGCCCAGGTTGATATTGGTGGAGAGGAAAAAGAGTTCTCCCATATTGGCCACCAGATCCACTCCGGCGCTCCACAGGAAGTCTTTTTTACCCAGCCCCGTGAAATCTCCGTGGGGCGTAACCAGGAAGTTGCGGATATAACCCAAAGCCGGAACGGACAGGTCTCCCACATAGATGGGAATGGCGTAATCGGCCGTGACGCGCCACTGCGTGCGGTAATTGTTGGAGATATAGCTGTTGGCCGAAGTATTGAATCCGCGCGGGAGCACCGCAACGCTGATATCGCCAAAGGTGGCGTCTCCCAGCTGGTGCTGGACGGTACCGGTGAGCTTGAGGCCCTGCGTGCGCCAGAAGCCGGGAAGATAGGCATAAGTATAGCCATACACCACCGGGCGGAAGTGCTGGAGGGTCCAGGGACGCAGGCTCACGCCGCCTTCCAGGCCAATACCCCAGCGGGGATAGGTGAGGGACCGGGGAGTGGGCAGCATCACGTAACCGCGGGCCGAAGCCGTGAGCTGCTGCATAAAGACATTCTGAATCCCTTCGGCCCCCCTGAACTGCAGCATAGTGGTCCCGTTCAAGTTGGGATTGGACTCGTATTTAACCGGTTTCAGGCTGTAGACATTGTTGGAGAAGGTATACTTGGCCTGCGGAATAAAGCCGTACAGGATACCGCCCTTGCGGGAAGAGAGGGGAACATAGGCCCGCAGCGTAGTCACAAAGTAGGGCCTGTCCCGAAGGCTGTTGGTATAAAGGCGGGCCATCTTGTCTCCGCGGTAAAGCTCCGTATAATTGTACTGACGCGCCCGGCGGTCTCCCACGTCCACCTTCACCTCAAAGACCGGATAGCGGCCTTCATAGGTGGCCTTGGCGTGGAACGCACCGCGCCAGCCTTCTACCTTGTCGGGGTCCGGGTGAACGGCCACGCCCAGCTGGCCGGAAAGCGTGCCCAGGGTATTCTGGAAAAAGCCCGTGATACCCGGGGAAATGTTCTGGTAGGTGAATTCGAAGGAGCCGCTCATAATGGCGTCGGCATCGGCGTACAGGGGCATCCAGGTATGCAGCTGCAGGGGATGGAGCAGCTTGAAATAGCGCTTGGGGGCCGAAAGGGGAACCTCCTTGGAATAGTCCGGTCCAGGCCCCAGGGCCTGTTCCTGGGCCGTCAGGGTGTCTTCAATGGTATAGGCGTGGAGGTCGTCATACCGGACCTCCCGGGGCATCTGCGAGGCCGTGGGAACGGAGAAGAGCAGCTTTCCGTCCAGGGTTTGCGAAATGCAGTACAGCGTATCTCCCACTTCGCGGAAATCCGTGGCGCCGTAGCGGGTGCTGGTGAGCTGGAGCAGCTTTCCGTCGGCCGGGGTAAAGCGGTAACGCTCGTTCACGCCGGTGCGGTCCGAGACCCACTCCAGGCAGCCGTCTGCGCTCTCCAGGTTCACCACCTTCTGGTGCGTAGGGGCGAGGAGGGTCTCCCAGGATTCAGAGGCTTTATAAAGGCCGAAACCGTCCTGGCTCAGACCCATCAGATAAAGGTCTTGTCCCAACCAGGCGCTTTCCGTGAGCTGAATGCCCTCCGGTGCCACCCGGCGCTGCAACACAGATCCGTCGTCGGCCGACAGGATCAGCGAATAGGACTCACCGGTAACGGCATATTCCACCACCGCCACCCGCGTCCCGTCCGGCGAGGGGGAGGGATTGAAATAGCGGTGTCCGGGAGCCAGGTCCCGCGTGCGCCGCGTCTTCAAGTCCATATAGCGGAGGGCCGAAGTCCCGTCCAGGCTCCAGCGGAGGTGGGGAAGGATTTCCGTCCAGTAGATGCGCCCCCTGACGGGGTCGTAGGCCAGATGCGAGGTCTGCGAGGAGAACGACCGCACCCTGCGGATGTGTCCATCTTTGATGCTCACCAGTTCCGGGCTCTTCAGATAGCCTTCCCTCAGGGCGTACAGGGTTCCGTCGGCCCAGATGGGCGAGGAGTAGTTGAGGGGGAAGGCATCGGCCGGCGTGACGGGCTCTCCCAAATTGATGAAGGGGGCGCGGGCGGCGGCATCGGCCTGCCAGACGTCGTTGAAGGCGTGCATAATGTCCTTGAAGGCTCCTTCGGGGTATTTTCCGGAAAGCTTCTTGATAACCTTGTTGTAGTTATAGGGAGCAATGAGCATAGGGTTCTTGAAGACCTTCTCTATGCCCTCGGCGGTATAAAAGGTGTCCGAATAAAGGTACCGCATACCGGCCATAAGCATATAGCCGGCCTTGTAGTAGTCCGGGGTGAAGTGCTTGTAGGAGCCCTTGCTCCAACGGGTGAGGCTTCTCCAGTCTCCCTGGTCAAAGGCCACCTGCATATAGTTGAGGAAATCGGCCGTACGGGCACGGGTACCGCGGGCCAGGCCCGTTTCCGCTACCACGGCATCGCCTTCTCCGCGGGTAGAGGCCAGATAGAGCAACCACCCCAGCGGGGCGGAGCCTTGTCCCAACACATAACCAAGGCCCTTGAGGAAACCGGCGCTTTCCAGCTTTCCCAGCTGGGCCTGGTGCCGGGGTTCGTGGGAGGCCAGTTCTATGGGCCAGGAGGTGGGATTGGAGCCATACGAATCGGGCGTGGTATAGAAATCCATCCTCAGGGGGGCATAGGCAACCGAGCCGTTGGAGATGAGATGGTGCGTGTGCAGTACTATGGGGAACTTCCGGCTCCAGGGGGTGGCTTGCGGCGTGTAGCGGATGCTTCGGCCTATGGGCTCGCGGAATTGCTCCATCAGACGCAGATAACTGCGGGCCAGGGAATCGGCCCCTTCCGGGTAAATAATGCGGTAATAGGGACTGTCTATGGTGTACCAGCGTAAGCGTCCGGGATCGGTTCCCGGGGAGTAAAACTGTGCCCGCAGGCCGAAGGTAACGGCCAACAGCAGCAGCAAAGTGAGAGCAATCTTACGCATAAGCTGTGCAAAAATAACGAAAAAACCGTAATTTTGCGTAGTATGAACAGACGATTAGGCATCTTATTAATGAT
This sequence comes from Bacteroidales bacterium, assembly GCA_016285215.1. Next base: position 7,894 of record JAEEQI010000022.1, on the reverse strand, counting down.
TTGTGTGACGCTGTCTTGCGGCACCAAAAAGAAGGCGGCACCCGCAGCGCCCGCCACCCGCGATTTTCCCAAGGCCGAAGTTCCCGTAATGATTACCGAGCCCGGAGAACGGGCCACCTGGATTGCGCAGCATTTCTGGGACCGGTTCACGCAGCCGGACAAGCTTTATACCTGCGACTCCCTTACGGTAAACGGCGTTCAGGTCGAAAAACTGGAAGAACAGGTGGGACTTTTCGCCTCCATCCTGCAGCAGCTTCCGCTGCCGGACGGCCAGGTGGCTATGGATGCGGCCTATAATCGCCTGGAAGCCTTCCAAAAGGCCCAGCCGGAGGGAAATGTGTTTGCGGAGACTTCGGCCCTTATTTCGCGCTATTTTTACGATCCCAACTCCCCGGTGCGGAGTGAGGACCTTTATCTGCCGTTTGTGTCCCGTCTGGCGGCCTCAGAGTTGGTTCCGGACGAGGAAAAGAGCCAGTACGCCTGGGAAAAGCAGGTCTGTTCCCTCAACCGTACAGGCACCCCGGCGGCCGATTTCCGCTTTGTAGACACCGCCGGCCGCACCAGAACCCTCTACGGCATCAAGGCCGAATGGCTCCTCCTGATCTTTGGCAACCCGGACTGCAAAGCCTGCCGCGAGATTATGGACCAGATGAGCGCGTCCGAAGAGATTACTTACCTTATCGAATCCGGCCGCCTCAAGGTGGTCGATGTATATATTGACGAGGATATAGAGCTTTGGAAACAGCGCCGGGACAGCTATCCCAAGACCTGGATCAACGGCTACGACCCCACCTTCTCCATCCGCACGGACCGCATCTACGCCGTGCGCGCCGTTCCGTCCCTGTACCTGCTGGACAAGGACAAGAGGGTGGTTTTAAAAGATGCTCCGGCCCAACTGGCCCTGGAGGTAATGGAGTCTTTGTAATCAGGCTTCAAATACCCAGATAATGGCTTCTTCCATCACCTCTCCGGGACGGAGAACGGTGCTGGGATACTGCGGCCGGTTGGGGGAATCGGGGCAGTGCTGGCACTCGATGGCCACGCCGTCATAGTCTTCATACTCCTTTCCGGTTTTTCCCGTGGGACAACCCTTGAGCCAGCAGCCGGCATAGATCTGAACGGCGGGCTGGGTGGTAAGAACCGTCAGGTGACGGCCGCTTTTGGCACCCCACAGCTGGGCCGCCTCGGAAAGCTGACCGGGCATATAGCCGTCAATGAGATAGCAGTTGTCGTAACCCTTGCCGTATTTGAGGGCGGGGAAATTGGCCTTGATATCCCGGCCCAGGGTTTTGGCCTCCACAAAGTCCATAGGCGTTCCGGCTACGTCCTCGGGGTCTCCCAGGGGGATGAGGTTCTCGTCCGTAGGAAGGTACTGGGAGGCGTTGAGCTCCAGTTTGTGATTGAGAACGCTGCCGGAGGCCTCTCCGTCCAGGTTAAAGTAGACGTGGTTGGTGAGGTTCACCACCGTGGGCTTGTCCGTTTCGGCCGTGAGGATGAGCTTGAGGGAGTTGTCCTCTGCCCAGGTGTAGTGGGCCACGGTCTTGAGGTTGCCGGGATAGCCTTCTTCTCCGTCTTCGGAATAATAGAGGAACTCTACGGCCTCACCGTCAATGCGGCTGTCCCAAACCTGGCTGTGGAAGCCCAGAGGGCCGCCGTGCAGGTGGTTGGGGCCGTTGTTGACGGGAAGGGTGTATTCCACTCCGTCCAGGGTAAACTTGCCCTTGGCAATGCGGTTGGCATAGCGGCCGGGCACCTTGCCGGAGTAAGGACCGTCTCCAAAGTAATCCAGGGGGTTCTTGTAACCCAGGGCAACGTCTCCCAGCCGGCCGTTTTTGTCCGGTACCACAATGGAAACGATGCCGGCTCCAATGTTGGTGAGCTGAACATACGCGCCGGAGGCGTTTTTGAGCGTGTAAAGGAGAATCTCCTTTCCGTCGGGAGCCTGGCCCCAGGATTCTTTGGTAATGGTCATAGGTTATTTCTTTTTGTAAATCACAAACTCAAAGGTGAAGCCGGTCTCCGGATCCGTGTGGGTCTCGGAGGTGCTCACACGCTCCCAGACGGCGGGGTCAATCTCCGGGAAGAAGACGTCTGCATCGGGCAGCACGGTGTGCACGTGGGTGATGTATAGCTTGTCCATATCGGGCATAGCGGCCCGGTACACGGAGGCGCCGCCCATTACGAAGCACTTTTGGGCCCCGGTGACTTCGGCCTCTTTATACGCCTCGTCAAAGGAGTACACGCAGGTGACTTCCGGAATGGGGTCTCCGCCCAGGTTGAGCACGATGTTCTTTCTGCCCTTCAGGGGACGGAAAGGCAGGGAGAAGTAGGTGGTGCGGCCCATAATGACCGGGAAACCCTTGGTGGTTTCCTTGAAATACTTGAGGTCTTCCGCAATGTGCCAGGGAAGTTGGTTCTTGATTCCGATGCCCCAGTTATCGGCAACGGCTACTATCAGGCATTTTTCCATATTATACGGCTACAGGTGCTTTGATGGCAGGCCACGGGTCGTAACCTTCCAGAGTGAAATCTTCGTATTTGAAATCGTACAGGGACTTGATGTCCGGGTTCAGGTGCATCTTGGGGAGCGGACGGGGCTCACGGGAGAGCTGCAGGGCCACCTGCTCAAAATGGTTGCGGTAGAGGTGGGTGTCTCCGGTGGTGTGAATGAATTCACCGGGCTCAAGCCCGCAGACCTGGGCCAGCATCAGGGTCAGGAGCGCATAGGAGGCAATGTTGAAGGGTACGCCCAGGAACACGTCTGCGCTGCGCTGGTACAGCTGGCAGGAAAGTTTACCGTTGGCCACATAGAACTGGAACAGGCAGTGGCAGGGCGGCAGGGCCATCTTGTCCACCTCTCCGGGGTTCCAGGCGCAGACCAGCATCCGGCGGGAATTGGGGTTGTTCTTGATGAGGTCGATCACCTGCGACAGCTGATCGATGGAGCGGCCGTCGGGTGCCGGCCAGGAGCGCCACTGGTGTCCGTAAACCGGGCCCAGTTCTCCGTTTTCATCGGCCCACTCGTCCCAGATGGTGACGCCGTGTTCCTGCAGATACCGCACGTTGGTATTGCCGGAAATGAACCACAGAAGCTCGTAGATAATGGATTTGAGGTGCACCTTCTTGGTGGTGAGGAGGGGGAATCCGTCGGCCAGGTTAAAGCGCATCTGGTAGCCGAACACGCTTTGCGTGCCGGTACCGGTACGGTCTTCTTTCATAGCGCCGTTGGCGCGAATATGGCGCAGGAGGTCTAGATACTGTTGCATGTATGCAAACTTACGCAAAAATCATTATCTTTGCAAGCAGTAGTGTATCAACAAAGCCCCGGAAAACGACCTTTATGAAAACCAAGCGAGAAAACTTCGGCGGCCGTATGGCCGTCATCGCCGCTTTTGCCGGTAGCGCCATCGGGCTGGGTAATATCTGGAGATTTCCTTACCTGGTAGGAGAAAATGGAGGAGCCGCCTTCATCCTCATCTACATTGCCTTCACCCTCATCCTGTCTTTGCCCATCTTTCTGGCCGAAAGTGCCATAGGGCGCAGCAGCCAGGCCAATTGCCGGGCGGCCGTAGGCTTCCTGGTTCCGGGCCGGGTGGGTCATATGTTTGGCATCTTGATGGTCATTACCCCGCTTTGGATTGTGTCCTACTACTCTGTTGTGGGCGGCTGGAGCATAGACTACCTGGTACAGGCCTGCCGCCTGGATTTCATCCACGCCACGCCGGACCAGCTCTCCGGCGGCTTTGAGCGCTTTATTGCCAGACCCTGGCTTCCCCTGGCGTTTCATCTGGCTTTTATGGGTATAACCGTAGCAGTGGTGGCCTTTGGGGTCAAGGACGGCATTGAGAAATTCTGCAAATGGAGCATTCCCACGCTGTTTGTCCTCATTGTCTTCCTGGTGGTTTATTCGCTCACCCTTCCCGGTGCTTTCAAAGGGGTAGAGTATCTGCTCAAACCCGATTTCTCCAAAGTGACGGCCCATACCTTCATTGACGCCCTGGGGCAGTCGTTCTTCTCCCTGTCGCTGGGTACCGGCATCATCATCACCTATTCTTCCTATGTGAAAAAGAGCGAGAATCTGGTGGTGGCCGGCGTAGGAACGGCGGTGAGCGACCTTCTGTTTGCCCTTTTGGCGGGATTCGCCATCATTCCGGCCGTTTTCTCGGCCGGCATTGCTCCCGGAACGGGTCCCACCCTCATTTTTGATACGCTTCCCTTCATTTTCTCCAGCCTGGCACAGCACGCCCCCATTCTCAGCACCGTTGCGTCCATCCTCTTCTTCCTGGCCATCTTCATTGCGGCCCTTACCTCCTCCATTTCCCTTCTGGAGGTGGGCGTGGCCTATCTTACGGAAGAGCGGGGTATGAGACGAGGCTGGGCGTGTGTCCTGCTGTTTGTGCTCTGCGGAGCCTTTGGCGCCCTTTGCAGCCTCTCCTTCGGCCCGCTTTCCCAGGTCAAGCTGTTTGGCCTCAATCTCTTTGATTTTGCCGACAGCACGGCCTCCAATGTGCTGATGGTGCTGGGCAGCCTCGTTTCCGTGATTCTGGCGGGCTGGGTAATGCCGCGCAGCGCTCTCTTCCGTGAACTCACCAACGGCGGCGTCCTGCGCAGGAACGCCCGCTTCTTCCGGCCCCTCCTGTTCCTGATGCGCTATGTGGCCCCCATCGGCATCCTGGTGCTCATCCTCTCCTCTGTCCTATGATCAAAAAGCGCGAGCACTTTGGCAGCCGGTTTGCCGTTATTATGGCTATGGCGGGCAGCGCCGTGGGCCTGGGCAACATCTGGCGCTTCCCCTATATTATGGGGCAATATGGCGGAGCCGCCTTCATTCTGGTATACATTGCCGCCAGCATCATCCTGGCGCTTCCCATCTTTTATGCCGAATCCATCATAGGCCGAAGGGCCCGTACCGACACCTTTGGCGCTATGAAAAAACTGGCCCCCGGAACGGCCTGGAGCTGGGCGGGACTCCTTACCATCCTCACTCCGCTGCTGGTCCTGTGCTACTATTCCGTCGTGGGCGGCTGGAGCGTGGAGTACCTGTTCAAATCGCTCTCTTTCAGCTTTACGGACGTTCCGGCCGAAGAAATTCCGCGGTTTTTCCATCGCTTTATCTCCTCTCCCTGGCAGCCCATCTTTGTGCACACCGCTTTTATGGCCCTGGTGGCCGGCATTGTGCTGGGCGGCGTCAAAGACGGCATAGAGAAGTTCTCCAAGGTGGCTATGCCCGCCCTGTTTATCCTGATTCTGGTTATCCAGGCCTATTCCCTCACCCTTCCCGGCTCCTTCAAGGGCGTGGAATACCTGATCAAGCCCGACTTTTCCAAACTCACGGCCGATGCTTACGCCGCTGCGCTGGGACAGGCTTTCTTCTCCCTGTCGCTGGGCGTGGGGACCATCCTGACTTATTCTTCCTACGTTAAAAAAGAAGAGAATATCTTCATTTCCGGCGTGGGAACCGCTGTAAGCGACCTTGCCTTTGCCCTCATTGCCGGTTTTGCCGTGATGCCGGCCGTGTTTGCCGCCGGCCTGCAGCCGGGCGCCGGTCCGGGCCTGGTCTTTGAGACGCTGCCGTACATTTTCAATAAAATGGGCGAAGGCCTGCCCATTCTGAGTACCCTCACGTCCTCCATTTTCTTTGTGGCCATCCTGGCGGCGGCCCTAACTTCGGCCATCTCTATGCTGGAGGTGGGCGTGGCTTTCCTCACGGACGAAAGAGGAATGAAACGCCGCACAGCTACCCTGCTGCTGGCTTTCCTCTGCTGGGTTGTGGGTATTTTGTGCAGCCTTTCCTTTGGCTCGCTCAAGGGAACCACTATTCTGGGGCTCACTTTCTTTGATTTCCTGGATCACCTGTGCTCCGACTGGCTAATGCCGCTGGGCGGCTTCCTGTTCACCGTTTTTGTGGGCTGGCAAATGTCCGGGGCCGATGTTCGGGACGAGTTCACCAACGGCGGCACCAAGAACGTGCGCATCTTTGGCGTGGTTTATTTCCTGATGCGTTACCTGGCCCCGGCGGGCATAGTGGTGATGTTCCTCACCAATCTGTTTTTGTAGATTAGATTCCCAGCTCGTCCTTCATAGCGCGCAGCAGGTCAAAAGCCTGCAGCGGGGTCATATTGTTGAGGTCGGCGGCCTTGAGACGGTCTCTGAGGCTTTCCAGCAGAGGGTCGTCCAGCTGGAACATAGACAGCTGCAGAGAACCGTCCTTTTCCACCTTGCCGGCCTTGGTCTGGTGGGGCTTGACGGGCGTGAGGGCGCCTATGGCGTCCAGTTTTTCGCTGTTTTCGAGGGCGCGGAGGGTCCTTTCGGCGCTTTCCAGAACGGGCTGAGGCATACCGGCCATACGGGCCACGTGGATACCGAAGCTGTGGGCGGTGCCGCCTTCCTTGATCTTGCGCAGGAAGATAACCTCGCGGCCCACTTCCTTAACCGTAACGTGGTAATTCTTGACCCGGGGGAAGAGACCCTCGAGGTCATTGAGCTCGTGATAATGGGTGGCAAAGAGCGTCTTGGCGCCCTTTCCGTATTCGTGGATGTACTCCACAATGCCACGGGCGATGGACATTCCGTCGTAGGTGGACGTACCGCGGCCAATCTCGTCCAGCAACACCAGAGAACGGGCCGAAAGGTTATTCAGGATCATAGCCGTCTCCAGCATCTCCACCATAAAGGTGGATTCTCCGCGGGAGATGTTGTCCGTGGCGCCCACGCGGGTGAAGAGTTTGTCAAACCAGCCAATGTGGGCCTCCTGGGCAGGCACAAAGGAGCCGGCCTGGGCCATAAGCACTATGAGGGCGGTCTGGCGCAGCAGGGCGCTCTTACCGGCCATATTGGGACCGGTGAGGATGATGATCTGCTGCTTATCCGTATCCAGATACACGCTGTTGGGAACGTATTCCTCTCCGGCGGGCATCAGGGTCTCAATGACAGGATGGCGGCCTTCGCGGATGTCCAGGGCCTTGCCGTCGTTCATATCCGGACGGCAGTAGCGGCGCTCCACGGCCTGCTCTGCAAAGCCGGCTAACACGTCCAGCTTGGCCAGGATGCGGCTGTTGGTCTGGATGTCCGGGATCTGCTGCTGGATGCGGGCTATGAGTTCTCCGTACAGGCGGGTTTCTATGGCGTAGATGCGGTCTTCGGCCGTTAAGATCTTTTCCTCGTACTGTTTGAGCTCTTCCGTGATGTAACGCTCTGCGTTGACCAGGGTCTGCTTGCGGATCCACTCCGGCGGAACCTTGTCGCGGAAGGTGTTGCGGACCTCGATATAATAGCCAAAAACGTTGTTGTAGGCAATTTTGAGGGAGGAAATGCCGGTTCTTTCGGCCTCCCGCTGCTGCATCTGGAGAAGGTAGTCTTTTCCTCCGGCGCTCAGATTTCTCAGCTCGTCCAGCTCTGCGTCTACGCCAGGGCCGATGACAGGGCCTTTACCCACCTGAATGGCAGGTTCGGGGGCCAGGACGCGGAAAATCTCTGCCTGCAGCTTTTCACAGTTATGGAGGCCCTTCAGGAGCTTTTCCAGAGCCGGGGAACCGGCGAGGCGGGCCTTGATGGGACCCGTGAGCGACAGGCCGCGGCCCAGCTGCATAACCTCTCGTGGGTAAGCCTTTCCGGTGGCAATTCGGCCCAAAATACGGTCCATATCTCCCAGCTTGCCCAGGTCTATCTGGGTCTCTTCCAGAATGGCGGGCTGTTCCGTAAAGTACTGAACAACGTCGTAGCGGGCGCCCAGCTCCTTCAGATCCAGGATGGGCATAGCCAGCCACTGGCGCAAAAGGCGTGCTCCCATAGGGCTGGAGCACTTGTCCAGGGTCTGGACCAGGGATACGCCGTCGGCCCCGGCGGCACTCTGGAACACCTCCAGGTTGCGGAGGGTGAACTTGTCCATCCACAC
>JAEEQI010000021.1 GCA_016285215.1 Bacteroidales bacterium | reverse complement strand
GCATAGCCTGAGTTCTAGTAGTTTGGCGCGACAAGACGTATGTATGAGCCAATTATTACATTTTGATGTTCTACGGATGACATGTTCCCAGCGGTTGGGTTATTGCCGTTATAGATAATGCGATAAGGTAATGGCTCCCATACAGCGAATAGTTCAGTGGTAGCGGAAGTTACTCTAAGTTGATTGCCAGCAGTGTAGTCCGCGGTAGTGGCGGAGCTATTAGTGGACCAACCAAGGAAAATATAGTGGCTACGGGTCGGTTCGTCGTCTGGGATGGTGAAGTCCTGGTATGTGCGAGTAGAAGCTACACTGTTGCCTTCTGGCGCTGTGCCAGAAGCGCCATTCAAATTATAGGAGATGGAAAAAGTTGTTGACTCATTCACTATACAACGAACCGATTCACCAGCATATTTATTGAGAGTGTTTGTATTTTCAATAGACGAATGGGTCGCATATAACCTATATGCCAGGTTAGTTGCATTGGCGGTCTTCGACCAGATACCAGTTATGTTTTCTACATTGTGCATACTAGCACTCCATATTTGCCCTGAACTTACATAGTTTTGAGGAAAAACTTTTAAGTTTGCTACGGTAATGTAACTAAAGTCGGCGCTGGCTGGTAAATGCCAGCTTTGAGGGCAAATATCACCAGGCGTATTGCCTGAAGACATACTATAAGTACCATGACCTGCTGTAGCGGTATACCAGTTATAATATACGCCATAACCGTAGACTGGAGTCCCCCAGTTAGTACTCACGTTACCAGGGTTTGCTAGGGCATCTGTATTGTATGAAATTTTATTATCACATGCGGCGCTATTGGTATTGCACCATGATCCTGGCGAAGTAGAGCTTGTGGAAGCTAGTGATGAAGCAAAGCCCGTAGATGGGTTATTGGTGTTTTCTATTGCAATATCTACCCCGGATGAAAGGTTAGAAAAATCTAATCTTAGGTTTTCTATCGTCCAACAATTTCCATCAGCCAATTTTGCAACAGCGTAAGTATTATTATCACGGATATCAGTAAGTGCTATTACATCATTAGTTGACATGGAAGAACAGCCGGACCATCCTTGTAAATTACCAACAGACGGAGCCCATACTGCATAAACTGTAATTATATTGTTTGCATCGGCATAATCAACTAAATCTTGATCTTCATCGGTAAAATGTTCGTCTGGCCCAAAAATCTTCCGGTGGTTAGGATTATCCAAATCTTCAATGACGTCCGGATGTCCTTGAGGACATCCTGGCTCAGACGCACCACCACTTCTCCTTTGCGTACGCGCTGACCCAGTTCAATGTCAAAGCTTACAATCTGCTCTGCAATGCGGCTGTAGACGGGGACTTCGGTGATGGCCTCGATGGTTCCCTTGCTGGAGAAGCCTTCGGACTCTATGGTGCGCTGAAGGTTCTGCTCCGGAGCGGCGGCGGGCTGCTCTGCGGGTACGGCCTGGGGCTCCGCCACCGGGGCCGAATTGCGGCTGTGGCAGGCGCTGAAGGCCAGAACAAGGGTAAGGAAGGTAAGAGACCTATTCATACTGCGTAAGGGTTAAGAAGTGGTAATAGGTGGTCCAGTATTTGGCCAGCGCCGTGAGGTGCTGGTTGTAGGCGTTGTCCCGGCGGCTCTGGGCCAGGGAATATGTGTTGATGTCGCAGAGGCCGTTGGCGTAGTTCTCGGCCGTGAGTTCAAAGACGTCGTCGGCCAGGGCTACCGCATCGGCGGTGTGGGAAAGCATCTGCTCGTGGGAGCGGAGGTTGTCCAGCGTGGTGAGCACGTCTTCGGTGAGGGCGCGCTCCTCTTCCCGCAGGACCTGTTCTTCGCGGGCCTTCCAGGCTGTGGCGGCGGCGTGGCCCTTCTTGGCGGCGCCGTGATCCAGGATGGGCACGCTCAGGGTAACGGCCCCTACCATATAGAAGGTGGGATCCTTAAACGCCCCAAAGAAAGTGCTGCCAAGCTGCTGCATACCCATATTGAGGTCTACGCCCACTTTGACGCCGCCCTCTTTGCGCACCTTCTCCTGCTGCTGGCGGGCCTGGGTAATGGCCACCTGCTGCTGCAGAAGGGCCGGACTGTTGGCCCGGGCCAGTTCCAGGGCATCCTCGTCCGAAAGATAGACGGGCCTCGTCTCGCTGGGAACGGAAAGGCGGGTTGGAAGGGCCGAAGCATCGGCCCTCAGATAAGACAGCAGGGACTCTTTGGCCAGCTGTTCCTCGTTGCGGGCGCTCTGGAGGGCGTTGTCGGCGTTGAGGCGCTGGAGCTCCAGGGAGCGGAGTTCGGCCAGGGTTACCATAGCAATACTGGCTTTCTCCTTGGCAATGGCGTAGAGGGTATCGGCCGTCTGCTTGTTGCGCTCGCACATATCCAGCAGACCCTGGGCGCAGGCCAGGCGGAAGTAGCGGACCGTTGTTTCCTCGGCTATGAGGTGCAGGTTGTAGCTCAGCTGTTTGCGGGCGGCCTCCAGGCGCTGGTCTTCCACGGCTTTCTCCCAGCGGTAGGGATTGTAGCCCAGGAGCGACTGCTGGTAACCCAGCAGAAGGGGGGTGGCCACGAATTCCCGCGGCAGGCCGCGCTGGTCCCGCGAGAAATACTCACTCCAAAGGGCCTGTGAGCCCACATAGGCTTCTCCGCCCAGCCCCAGCACCTTCTGGGTCATCTGCAATTGGGCCACGGTAGAGAAGCGGTCAAAGTTACGGATGTAAATGTAATTACGGCCGGTTTCGGCAATCATCCGCTGGTAGTTGGGAACCAGCTTGAGCTCCAGCTGGGGCTTTCTCAGGGCCTGGAACTGGCCGTAACGCTGCTGGTAGTACTCGTACTCATAACGGCTCTGGAAGGCCCGGACGGTGCTGTCCTGGGCCAGCTGGATAAGCTGCTCCAGGCTCTGGGCGCGGGCCGCGAGCGGAAGGGCGCAGAGGATGACTAACAGGAACTTTCTCATACCGTCTGCCGTTTAATGATTTCACTGAAGTAGCCGCCCTTGGCCAGGAGCTCATCGTACGTTCCGTCTTCGGCTACCTTGCCGCCGGCGAGAACGATGATGCGGTTGCACTGGCGGATGGTGCTCATACGGTGCGCAATGGTGATGCGGGTGCATTTGAGGTTGGCCAGGTTCTCCGCAATGACGTGCTGGCTAATGTTATCCAGGGCCGAAGTAGCTTCGTCCAGGAAGATGATGCGGGGCTTGCGGATGAGGGCGCGGGCCATCAGGATGCGCTGTTTCTGGCCGCCGGAAACGCCGGAACCGTCTGCGGTGATGGGCGTATCCAGGCCCTGTGGGAGTCCCTGGATATCCTTGTCCAGGGATGCCTGGCGGGCGGCTTCCCAGACCTCATCGTCGGAGAATTCTTCGTTGCCAAAGAGGATGTTTTCCCGGATGGTCCCCTCTACCAGCTGGCCGTCCTGCAGGCAGATGCTCACGCAGTAGCGGCGGAGGCTGGGTTTGTTGATGTCATCCAGGTTGTGCTCGTCGTAGAAGATGGAGCCGCTTTCGGCCTTTTCGAAGCCCAGCATCAGGCGCACGAGGGTGGATTTGCCGCAGCCGGAGGGGCCCACGAAGGCCACGTAATCTCCGGGATTGATGTGCAGATCCAGCCCGTCAAAGATGTAAGGCATATCTTCCGAGTAGCGGAACTTGAGGCCGCGGATGTCAATGCTGCCGCTCACTCTGCGCAGCAGCACGTCTCCGGTCTCGCTCTCGGAGGTGGTTTCCAGGATGGGGGAGCAGAGCCGGAGTTCCGGTCCCAGCACCGCCACGTCCTTGGTAATTCTCTCAAACTCTTCCACGGCACGGGTGGCAATGGTGAGTACGCTGCAGTAGGCAATATAGTCCGACAGACCCAGGCCGAAGTGCCAGGCCGCCAGCATAGTGACCAGCAGGGGAACCAGGCGGAAGTTGTAGCTCAGGGAGTTGCCAATGCTGAACATAGCCGGGTAGCGGCTGCCGTTGGGCTCGGAGGGCTCGTAAGCCACCGCCCAGTGGCGGAAGGCCCGGATTTCGGCCCCGTTGGTGCGGATCTTCTGGGCGCCGGACACCAGGTTGTAGATGACGCCGGTGAGTTTGGAGCCGGCGGCGTTGGCGCTGTTCTGCACGTTCTTTCTGAAGTAGTACACGCTGTAGATGCACAGCAGGTACAGGGCAATGACCAGGATGCCTGTCCACAGGAGCGGTCCGCCGTACGTGAAGAACTGGATAAACATCACGGCCGTGAACAGCAGCGAAAGGATGGTGGAGAGCATATCTTCCGTGAGCTTGGTGAACAGTCTCACCACAGACAGGACACGGTTGGACAGGTCACCGGGCGCATACTGCTTGAAGAAGGTGGTGGGCAGCATCAGGAGACGGGCCATCAGGGGAGCCTGCATAGCGTACTCCGTCTTGTCTTTCATTCTCACCACCAAGTAGTTGCGGGAAAGCTGAACGGTTACCAGACCGGCCGCTGCGCTAAACAGCAGCACGGCAATGGGCGTGAGCTGGGAGGCGTCTCCCGAAGGAATTACCTCGTTGAACAGCAGCTTGCAGATATAAGGGGTAACCATAGTGAGCAGCACCACGCCCAGGCAGGCCAGCAGGCCGCAAACATAGTCATAGGGGTTGAGCTGCCGCAGGGCAAACCACAGGAAGGAAGTGACGGTGAGTTTGCCGCCGGGCAGGGGATAGCAAAGGGTGAAAGCCTCCTTCTTGAGAAGCTGGCTTTCTTTACGGGCCGAACAGCGCTTTCCCGAAGCGGGGTCAATGAAAGTATAGTCGGCAAAGCCGGGGGTGAGGATGACGGGCCTGTCTTCCTGGGCCGTGAAGGCCAGGAGCTTGCCCGAGGAACGCGACCACCAATGGCCCTCCAGCTCTATCTGGTTAAAGAAAATCTGGTTTTTGTAGAGGAGGGTCTCCAGTTCGTTAAGGTCTGAGGGAATCTCCTTCTGACGGGTCAGTTTCTGCCACATCTTGCGGTCAATCATTCCGCGGAAGATATCGGCGGTCTGATTCAGGGCCTGACGGTCACCCTCTATTCGCTGCACCAGCTGCTCAAAGAAAGGATTATTCATACATCAGGCATATTTAAGGAGTTCACTGTACAGACCTTCCTGCCGGGCCAGCTCGTCGTGCGTGCCCTGCTGCAGCAGATGGCCTTTTTCCATCACATAGATGCAGTCGCAGTCGCGGATGGTGCTCAGGCGGTGGGCAATGAGCACCAGCGTGATGCCCAGGTTGCTGATATGCTGCATCACCAGTTCTTCCGTCTTGGGATCCAGGGCCGATGTTCCCTCGTCCATAATGAGGATGGAAGGGTCTTTGGCCAGGGCGGTGGCAATCTCAATGCGCTGACGCTGGCCGCCGCTGAAGTTCTTGCCGTTCTCCGTAAGGAGGGAATGGTAGGCTCCCGGACGGGCTGCTATGTCGTCGTGGATCTGGGCGTCGTGCGCAGCCATCACCATAGAGAAGTCTTCGATGGAACTGTCCCACATCTTGATGTTGTCTGCTATGGGACCTTCAAAGAGGGTGATGTCCTGGTTGACCACCGACAGGGAGTTGTTCTTGAGGGCGCGGTCCAGCTGCGCCACGGGGATGCCGTCCAGCAGCACCTCTCCTTCCCACGGCTCGTACAGGCCTGAGATGAGCTTGGCTATGGTGCTCTTTCCGCAGCCGGAGAAACCCACGAAGGCCACCCGCTCTCCGGGGTTGATCTTGAGGGAGAAGTTCTTGAGGATGGGCGGGTTGTTGCGGTCGTAGCCAAAGGTCACATTGCGCAGCTCTACCTCTCCCCTCAGCTTGGGACGGTCCGGCAGGACGTCTGCGTCCGAGAGGGTGAGGGGATTGCCCTTGGCGGCTTCTTCTTCCACTTCTTCCAGACGCTCCATAGCCGCGTGAGAGCGGTAAATCTCCTGCGTGGAGCTTACCACCGAGTTGATGGGGAAGGTAATGCTGGTTGCCAGGGCCTGGGAGGCCAGCAGCATACCGGGCGTCAGTTCACCCTGCAGGATATACCAGGCGCCCAGGCACAGGATGAGGGCGTTGCACATATTCAGGACCAGCAGGGGCAGGGAGCCGATGCTCATTGTACCGGTTGTGGTGCGTACGCGGGCGTTGAGGGCTTTGGTATAGGTTCTCTGCCATTTGGCAAAGAAGATTCTTTCTCCGCCGGTGGACTTGATGGTTTCAATATTCTTGATGCCCGTCATAGTTACGCCTTGCAGGCGGGCGTCCGTTTCTTCCGAACCCTTGGCTCTCTTCTTGATGCTTCTGGAGGTTGTGCGCATCACAATCACCAGCAGAATCATAGAAAGCAGCACCACCAGGCCTAGTTTCCAGCTGTACATAACCAGCAGCCAGGCGCAGACGATGGGTCTGAGGACCAGGACCAGGGCATAGGAGAAATGGTCCATAGCGGCTCCGATGTTCTTGATGCTGGAATAGCGGGCCACCAGTTCACCGGCCGAAAAACGGTCTATGGAACTCATAGGCAGCTGCAGCAGGTTGAGCACATACCGGGAAGAGGAGTTGATGCCCAGTTTGGCAAACTCCCTTCTGCGCAGGGGATTGAGCAGCAGCCAGATGGTGAGCTCCAGCACAAACAGCAGGGCGTAGAAAATCATCAGGGGCGAGAACCACTCGGGGTTCTTCTGCGTGATGATATTATCCGTGTATACCTGTTGGAAGAAAGGCGGCAGCAGGTAAGAGGCCATATCTCCAATCAGGAGCAGGAAGGTAACTATGAAGAAACCCTGGCAGCCCCGGTTGAAGCGGCGGATGAGCGTTGCGGTGGACGCCGAACCCTTATGGGTGGATTTACTCATTCGGCCCTGAGTTTTATGGCGCGGAACCAGGTTCTGGCCCCTTCAAACAGATACTGGAACATACTGCGTCGGCGCGTCTCGCTAAGGACGGAGCAGTAAGTGCCCACGTTCATGCTAACATCATCGGGCTGGCCGAAGGACCAGTCGTACAGGGTGGGGTTCTGCTCCGAGCGCATCAGCTCTATATTGACTTGATACATCATATGCCCGGACTCCAGCAGGCGGCTGGCCATCTCCTCGTTCTTGAGGGTCTGGCGCACTTCATTGGCCGATACGGGGTAGCGGTCTATACGCATCACGCGGCCTCTCACGTAACCAATCTCGTCTCTCTTCTCATCCTCTGGCCACACCTGGGCGCCCATTCCTTCCCGCAGGTCTCTCTGGCCGGCGTTGTCTATGTAGGCTATGAGCATAGTACGCTGCGTCTGGGCCTCGTTGCCGCTGATGACGCTGATGATGGGTTCGAAGGCCTCGAAGGGCTCGTTGTCTACTTTGGTGCTGATAACCGTTCCCTCTACCGTGCTGGTAAGGATGCTATAGCTGTTGTCTACGGAAATGAGGGCTACGGACTGGCCGCGGCTTACGTGGTCTCCGCTATGGACAAAGATGGTACGGACCATACCCCGGTTGGGCAGCGATACGTCCGAAGTACCTTCCAGCGGGAATACCACGCCGCTGTAATAGACCTTGTCTGAAACCGTTCCCAGGAATCCCCAAACAAAGAAAGCTCCTATCAGAAGAAGGGCTGTAAGAACTAACAAATAAGTGGGCAGGGCCGTGACTTTTAGGGTGCTGCCAATCTGATTGGGGGACTGTAGCTTCTTTTGGCGACTGTCCTGAGTAAAGGGATTCTGACTAATCATATACAAACATAACAATAATAGGCTTTTAATGCAAATAAATAATTTTAAAAAATAGTGGCATAATCCGTCTAGAATGAGTATCTTTGTATGATTTAAAACACACACTGATAAAACAATGAAAGCAGTCGTAAAAACCGATTTCCAGCTTCCCGGTCAGGAGTCCAAGTACACGGGAAAAGTTCGCGATGTTTACAGCCTTAACAACGGTTACCTGGTAATGGTAGCCACCGACCGCATCTCCGCCTTTGACGTGGTGCTGCCGGAAGGCATCCCCTACAAGGGACAGGTTCTGAATCAGATTGCAGCCCAGTTCCTCGATCTTACCCAGGACATCCTTCCCAACTGGAAAGTGGCCACCGTTGACCCTATGGTTACCATTGGTTACCGTTGCGAGCCTTACAAGGTGGAAATGGTAGTCCGCGGTTACCTGGCCGGTCACGCCTGGCGTGAGTACAAGGCCGGAAACCGTACCCTCTGCGGCGTCACCCTTCCCGAGGGCCTCAAGGAGAACCAGAAACTCCCTCAGCCCATCATCACCCCCACCACCAAGGCGGCCGAAGGTCACGACGAAGACATTAGCAAAGAGGAAATCATTGCCCGCGGCATTGTCCCGGCCGATGAATACGAACAGCTTGAAAAATACACCCTGGCCCTGTTCCAGAGAGGAACGGAGATCGCTGCCAAGAAAGGCCTCATCCTGGTGGACACCAAGTACGAGTTTGGCAAGCGCAACGGCCAGATTGTCCTGATGGACGAGATTCACACCCCGGATTCTTCCCGTTATTTCTATGCCGAAGGCTACGCCGAGCGCCTGGCCAAGGGTGAGCACCAGAAGCAGCTCTCCAAGGAGTTCGTTCGCGAATGGCTTATGGCCGGCGGCTTCCAGGGCAAGGAAGGACAGAAGGTCCCCGAGATGACCCCCGAGGTAGTGAACGGAATCACCGAAAGATACATCGAGCTTTACAACAAGCTCAGCGACAAGCCCTTCGAGCGCACCGAGTGCGAGAATGTGGCCGCCCGCATTGAAAAGAACATCCTGGACTTCCTCAAAACCTGCTAAACTATGATTGAGCGTTATTCTAGAAAGGTCATGCGCGATGTATGGACCGAGGAAAACAAGTTTGGCGCCTATCTGGAAGTAGAAACCCTTTCCTGCGAAGCCTGGAGCAAGCTGGGCGTGATTCCCGCAGAGGATGTGGAGAAGATCCGCGCCAATGCCCGCTTTGAAGTAAGCCGCATCCGCGAGATTGAAGAGCAGACCCGTCACGACGTGGTGGCCTTCACCCGTGCCGTGAGCGAGAGCCTGGGAGAGGAGCGCAAGTGGGTTCACTACGGCCTCACCTCCACCGACGTGGTGGACACCGCCAACGGTTACCTGCTCAAGCAGGCCAACGCCATCCTCCGCAAAGACCTGGAGGAATTCCTGGAAGTGCTGCGCCGCCGCGCCCTGGAATTCAAGGCAACCCCTTGCATCGGCCGCACCCACGGTATCCACGCCGACATCACTTCCTTCGGCCTTAAATGGGCCCTCTGGTTTGAAGAGATGAAGCGCAACATCGAGCGCTTTGACTATGCCGCCGCCGGCGTTGAGGCCGGTAAGATGAGCGGCGCCGTTGGCAACTTTGCCAACATCCCTCCGTTCATTCAGGACTATGTGTGCGAGAAGCTGGGCATTGCTTCGGCCAATATCTCCACCCAGGTGCTGCAGCGTGACCGCCACGCCTGCTACGTGGGCACCCTGGCCCTCATTGCCTCCACCCTGGAGCAGATGGCCTTTGAGGTGCGCAACCTCCAGCGTACGGAGGTCCGAGAGGTGGAAGAGGCTTTCCGCAAGGGCCAGAAGGGCTCCAGCGCTATGCCTCACAAGCGCAACCCCATCAGCTCAGAAAACATCGTGGGCTGCGCCCGCGTGATGCGCGGCTATATGGCCACCGCCTACGAGAACGTGGCCCTCTGGCACGAGCGTGACATATCCCACTCTAGCACGGAGCGCATCGTTCTCCCGGACGCCACCGAGCTCCTGGACTATATGCTTCAGCGTTTCAAGGGTATTCTTGAGAACCTGGTGGTGTACCCGGAGACTATGATGGCCAACATCTACCGCACCCGCGGCGTCATCTTTGCCCAGCGCGTGATGAACGCCCTCATTGCCAAGGGTCTCTCCCGCGAGCAGGCTTACGACACCGTGCAGCCCATCGCAATGGATGCCTGGACCAACAATAAGGATTACAAGACCCTGCTGGAGGCCTCCGAAGACGTTACAAAGAAATTGTCCAAGGCAGAGCTGGATGATTGCTTCACCTTGGACTATTATTTCAAGAACGTTGACGAGATTTTCTCTCGCGTGGGTATTGCCTAGTAGCGCACTACGGTAGCATCGCGGTCCGGTCCCACGGATACAATCTTGATCCGGCAGCCGGTCTCCTTCTCGATATAAGAGATATACTGTTTGAAGGCCTCGGGGAAATCCTCGTAACGGCGGAGTCCGCTGAGCGAGGTTTTCCATCCGGGGAATTCTTTGTATACGGGTTTCACGTGCTCACCGCCGTCGTAGGGGAAGTCGGTGATGGTCTTACCGTTCTCTTCGTAAGCTACGGCCACCTTGATGGTGTCAAAGTCGTCCAGCACGTCGGATTTCATCATAATCAGATCCGTTACGCCGTTCATCATAACGGTGTACTTGAGGGCTACCATATCCAGCCAGCCGGTGCGGCGGGGACGGCCCGTGGTGGCACCGAACTCGTGGCCAATCTGGCGGAGGCGCTCACCGTCCTCGTCAAAGAGCTCGGTGGGGAAGGGACCGCTGCCCACGCGGGTGCAGTAGGCCTTGAAGATGCCGTACACGTTGCCCACGCGGGAAGGAGCAATGCCCAGACCCGTGCACACGCCGGCGCTGAGGGTGTTGGAAGAAGTGACAAAAGGATAAGTGCCGAAGTCGATGTCCAGCAGGGAACCCTGGGCACCTTCGGCCAGGATGGGCGTGCCTTTGTCCAGGGCCTCGTTCACGTACACCTCGGTGTCAATGAAGGGGAAGCGCTTGAGGGACTCGATGGCGGCCATCCACTGCTTCTCGTAGTCGGTGATGTCGTACTGGAAATCGTACTGTGCCAGCAGACCCTCGTGCTTTTTCTTGAGGGCGTTGTACTTGTCCACAAACTCCGGGGTCAGGATGTCGCCCACGCGGAGACCGTTTCGGCCCGTCTTGTCCATATAGGTGGGGCCGATGCCCTTGAGGGTAGATCCAATCTTGGACTTGCCCTTGGCGGCTTCGCTGGCGGCGTCCAGCATACGGTGAGTGGGAAGGATGAGGTGGGCGCGCTTGGAGATGACCAGCTTGCCGGTGATGCTTCCCACCATCTTCTCGATGGCTTCAATCTCTTCCAGCAGAATCACGGGATCAATGACCACGCCGTTGCCAATCACGTTCACAGTGCCTTCGCGGAAAACACCGGAGGGAACCGTGTGAAGCACAAAATGGTCACCGCCAAAGACCAGGGAATGACCGGCATTGGGGCCACCCTGGAAACGGGTTACCATCTTGTAGGCGGGAGTGAGCACATCCACTACTTTGCCTTTACCCTCGTCGCCCCATTGGAGGCCGAGTACCACATCTAACTTGTTCTTTTCCATATTAATAATAAAACTATTTATTGTCTGGTTCGTTATACAGCTCGGTAGGGTACCTGCCGTCAAAGCAGGCCGTGCAGAGCTGTTGGCGGCCGGAGGCCTTGTAGAGGGCTTCCACCGAGAGGTATCCCAGCGAATCGGCCCCTATGAAATCGCTGATTTCCTGGAGGCTTCGGCCCGATGCCAGCAGCTGGTCGCTGGTACCGGTGTCTATGCCGTAGAAGCAGGGCCACGCGTAGGGAGGACTGGCAATGCGCATATGGACCGCCGTGGCGCCGGCTTCCCGCAGCATCTGCACCAGGATCTTGGAGGTGGTGCCGCGGACTATGGAGTCGTCTATGACGGCCACGCGTTTGCCTTTCACTATGCTGGTAACCGGCGAGAGCTTCATCTTGACGCCCACGTTGCGCATAGACTGCGTGGGCTGGATGAAGGTGCGGGCTACGTAGATGTTCTTGATGATTCCCATTTCCAGAGGGAGGTGCGAGGCCTCGGCAAAACCCATTGCGGCGCTCATACTGGACTCGGGCACGCAGGTCACGAGGTCGGCGTCGGCGGGATGTTCGGCCTGCAGGAGGCGTCCCGACATTTTGCGGAAGGCGTGCACGCTGCAGCCCTCGATGACGCTGTCCGGACGGGCAAAGTAAATGTACTCCATTGCACACATCCGGTGCAGGCCTGTGCGGGAATGCCAGCTGCTGTGGACACCGTCCTTGTCAATGGTGAGCAGTTCTCCGGGCTCTACGTCGCGGATCCACTGGGCCCCCACCGTTTCCAGGGCGCAGGTCTCGCTGGCCACAATGTAGCCGGAGCCCAGCTTACCCAGGGAGAGGGGACGGAAGCCGTATTTGTCGCGGCAGGCGTACAAAGCGTTGGGGGTGAGGATCACCGTGGCAAACGCTCCGTCCAGGAGGTTGGCGGCGCGGGTAATCCGGGCTTCCCAGTTGCTGGCCTGGCGCATAGTGGTGCCAATGAGGTAGGCAAACAGCTCGCTGTCGGAGGTGCTGCGGAACAGGTGTCCCTGCTTTTCCAGATACTTCGTTACCTGCCCGGCATTGACAATGTTGCCATTGTGAGCCAGGGCAAAGGGACCTCCCAGGCGGGAGAAGAGGAAGGGCTGGATGTTTTCCTGACCGCCCACATTGGTGGTAGGATAACGGACGTGGCCGATGCAGGAAGTGCCGGGAAGATTCTCTATGTCCTTCTGGCTAAAGACTTCCTTTACCAGACCGGCGTTCTTCTGGAGAAGAATCTGGCCGGAAGGGTCCACCGTGGCAATGCCGCAGCCCTGCTGTCCCCGGTGCTGGAGACTCTGGAGTGCGAGGAAAGCGTGCGTCGCAGCGTGGTCTACACCGTAGAACCCCACTACGCCGCACTCTTCGTGTAACTCTCTGGAATCGGAAAAATACATTAATTGATGAACAGGAGTTCGCGATACTTGGGCAGCGGCCAAACGTCGTTGTCCACAATCTCTTCCAGTTTGTCAATGGGCTTGCGGATGGCTTCCAGGCGCTCGGCAATGGCGTGATAGGCCTTGGCCTTCTCGTACTCGTTCTCCAGAACGTTGGCTGCCTTGCGGGCCTCTACCATCTCGTCCACCTTGGTGGTGATGTCAGACACCAGCGAGGAGATGTTGCGCACCAGATCCAGGGCTACGTTGGCCTGGGATTCATAGGTGTCGGGGCAGACATCCTTCATCAGTTTCACGTTTTTGAGCAGCTTGGTCTGGTAGGCCAGGGCGGCGGGAATGATATGGTTGGTGGCCATACGTCCCATCACGCGGGCTTCAATCTGGATCTTCTTGGTGTACATCTCCCACTTGACCTCGTTGCGGGCCTGCAGTTCCTTGAGGTTGTAAATGCCCAGGGAAGTGAAGAGCTCCACGGACTCGGGCTTGGTGAAAGCCTTGAACATCTCGGGAACGCGGGTCTCGGTATCCAGGCCGCGGCGGGCGGCTTCCTTCTTCCATTCGTCGGAATAACCGTTGCCGTCAAAGCAAACCACGTCAATGATGGAGCGGATGATGGGCTTGAGCACATCCATAGCAGCCACTTCCAGCGGCTTGCCGGCGGCCATCTCCTTGTCCAGGGCGGCCTTGAACTCAATGAGCTGCTGGGCCACGGCGGCGTTGAGCACGGTCATAGCACCGGCGCAGTTGGCGCTGGAACCCACGGCGCGGAACTCAAAGCGGTTGCCGGTGAAGGCAAAGGGAGAGGTGCGGTTGCGGTCCGTATTGTCCAGGAAAATCTGGGGGATTTCCACAATACCCACGGAGGCGCCTTTCTTGCCGGCAATCTCGATGGGAGTGCCGGAGGGAACCTCCAGCAGCTTGTGCAGCACCTCGGTCATAGTCTGACCCAGGAAGGCCGAAACAATTGCGGGCGGAGCCTCGTTGGCACCCAGACGGTGGGCGTTGGTGGCGCTGGCGATGCTGGCCTTGAGCAGGGCGTTGTGGCGCTGCACGGCGGCCAGTACGTTTACAAAGAAGATGATGAACTGCAGGTTGCCCTTGGCATCCTTGCCGGGAGCCATAAGCAAAGTGCCGGTATCGGTACCCAGCGACCAGTTGTTGTGCTTACCGGAACCGTTGATGCCGGCAAAGGGCTTCTCGTGCAGCAGAACCACAAAACCGTGCTTGCGGGCAACGCGGTTCATGGTGTTCATAATCATCTGATTCTGGTCGTTGGAAAGGTTGCACTCACCAAAGATGGGAGCAAACTCAAACTGGTTGGGAGCTACCTCGTTGTGACGGGTCTTGAGCGGAATGCCCAGCTTGTAGCCCTCAAACTCCAGATCGCGCATAAAGGCGGCCACACGGGTGGGGATGGCACCAAAGTAATGGTCGTCCAGCTGCTGGTTCTTGGATGAGGCGTGACCCATAAGGGTGCGGCCGGTGAGCATCAGGTCGGGACGGGCGGCGTACAGGTCCTCATCTACCAGGAAGTACTCCTGCTCCCAGCCCAGGTAGGAAACCACTTTCTTAACCTTGGGGTTGAAGAGTTTGCAGATGGGAATGGCGGCGTCGGAGACGGCCTTGAGGGCCTTCTTGAGCGGAGCCTTGTAGTCCAGAGCTTCTCCGGTGTAAGAGATGAAGATGGTGGGGATGCACAGGGTGTCGTCCTGGATGAAGACCGGAGAGGTGGGGTCCCAGGCAGTGTAGCCGCGGGCCTCGAAGGTGGCACGGATACCGCCGCTGGGGAAGGAGGAGGCATCCGGTTCCTGCTGGATGAGGGCTTTTCCGTTGAAGGATTCAATCATACCTCCCTTGCGGTCGTATTCCATAAGGGAGTCGTGCTTCTCGGCGGTTACTTCCGTGAGGGGCTGGAACCAGTGGGTGATGTGGGTCACACCGTGGCTCAGGGCCCATTCCTTCATACCGTCGGCCACCTCGTCTGCGGTGGCCAGATCCAACGGACGGCCGTTGTCAATGCAGTCAATCAGGGCTTCGTAGACCCTGATATCCAGGTACTTGCGCATCATTTCGCGGTTGAACACCAGTTCGCCGAAATACTTGGACGGCAGACTGGCGGGAGCCACTACTTCCAGCGCTCTTTTCTTGAAGGCGTCTTGAACAACGTCAAATCTAAGTTTGCTCATATACTATAAGGTTGTGTGTTTCCATTAAGCGAATTCGTCCCAGCTCTTGATGGGAATGCTGTCAATGTCCACGGTGCAGAAGGCCGAAATGAAGGCCGCTGCCAGGCGGGCGTTGGTGACCAGCGGGATGTTGAGGTCTATGGCTGCGCGGCGAATCTTGTATCCGTTGGACAGCTCACGAGGGGTGAGGTCCTTGGGAATGTTCACCACCAGGTCAATCTCTTTGCGGTGCAGCAGATCCAGGGCCTGGGGCTCCTTGTCGGGCTCGCTGGGCCAGTGGACCAGGGTGTTGGGAACTCCGTTCTCCGTGAGGTAGCGGGAGGTGCCGCCGGTGGCAAACAGCTTGTAGCCGTGGTCCACCAGCATACGGGCGGCCGGGAGCATATCGGCCTTCTGTCTGGGCGTACCCGTAGACAGGAGGATGTTCTGCTTGGGCACCCGGTAACCTACCGAGAGCATAGACTCCAGGATGGCGGTGGGTACATCATCTCCAATGCAGCCTACCTCACCGGTAGAGGCCATATCCACACCCAGCACGGGGTCTGCCTTCTGGAGGCGGTTGAAGGAGAACTGGGAAGCCTTGATACCCACGCAGTCCAGGTCAAAGAGGTCCTTGGACGGAGGCGTCACTTTCTCTCCCAGCATAATCTTGGTGGCCAGTTCCACCAGGTTGATCTTGAGAACCTTGCTCACGAACGGGAAGCTGCGGCTGGCGCGCAGGTTGCACTCGATAACTTTAACGTCGTTCTCCTTGGCCAGGTACTGGATGTTGAAGGGACCGGAGATGTGCAGGCCGGCGGCAATCTGGCGGCTGATGCGCTTGATGCGGCGCACCGTCTCCACATACAGCTTCTGCGGCGGGAACTGGATGGTGGCGTCACCGGAGTGGACACCGGCAAACTCCACGTGCTCGCCAATGGCGTAGGCTATGATCTGACCGTGGTCGGCCACGGCGTCAAATTCAATTTCCTTTGCGTTTTCAATAAAGCGGCTCACCACCACCGGGTGCTCCTGGGAGACCGTGGCGGCCAGCTGCAGGAAGCGCTCCAGCTCTTCCTGGTTGGAGCAGATGTTCATAGCGGCACCGGAGAGCACATAGGAAGGTCTCACCAACACGGGGAAGCCCACGCGGCCAATGAAGCTGTCAATATCGGCCTGCGAGGTGAGCTCGCCCCATTCGGGCTGGTCCACGCCCAGACCGTCCAGCATAGCGGAGAACTTCTTGCGGTCTTCGGCCCGGTCAATGTCTTCGGCCGAAGTGCCCATCAGGCGGATGCCCCGGTTGGCCAGCTTGACGGCCAGGTTGTTGGGGATCTGTCCGCCGGTGGAGACCACCACGCCCTTGGGCGATTCCATAGCCACCACATCCAGAACGCGCTCGAAGGAGAGCTCGTCAAAGTAGAGGCGGTCGGTTACGTCGTAGTCGGTGGAAACCGTTTCCGGGTTGTAGTTGACCACTACGCTGCGGTAGCCGTGGTTGCGGATGGTCTTGACGGCCTGCACGCAGCACCAGTCAAACTCCACGGAGGAACCAATGCGGTAGGCGCCGGAACCCAGCACCACCACGCCCTCGCGGCTGTCTTCGCTGCCGGGAGCCACATCGTGCTCCGTGGCCTGGTAGGTCATATAGAGGTAGTTGGTCTCGGCGGGGAATTCGCCGGCCAGGGTGTCAATCTGCTTGACGTAGGGGACAATGCCCAGGGACTCGCGGCGGGCGCGGACGGCCAGGCCTTCCGGCTTGCCATCCTTGCCGGCGGTGGCGCGGGCAATCTGGAAGTCGGAGAAGCCGTACACCTTGGCGCGGCGCAGGAGGTCGGCGGGGAGGCTCTCCACGCTGTATTCCTGAAGCTGCTGATCCAGATGGATGATGTTGAGCAGCTTCAAGAGGAACCAGCGATCTATCTTGGTAAGTTCGTGTATGCGTTCTACGGTGTAACCCTGGTGCATAGCCTCGCAGATGGCAAAGATGCGCATATCGGTGGGCTCGCGGAGGGCTTTGTCCAGGTCGGCGAAGGGGAGGGGACGGTTCTCTACAAAACCGTGCATACCCTGTCCAATCATACGCAGACCCTTCTGGATGGCTTCCTCAAAGGTTCGGCCAATGGACATCACCTCACCCACGGACTTCATACTGGAGCCAATTTCGCGGTCAACTCCGTGGAATTTGCCCAGGTCCCAGCGGGGGATCTTGCAAACCACATAGTCCAGGGCGGGCTCAAAGTAGGCCGAAGTGGTCTGGGTCACGCTGTTTCTAAGATCGAACAGACCCTTGCCCAGGCCCAGCTTGGCGGCAATGAAGGCCAGGGGATAGCCGGTGGCCTTGGAAGCCAGGGCCGAAGAGCGGCTCAGACGGGCGTTCACCTCAATGACGCGGTAGTCCTCCGAGTTGGGGTCGAAGGCATACTGCACGTTGCACTCACCCACGATACCCAGGTGGCGCACAATCTTGATGGCCAGGCAGCGGAGGAAGTGGTATTCCTCGTTGGAGAGGGTCTGGGAGGGAGCAATCACAATACTTTCACCCGTGTGGATGCCCAGCGGGTCAAAGTTTTCCATATTACAAACCGTGATGCAGTTGTCGTAGGCATCGCGCACCACTTCGTATTCAATTTCTTTCCAGCCCTTCAGGCTCTTCTCTACCAGCACCTGCGGGGAGAAGGAGAAGGACTTTTCGGCCAGCTTGAGGAGCTGGGCTTCGTCGTCGCAGAAGCCGGAACCCAGGCCGCCCAGGGCAAAGGCCGAACGCAGGATCACGGGATAACCCAGTTCGGAAGCAGCCTTCTTGGCTTCTTCTATGGAGGAGCAGGCAACGCTGCTGATGGTCTTGACGTCAATCTCGTCCAGCTTCTCTACAAAGAGCTCGCGGTCTTCCGTGTCAATGATGGTCTGGACGGGCGTTCCCAGCACCTGCACGCCGTAGCGCTCCAGCACACCGCTCTTGTAGAGCTGGATGCCGCAGTTGAGGGCCGTCTGGCCGCCAAAGGAGAGGAAGATGCCGTCCGGGCGCTCCTTGCGGATGACTTTTTCTACAAAGTCGGGCGTTACGGGCAGGAAGTAAATCTTGTCGGCTATGCCTTCGCTGGTCTGGACAGTGGCAATGTTGGGGTTGATGAGCACGGTCCGGATGCCTTCTTCGCGCAGGGCCTTGAGGGCCTGGGAACCGGAGTAGTCAAACTCACCGGCCTCGCCAATCTTGAGGGCGCCGGAACCCAGCACCAGCACGGTGGAGATGGCCTTCTTGGGCTGCGTCTGGGGAATGGCCTTCTGCAGGTGGCCGCTGATGGGAGCGCGGCCGTCCGTGAGGGGATGCTCCATAAGGTCGGCAAAGCGGTCAAAGAGAACCTCGGTATCCAGCGGGCCGCCGTTGGCCTCGGGGTGGAACTGGACGGAGAACCAGGGCATATTTTCGTGCTCCATACCTTCGTTGGAGCCGTCGTTCATATTGACCAGCAGGGGCTTCCAGCCTTCGGGGAGGGAGTCGTTGGCAATGGCGTAACCGTGGTTCTGGCTGGTGATGAAGCACTCGGTGGTGCCGTTGAGGCGCACCGGCTGGTTGTGACCGCGGTGGCCGTATTTGAGTTTATAGACGCGGGCTCCGGCGGCAATGCCCAGGAGCTGGTTACCCAGGCAGATACCCATAATGGGCTTCACCGGGCGGCCTTCCTTGGCATCCTTCAGGCCTTGGGCCAGTACTTTGCGCAGGATGTCCACGGCTTCCTTGCACTGCTCGGGGTTGCCCGGGCCGTTGCTCAGGAACAGGCCGTCGTACTCCATTCCGGTATAGTCGTAGTTCCACGGGACGCGGATCACTTCCAGGTTTCTGGAGAGGAGGCAGCGGATGATATTGTACTTGCAGCCGCAGTCTACCAGCACCACCTTCTTGCGAGGGGTCTGGGCCGGGAGGTAGTGGATGACCTCGCGGCAGGAGACTTCGGCCACAAAGTTGTGGTCTTCGTAAGTATCGTTTCCGGCTTCTTCGGCCTGTCCTTCCATCACGATGCGGCCGCGCATCACGCCCTTCTCACGGAGGGCCTTGGTGAGGGCGCGGGTGTCAATGCCGGTGATGGCGGGGATGTCTTCCCGTTTGAGCCACTCTTCCAGGTTTTCCTCTGCGTTCCAGTGGCTGTAGGCGCTGCTGTAGTCGGCCACCACCAGGGCACGGGCATAGATGTGACTGCCTTCGAAGTTCTCTTCCAGGCCGTCTTCTTCCTTACCGTGCGGCGGTACGCCGTAGTTGCCAATGAGCGGGAAAGTGGACACCAGAATCTGGCCGGCGTAAGAAGGGTCGGTCAGGCTTTCCGGGTAGCCGGTCATAGCCGTGTTGAATACCACTTCGCCGGAGGTGTTCCGGAGACTTCCGAATGCGGTCCCTTCGTAGCGGGATCCGTCTTCCAATATCAAGGATGCTTTCATACACAAAAAAAGCCGGTTCCACCATCGGGGAGAACCGGTAAACTGTAGAGTATAATAGCTGTCAGTGCAACAATGCCCAGCCGGGTGGACACAAGGACGCTAAAGGGTATCTTTGTTACACTACTCACGGGATGCAAAGTTAGTAAAAAAAATAAAAAAAAGAAAAAGGAGGCCCAAATTTTGAGTCTCCTTTTTTCAACCTTTGGGTCGCAAAATTTATTTTTTGCGGCTCTTGTATCTCTGATAGAACATATCCACGCGGCCGGCGGTGTCCACAAGCTTCACCTTGCCCGTGTAGAACGGGTGGGAAGTGTTGGAAATTTCCAGCTTCACCAGCGGGTACTCAACGCCTTCTACAGTGATGTTCTCCTTGGAGGGAGCGCAGCTGCGAGTGACGAAGACGGTGTCATTGGACATATCCTTGAAAGCTACAAGACGGTAGGTTTCGGGATGAATTCCTTTCTTCATTTTACGTAAAAAATATAATTGTTAACAATTTT
>JAEEQI010000176.1 GCA_016285215.1 Bacteroidales bacterium | reverse complement strand
CCCAAGGCCTGGAAAGGCAAGCGCGTCTTCCTGGTGGTGGGAGCCAGCGACTGGGAAACCCAGGCCTGGCTGGACGGCAAGGAACTGGGCAGTCACCAGGGCGGCTACACCCCCTTTGAGTTTGAGCTCAAGGACGTGAAGGCCGGCGGCACCTATCCGCTGGTGCTCAAGGTAGACGATACCTACAGCGACGCCCATCTCTACGGCAAGCAGGGTTACGGCAACGTCCGCGGTATCTGGCAAACCGTGTATCTGGAGGCCCGTGGAGCCAATTACATCAAGTCCCTTCACTTCCTTCCGGATATGGACAACTCCAAGGTTACGGTAGATGTGAAGCTGGCTCAGCCGGCCGCAGAAGGGGAGCAGTTCCAGCTGCAGTTCAAGACCGGAGGCCAGGAGACCTTCAAGGCCGATATGGGAGGAAAGGCCCAGGCCCGCTTT
Source organism: Bacteroidales bacterium (assembly GCA_016285215.1). Next base: position 3,497 of record JAEEQI010000176.1, on the reverse strand, counting down.
GAACTGTCCATCAAGGACCAGCACCTCTGGGACCTCGATGATCCCTTCCTGTATGAGGTGACGGCTTCCCTGCAGGGCAGGAAAGGCAGCATCGATGCCGTAAACAGCTACTGGGGCCAGCGCAAGGTGGGTGTGGCCAAGCTTCCCGGAACGGATTACGCCTATGTAGCCCTTAACAACAAGCCCATCTACCTGCAGCTCACGCTGGACCAGAGCTACCATCCGGAAGGCTACTACACCTTCCCCAGCGATGAGTTTATGAAGCACGAGATAGAGATTTCCAAGCAGCTGGGGCTCAACGGCAACCGCATCCACATCAAGGTGGAAGTGCCCCGCAAGCTCTACTGGGCCGACAAGCTGGGTCTCCTCATTATGGCCGATACGCCCAACTTCTGGGGCGCACCCACGCAGGAAGCCAAGGCCGACTGGGAGCACTGTATGCTGGGCCAGATAGAAAGAGACTTCAACCATCCGTCCATCTTTGCCTGGGTCAACTTCAACGAGTCCTGGGGTCTGCATACCAACGGAAAGTACCTGCCCGAGACGCAGGAATGGGTGCGGGAGATGCACCGGATTACCAAGACGCTGGATCCCACCCGTCTGGCCGAAGACAATTCGGCCTGCCTGCGAGACCACGTGGAGACGGACATCAACTCCTGGCACGCCTACAACCGCGGCTGGGTCTGGGAGGCCGAAATTGAGCAGTACGAGAGCAATACCTTCCCCGGCAGCCACTTTAACTTCATTGGAGACAATGTGCAGGACGGCGCCCCTATGATCAACAGCGAATGCGGAGACGTATGGGGTTACGAAGGCAGTGCCGGAGACATTGACTTTACCTGGGACTACCACATTATGATGGATGCCTTCCGCCGCCATCCCGGCTGCGCCGGCTGGCTGTACACGGAGCATCACGACGTCATTAACGAGTGGAACGGCTACGTCCAGTACGACCGCTCTCCCAAGATTGACGGTCTGGACGAGCTGGTGCCAGGAATGACTCTGGCCGATTTCCACAGCCCGTATTACATTTCTCCTATGCGTTACCTCTACTCCGAGGTCCGTGGCGGAGAGAAACTGGAAGTTCCTTTCTTTGCTTCCTTTATGACGGACGAGGATCCCGGCAAGCTCACTTTGGAAACCGAACTGGTGGGCTGGAATATCCTGGGCCAGTTTGACACTTACGAGAGCGGTTCCGTTCCCGTAACGTTTGAGCCCTACCTCAACCGCAAGGCCGGCCGCGTGAGCGTGGCCATTCCGGAAGAGAAGGGCCTCTACCTCCTCCGCTTTGTCTTAAAGAAGGCCGATGGCACCGTGCTGCACCGCAACTTCACCACCTTCCGCGTCAAGAACGGAACCGACCCTGAGGGCGTGCGCCTTATCAGTTTCCCGGTGAACTCCTATGTGGCCCAGAAATGGTCCCTGGGGAATTCCAGCGTGTACGACGGCCTCAAGGTCAACGGCTTTGGCAACGGCTGGTTTGAGTATCAGATTACCCTTCCCAAAGACCTGGATCTGAGCAAGGCGGCTTCTGCAGAGCTTATATTTGAAGCCTCTTCCCGTCAGATACTGGGCAAGGACGTGGCCGGCAACGACATCCAGGGAGACTTTATGCTGGGTGGCGGCACTTACGACCACTGCAAGTCTCTCAATGCCTTTGCTATGACCGACGAAGAGCTCTGGCCTTCGGCCGTTACCGTGAGCATAAATGGTTATACCCTGGGCGGCGCCCAGCTCACCGACTGCCCGGCCGACCACCGCGGCATCCTTTCCTGGGGCGCTCAGCCCAATGTGGCCCGCATCCGCGAAGCCGGAACCTACGGCCAGCTGGTCCGTATTCCGCTTCCCGTGCAGGATGCCGGTGAGGTGGGCCGCACCTTTACCCTCCGCATTGCGGTCCCTCAGGGCCAGGAAGGCGGTCTGTCGCTGTTTGGCCAGGAAGGCGGTCTGTCGCTGTTTGGAAAGGACTTCGGCCGTTATCCGCTGGATCCTACGTTTGTCATTAAAATGAAATAGTTATGAAAACCCGTCTGTTTCTTCTGGCAGCCCTGGCCGTTGCCCTGACTGCCTGCGGTACCTCCCAGCCGGCCGGTCCGGTGGGGACCCTCACCGATGCCCTGGATAACGGGGCCTGGGATGTCTCCCAGTGGATTTCCGTAGTGGATGCGCCGGTGGCGGCTCCCAATGCCTCAAAGAGCGCGCCCGGTGCCAACTGGTTCCTCTCTACCGTCAAGAACGAGAAGAAAGTGACCAAGGCCGTGTGGATGACCGCCGGCCTGGGCGTATATGATATCTATCTCAACGGAGAACTGGTGGGCCGGGAAGTGCTCAAGCCCGGTTTTACCCACAATGGAAAGACCAAGCGCTCCTTCACCTACGACGTAACGGACGCCTTCCACAAGAAGGCAGGGGAGGAGAATGTGCTCTCTGCACAGGTAACTCCCGGCTGGTGGTCCGACAAGATTGTCAAGGGCGGTGGAGCTGGCGCTTTTGGCAAGAAATGCGCTTTCCGCTGCGTTCTGGAACTCACCTATGCCGATGGCAGCCAGGAGCGTTTTGGAACCGATACCGAACACTGGACGGCCGGCATTGCCGGTCCCGTGAAGCATTCCGGCATCTTTGACGGTGAGGAATACGACGCCCGCTGCCCTATGGGCTACGATACCCCCGAGCTGCTCAAGACCCCCGAGGTCAATACCGAGTTCCCGGGAGAGATCCTGCCCAACGTGGGGGCCGAAATTTACCAGCGCGAAGACCTCAGGCTTCAGCCCGTCAAGACCTATGTCTGGGAAGGCGTGACCGATGCCGTGGAGTCGGAAGTGAAGGATGAGGTAGAATACGGTAAAGTTGTGATTAAGAGAGACTACAAAGCCGGAGAGGTGGTGGAACTCAACCCCGGGGAAACCCTGGTGGTGGACTTTGGCCAGAATGCCGCCGCCGTTCCTTCCTTTGTGTTCAAGGCAGCTGAGGGGACGCTCCTGATCTGCCGTCCCTCCGAGATTCTCAACGACGGCAACGGCGCCGAGCGCCGCGGTATGGACGGCCCCGAGGGAAGTACCCACCGCCGCAACCTGCGCGTAGATCCGGACGAGATTTGGATGACCTATACCTTCGGCCCTTCTAATGATTTTGTGGCTTATCAGCCGCGCACTTCTTTCTGGGGTTACCGCTATATTGCCGTAACGGCCGACGGTCCCGTGCAGTTCAAGTCCATCGCTTCCGTTCCGGTCACTTCCATTTCCAAGGAGATGGAAATTGGCAAGATCGAGACGGGTAACGAGCTGGTTAACAAGCTCATCTCCAATACTTACTGGGGTCAGCTGTCCAACTATCTCTCCGTTCCTACGGACTGCCCCCAGCGCAACGAGCGACTGGGCTGGATGGCCGATACGCAGGTCTTTACCGAGACCGGCAGCTTCTTTGCCAACACGGACCGCTTCTTCCACAAGTGGCTCAAGGACGTGCGCGACAGCCAGGGCGAGACCGGCGGTTATCCG
>JAEEQI010000175.1 GCA_016285215.1 Bacteroidales bacterium | reverse complement strand
CCCCAACGGTAAAGTGTTCATTTACTACGCCAGCTCCGACACCCGTATGCACGTGGCCACCTCCACGGTGGACCGCCTGGTGGACTACTGTATGAACACCGCTCCCGACGGCCTCCGCACCGGCCTGACCGTTGAGACCCTGAACAAGTTAATTGACGCTAATAATAAGAAATAGATATGAAGAGCTTGATTCTCCTGGCCACCCTGGTACTTTCGCATATCTTCTCCGACCACGCCGTCCTGCAGCAGCAGACGGAGGCCCCGGTCTGGGGCTGGGGAGACCCCGGCAAGAAGGTGGAAGTGATTTGGGACGGACAAACCTATAAGACCACGGTGGAGGCCGATGGTTCCTGGCGGGTAAACATTGTCACCGGAAAGGCCGATGGCGCCACGTACACGCTCACGGTGAAATCCGGCAAGGAAACCGTCACGGTGAACGACATTGTGCTGGGAGAAGTATGGCTTTGCAGCGGCCAGTCCAATATGGAGATGCCCATCTCCGGCTTTGGCTTCCAGGAAGTGGAAGGAGCCACCGAGGCCATTATGGCCGCTCCGGAAACCGCATCCCAGGTGCGCGTGTTTGATATCAAGACCGGCAAGTGCACCGAACCCCAGGCCGATGTGGACGCCGTGTGGGCCTACACCGACGGCGCCGTCACGGCCAAGACTTCGGCCGTGGCCTATTTCTTTGGAAAACGCCTTTCCAAGTCCCTGGGCGTGCCCGTGGGCATCATTGTGAATGCCTGGGGCGGCAGTCGTATCGAACCCTGGATGACCCGCGAAGTCATTGACGGCGCCGGCCTTACCGAGCAGGAACTCAAGGACCTGTATGCCGTTGAGGAACAGCCCGACCGCTGGCCCGAGACCCCGGAACTCATCTGGAACGGCCGCGTCAAACCCATCGTGGGTTATGCCGCCAAGGGTATCCTCTGGTATCAGGGCTGCTCCAATATGGGCCAGCCGCACTGCTACGACAAGCTGCAGAAGGCTATGGTGGAAATGTGGCGCAAGGAGTGGGGGAGAGACCTGCCCTTCATCTTTACGCTCCTGGCCCCGCACGAACACAGTGATTCCAACGGCCGCTGGCGTCCCTTCTTTGTGGAGAACCAGCTGCACACCGAGGAAATCCTCTCCGGCTCCTGGGCCATCAGCACGGAAACCCTGGGTAACGAGGTTACCGTACACCCTTCCCAAAAGAAAGAAGTGGGCGATATGATGGTACAGCGTGCCCTCCAAAATGTATATGGAATCTATTCCGGCCTTTCCATCGAACTGCCCCGTCTTAAGGAAGTGACCTTTGGGGAAGACGGTACCGCCAAGGTAACCCTTACCGAGGTCTGGTCCAACCTGATGAGCATTTCGGCCCGTGATATCGTGGGCTTTGAGCTGGCCGGCGAAGACCGTCAGTTCCATCTGGCAAAGGCCCAGGTGGACTGGGACGGTGGCACCATCCTGGTTAGCTGCCCTGAGGTTCCCAAGCCCATTGCCGTCCGTTACGGCTGGCGCAACTTTATGAATGCCAATCTCCAGAAATCCAACGGAATTCCGGTTCCGCCTTTCCGTTCCGACGACTGGGAATACTAAACCATACTATGAAAAAAATCATCCTCATTGCCTGGGCTCTTCTGACCCTCTCCGCTTGCAGCAGGAACACGGTTGTGGTTCCTTGCGACAACGGTGCCGTGCGGCTTCAAGTGATTTCTCCGGAGATGGTCCGCGTAAGCGTTTCTCCGGACGGGAAGTTCCACGACCGCAAAAGTCTGGTGGTTTTACCCCAGCAGGGATGCAAAGACTTCACGCTGTCCAAAGAGGAGGGCAAGGTTGTGCTTTCTACATCGGCTCTTACCGTAGAGGTGACCAAGGCCGACGGCACCTTGCAATTCTTTAAGGCCGATGGCACCCCGCTCGCCTTGGACGGCCGTTCTTCCTTCGAGCCCCTGGAAGTGGAAGGAAAGAAAGCCTGGAGCACCACCGTCAGCTATGCTTCTACGGAAGACGAGGCCTTCTATGGTCTGGGCCAGCACCAGGCCGGCGAGTTCAACCACAAGGGCCTTCGTGAGGAACTCTATCAGTACAATACCAAGATCAGCGTGCCTATGGTGGTGTCCAACAAAGGTTACGGCCTTCTGTTCGATGCCTATTCGTTGAGCCGCTGGGGTTCGGCCCAGCCTTACAAGCAGCTGGGAGAGGTCTTTGACCTGGAACTCACCGGTACCTATACTCCCGCACAGGGAGAACCCTTGGTGCAAAAGGAAGACAGCCTGTTCTACGAGAACGAATGGGCCATCAAGAACCTTCCCAAGATGCCTTTGATGGGAGCCAAGGTTACCTATGAAGGAACCCTTACCGCCCGCGAAACCGGTGACTATCACTTTATCCAGTACTACGCCGGTTTCCAGAGCACTAAGGTGGATGGCGTGGAGGTGATGAGCCGCCGCTGGCGTCCGGCCTGGAACCCCAACAGTTATAAGTTTACCGTCCATCTGGAAGCCGGCAAGCCCACGCCCGTGAAGATTGAGTGGGAGCCGGACGGAGATGTATCCTATATCGGCCTTCGCGTGGCTCCGCTGGAGAGCCCTGAGCAGGAGTCCCGTCTCACTTTCTGGAGTGAGTTTGAGCCCCAGGCCGACTATTATTTCATAGCTGGAGACAACTACGACGGCGTTATCAAGGGTTACCGCCAGCTCACCGGCAAGGCACAGGTGATGCCCAAGTGGGCCCTGGGCTTCTGGCAGAGCCGTGAGCGTTACAGCACCCAGGAAGACCTGGTGAGCACCCTGGCCGAGTTCCGCAGCCGCCACATCCCCGTGGACAACATTGTCCAGGACTGGCAGTACTGGGCCGATGACCAGTGGGGCAGCCACGAGTTTGAGGCCTCCCGCTATCCCGACCCCGAGAAGATGCTGGACGACGTGCACGCCATGCACGGCCGCTTTATGATTTCCGTATGGCCCAAGTTCTACACCAATACCGAGCATTACAAGGAACTCAAGGCCGCCGGCTATGCCTACACGCACGCCGAGGACGAAGGCCTGGAAGACTGGCTGGGCCACAAGCAGAGTTTCTATGACGCTTACGCCGCCGGCGGCCGGAAGATGTTCTGGCGCCAGATGGACGAAAGCCTCTACAGCAAATACGGCAAGAAGATTGACGCCTGGTGGATGGACGCCAGCGAGCCCAACCTGAGGGACTGCCTCCCTATGGACTACCTCAAGTGGCTCCTTACGCCCAATGCCCTGGGTTCTTCTACCGAGTATCTTAACGCTTATGCCCTGGTCAACGCCCAGGCCATCTATGAGGGCCAGCGCAGCGTGGATCCCAATAAGCGTGTATTCCTCCTGACCCGCAATGGTTTCTCCGGCCTGCAGCGTTACAGCACGGCTTCCTGGAGCGGTGACATTGGCACCTCCTGGACCGATATGCGGATGCAGATGGCCGCCGGCCTCAATTACTCTATGAGCGGCATCCCGTTCTGGGGTATGGACATTGGCGGCTTCTCCGTAATGAGCAAGTTCTACGACCCCGCCAATGCCGACGAGTGGCAGGAACTGCAGACCCGCTGGCACCAGTTTGGCACCTTTGTTCCGCTGTTCCGTACGCACGGCCAGTGGCCGCGCCGCGAGCTTTGGAACATTGCTCCGGAGGGCTCCCCGGCCTATGAGAGCATCCTTTGGTATATGCAGCTGCGTTACCGCTTGATGCCTTACCTGTATTCCCTGGCCGGAGCCGTCCATTTTGACGACGCTACCCTGATGAGGGGCCTTCCTATGGATTATCCCAACGACCCCGAGGTCCGCGATCTTTCCGACCAGTGGATGCTGGGCCCGTCCCTGATGGCCTGCCCGGTGTACGAGTACGGAGCCCGCGAGCGCAGTGTCTATTTCCCGGAAGGCGGCTGGTACGACTTCTATACCGGCAAGTATATCGAAGGCGGTCAGCGCCTGACGGTGGCAGCTCA
>JAEEQI010000020.1 GCA_016285215.1 Bacteroidales bacterium | reverse complement strand
ATGCGAAAGTACCAGGGTGGCCAGGAGAATCAAGCTCTTCATATCTATTTCTTATTATTAGCGTCAATTAACTTGTTCAGGGTCTCTACGGAGAGGCCGGTACGGAGACCGTCTGGAGCGGTGTTCATACAGTAGTCCACCAGGCGGTCCACCGTGGAGGTGGCCACGTGCATACGGGTATCGGAGCTGGCGTAGTAAATGAACACTTTACCGTTGGGGTCGCAGATCCAGCCGTTGGAGAACAGGACGTTCATCACGTCTCCAATGTACTCGGGACCTTCGGGGGCCATAAAGAAGCCGGCAGGGTCTGCAATGACCTTGGAAGGATCTTCCAGAGAGGTCATATACAGGTACAGCACATAGCGGAGTCCGCTGGCGCAGCCGCGCACGCCGTGGGCCAGATGGAGCCAGCCCCTGTCTGTCTTGATGGGGTGCGGGCCCTCTCCGTTCTTCACTTCCTTGATGGTGTGGTAGTGACGGAGGTTGATGATCTTTTCCTCTTTGACCACGGCCTCTTCCATACTGTCCACCAGGGCCCAGCCAATGCCGCCGCCGTTTCCGGCGTCAATGAAGCCGTCCTGCGGGCGGGTGTAGAGAGCGTACTTGCCGTTCACGAATTCGGGGTGCAGCACCACGTTGCGCTGCTGGCTGGCGCTTCTGAGGTCGGGCAGACGTTCCCAGTTAATCAGGTCCTTGGTACGGGCAATGCCGGCCGCAGCGGTAGCGGCAGAGAGGTCTCCTTCGGCCGAATGGTCTTTGCGTTCTACACAGAAGATGCCGTAAATCCAGCCGTCTTCGTGGGCGGTGAGGCGCATATCGTACACGTTGGTGGCGGGCTCACCCCACTCGGGCATAGTAATGGGACGCGGCCAGAAGGTAAAGTTGTCCACACCGTTGGGACTCTCGGCCACGGCAAAGAAAGATTTGCGGTCGGCACCTTCTACACGGACCACCAGCACATACTTGTCTTTCCACTTGATAGCACCGGAATTAAGGGTGGCATGGATACCGAAGCGCTCCATCAGGTACGGATTGCGGTCCGGATTAAGGTCGTAACGCCACTCCAGGGGTGCGTGATCGGCTGTGAGAATGGGGTTCTCGTAACGCTCGTACACACCGTTCCCCTCAATGGGGTAATTCTTTCTTTCGATCAACTGCTTATGGCTCACCTTGAGCCACTTCAAACGCTCTTTGTAGGTCATAGGTTATGGTAAGAATACAATATTATCCAGTTCGCTGAAGGCTTTCATATCGGCGGCTCCTTCAAAGCCGTCCCAGGCGGCATAGAAATGGCCGGGCTGGTCCCAGGCATTGCGCCAGGTAAGGACATAGGAGATGGGGAAATCCTGGATGGACGGAGCCAGCGACCCGGTCCACCACTTCAGGTCCGGAATCCCTTCCAGGCCCGTTTCGCTCAGGCAGATGAGCTTTTTATGCTCGTCGCCCAGGGCCACCAGGGTAGAAAGCATATCCTTCACTTGCTCCTGGAAACGGACACCCGCTTCTTCCAGGGAGCCGCCTCCCACAAATTCATAAATATCCGTTCCCAGGATGTCCACAAACTCATCGCCGGGATAGCGGGACATATACACTTCCGGAGGAATGGGGCCATTGGGAGAATAGCACCAGAGAAGGTTGGTAAGGCCGCGCTCCTTGGTAAAATACAGCCAGGTGGCACGGAAAAGCTCTTTGTATTCCTGGTCGGAGCAAAGCTTCCCTCCCCACCAGAACCAGCTGCCCAGGTTTTCGTGCCAGGGGCGGAAAATGATGGGAACATCCGGGCCTATGGATTCGATGAAATCGGCCGCACGCTGCAGCCAAAGCATAAATTCGGCGTGCTTCTCACCTCCCGGGAGGACGGATTTCACCACCTCCGTGGAGGAGATGTCCCACGCATCACCGCCCGTGAGGGGGTTGCGGGGATGCCAGGAGAAGGTCACAATACCGCCGCGCTCGATATGCTTGAGAACGGCTTTTCTCATAAGGCCGAAGGGAATGCCGTCCAGGTTGCAGGAGTCGCCCAGTTCGATGCCGCCCAGGTCGCAGCCCATAACCATAGGATACTTGCCGGTGACAGCCTTTACATCGGAGCGTTCCAGGGGGTCGTTTTCCCAGTCGGTGACGCACCAGGTGTGACCGTAGAAGAGGTCATCCTGATGGCCGTAGGCTATCTGCTCCGCCTCTGCAAACGAGAACAGGCGATGTACAAGTTGGTCCTTGGGCGTATCCATAGGCTTTTTATTTCCGGTGCTGCAGGCCACCAGAGTGGCCAATGCAGCAAAGATGAGTATGCGTTTGGTCATTCCGTAGACTTAAAAAGTAGGAGCACTGTCGTAAACAAACTGCAGGGTGTAAGTGGCGTCAGTGGTATTCCAGGCTTTCATCATGGCCTTCACGGGTTCCTCACCGTTAGTCATATATTCGCCCGTTCCGTGGTGAATGTACGGATGAGATTCCTTACCATATCCTTTACCTCCCTCACCCAGGGAACCATTATCCCAGAGGAAACCGGAAATACCGTAGGTCTTGAAACACTTCACATAGTACTCCATGTAGTAGAGGTAATAGGCCCAGGCTTTGGCATCGGCCTTATTGCGGATGGAGCAACCGAACTCTCCCATGTAAATGGGAATATCCTTGGCAATATAGTTGGTGTAGATGCTGTTGAACAGTGTTTTGAGCTCTTCCTCTCCACTGGGATAGGACTTACCGGTATGGCCCCAGTCGGGCAGCTGGGCGTCGCCAATGGTATAGTTATACGGATCGTAGCAGTGGAAGGCCAGCATGGTCTTCTTGGCAGGGTCGTTGGGAACCTTGAGGTAATTCAAATAAGTGGGGCTGGCGGCATAGCCGGGAACACCCAGCCAGCGGGTTTGGTTATTACCGCCCGTAGCACGCACAGCGTCTACGAACACCTGGTTCCACTGGTTAATGACGTCGCATTTTTTCTCCGTATTAGAGGTGGAAGACCACTCGGTGCCATAAATCAGTTCGTTGAAGGATTCAAGCATGAGGAAGTCTCCCTTATCCTTGAACTTATTGGCAATCTGGGTCCAGACGGCAGCAATCTCCTGCTTAATCTGGGTATTGGTATCTTCGCTGTTAACGGCACCGGCCAGGTTCAGCCAGTGGGCGTCTCCATGGTCCTCGTCGTGGTGCGTGTTGATGATGGCAATCAGACCGGCATTTTCGGCATAACCCACCACCTCGTACACGCGGTTCAGCCATACCTCGTCCAGCGTATACTCCGGGGCCTCGCCAATGTGGCCCAGCCACGTAACGGGGATACGGACGCTGGTAAAGCCGGCAGCCTTTACGCCGTCAAAAGTGGCTTGTGTGGCCAGAACACCGTCCCAGGCATCTTCCCGGGCTACGCCGTCTGCGCCGTATGCGTCAAAGTGATTACCCAGGTTCCAGCCCAGGCCCAATTCCTTCGTGCGGGCAACGGCCGAGTTGCTGGGCAGCACAGGATCGGGAACGATTTCCTTGGTGGCCTGGCTCACGCTAACCTTCACGGAATTAACGCCGGTGGCCGATATGGTCACTTCGGCAGAGCGCGTCTGCTCGTAACTGGGATTGGCGGCAGCCTTGAGGGTAATGGTCAGTTTGTAGTCTTTGTAGACGCCGCTTTCAGAATAGCTGAGCCAGTCTTTGGCGGTGGCAGGAATACTAACTGTAGGGCGCGCAGGAGATGTAATGGTAATATCCTGGCTTCCGCCTGCAGCCGCAGCATCGAAGGTACTGGCAGTTAGGCTAATGGCCGTGGGAGCCACCGGAGTGGGAGTAGGAGTAGGCTCCGGGTTATTAGGGCCACAGTTGCAGAGCGTGGAAAGCAGCACTGCCAAAGGGAGGAAACAATGACTGAGGTATTTCATAAGCACTTATTTAATTCAGTTGGAACCCGGAGGGAGGGTCAGCCCCCTCCGGATTAAAAATGCTACTTCTTCAAGCAAAGCTTGGTAATCTTGCAACCGAAACCGGTAACCACCATGCCGTTGTTGGCCACCAGGTCGTCCAGGACCTCCTGGGTGAGCACAAAGCTGGCGGGACTCTCGGGATTATCAAACTGAGCGGGAGCTGAAGCCGGCAGCGTTCCCCAGTTTGTTCCATGACGGGGCTGGATGCACCACCATTCGCCCTCTTCAACGATAGGTTCAGCAAAGATGAAGAAGGTAGAACCGGCAGGTACAGTGCTCCAGTCATAACCACCCCAGGCCAGGCTCTGGTTACCGATGCCCCAGGCATCCAGAACCAGTTCGCCTTTCCAAAGAGTATCACCGTAGCGCAAATCCTCAACCAGGCTTACTTGAGTAATCTTGTAATTCTGACCGGAGATAATCAGACCGCTGCTGGCCACCAGGTCATCCAGAATTTCCTGGGTCAGTTCGAAATCGAACGGATTGGCAGGATTGTCAAACTGGCCGGGCTGGTCGGGCAGATTACCCCAACCGTCGCCATGACGCAGGGCAATGCAGTACCATTCTCCCTCGGGCACTGTAGGCTCGTATTCAATACGGAGAATTGTACCCTCCTTAACGGTGCTCCAATCAAATCCACCATAAGCCAGAGCGGCAAGAGATTTACCATCCTCACCATAGGTGCCGCCCCAGTCGATGTTCTTCGAACCGGTCCAGATAGGAGTGATGATGAAGTCACCCGGATCGATGTTCATGGTGTAGGTTACGGAACCATTGTCAGAAACCAGCGTGAGCTGGCTGTTGGCCTTGGCAAAGTTAGGAATAGCGAAGTACAGGGTGGAACCGTTGAGGATGTAATTCACCTCTTCGCCATCTATCTGTACACCTGTGAGGTGATCGGGATTCTCAATGTCCACGATAAACATCGCACCCTTAGGATACTGCTCAGTGGGGAACGAAGCAATGTAGGCACCGGCGGGCTTGTCGATGGTGAGTTCGTCAATCTCGACGTCGGTTCCGTTCTTGAGGTTGAGCACCACCTTACCGGTTTCAGCAGCGGTGGGAACAGCCACGGTGATAAGGGTTTCGGTAGGCTCTACCTCCACCTTGATGCCACCTCCGAAAGTGACGGCGGCCACCAGATCCAGATCTTTACCGGTGATGTGAAGGTCGGAACCGGCTGAAGCGGGATTTTCGACGTAGGCGACAAACTCGGGCTTCACCAGGGTAAAGGGAACCGTTACTTCTTTCCGGTTCACCATAATGAGGAGAACATCTCCTTCAACAGCCAGTTCGGGAACAGTGAGGACAATCTCGGTACCTTCCTCGTTGCATTCAAAGTCGGAAACACCGGCACCGCCAACGGCAACATTGTCCACCAGATCCAGATCCTTACCGCTGACCTTCATCTCGGCACCGGCCTTGACCGGTTTGGGAGAGACCGCCAGTTCAGAGGGAGTAACAGTAGTAAGCGTGCCGATGGCGACCCTCACACCGGAGGCCATCACTAGTTCTACTTCTCCATCAGGTGCCATCTCGGAGAGATAGAAGGTAATCTTGGTATCAGTAGCTTCGAACTCCTGAACCTCGTAATTTCCCCCGATGAAGATTTCTTCTACCAGAAGCAAGTGAGAGCCATTGATCTCCACATCGCTGCCACCCTTGATAGCGGCGGCAGGGAAAGTAGCCGTAGCCGTATTCACAACAAGCTCAGTCTCAGACTCAATATAGTTCAAAGTAGCCAGGAGAGCCTTGTCAGTAGCATCGTCGGGATTCAGTTTGGTCTCATCCAGGGTACCCAGGGCAAACTTGCCGGTCTGGGCCTCTTCCGGGACAGCCACCTTAATCTCATAACGGGTATGGGAAGTAAAGTAATCCCCGGAGACAATCACCTTATTGTTGAAAACAATTTCATGAATAAGATTCAGGTAATCACCCTTGATGGTAATAACCTCGCCGGGATAGACGGCAGCGGGAACAAACGACTCAATGAGGATGGGCTCGCTGTAGGAAAGCAGGGTCTTGCCGGTAATGGTGTTTCCATCGGCCAGGGTGAGCACGGGATAACCCGGCTCCGGACCGTCCTTGGGAACCGTTACACGAATCTCGGAATGGGCACCGGCAGTAACCACTTCGGGAACGATAGGATCTACCCCGGGAATGGTGACAGTAGCCACCTTGTCCAGGTTAGAGCCCATGAAGCGGAGCAGTCCGCCACGGACCACGGGCTGGGGGCCATAGGCCTGAAGCTTTACCACCGCGCTGTCGTACTGGTCGGTGCTAAGCGTCTCCTTGGCGCAAGAGAGCACCAGAACGGAGAGCACGGCCAGAATGGAAGTCAGTTGAAATATCTTTTTCATAAGCCTTTTCATTATTTGTTGGGAACAGCACGGATGTTGTCAATCTTGATGACCGGGTTGCACTCGGTACCCTTGTTACCACCGCTCCATACGAAGATGAGGAGGGAGGTGAAGTCTTCCGCCGTAAGGGCGGGACCCGAGGCCACGGTGCCGTCGGCGCCATAGATGAAGTTGGAATAAGGTACGGTTACCGTAATCCATTCGTCACCGGTGTCAAAGGAACCGGTACTTACCCAAGGGGTATACAGGCCGCGGGGCAGAGACGTTCCGTTGAAGTAGGTGTTGTTGGCACCGGCGCAGGTGTTGCCATAAATATCCGGTCCTGCACTCGAACCGCTGATCTTGTCCACACCGCCCACGATGAGCTGCATGGAACCGGCCATCCAGGGATTGGCCGAGGGGACAAACAGTTCGAACTTCATGGACATGTTCTTCCAGTCAGAAAAGTCGGCGAAATCGGTGAGGAGCGGGCTCTCGTTGTAACTGATGGGTTCAGTCCAGTCACCGGGCCAGTACTCGAAGGAGAAGTGGCCGTCATCCCAGCCGCCGTCCGCGTCCATGGTGACATCGGTGCCACCCAGGCGCAGGAAGTTGCCGTCCAGGGCAGTGTCGTCGGTCTCGATTACCTGGGCGTGCCAGCCGTGGTTGGCCGGATGGGGATCGGTATCGAAGTTGAAGAGCATTCCACGGTTGTCCATCCAGTAGAAGGCAGACTTGGCTTCGCCGTAGATAGTCTTGACAGTGATGGGGGTATTCTCCTGAGCCGTAGCGGGAACCTCAAAAGTAATAGCTCCCTTGGAGAAATCCTTGATGGTAGCCTCCACGTCTCCTACAAAAAGCTGCAGGGGGACGTTGGGATCGTCCACAAAGTAATCTCCGTACAGGGCGGAAACCGTACCGGCGGGAGCATGCTCGTTCTTCATGGAAACGATAGACGGGCCGGGAACCAGAACCTGGAAGTCTACCTTTACGGTATCGGCATTCTTAGTAATGAGATACATCAGGTTGGACACCTTACCAGGGATTTCATTGGGAACATCCACCAGAAGGGTGTTATCCGTAATATAACTGTTATTGAGGACGGCCGCCTGGTCGTTAAACATGAGCTTGTAAACGCTGCGCAGGTTTTCGCCCACCAGGCAAATGCTGTTGCCCATATAGGCGCTAGTGAGGAGCGAGTCCGCAGCAGCGGCCTTTACAGGACGGACATAATAAACGGTAGGCTTGCCTTCGGCCAGTTGGAAACGATCCGGTTCATCCTCACACGCAGTGAAGCAGCAGGCGGCAGCAAAGGCGGCCACTGCATAGATGCTAAGTTTTGTAATGATATTTTTCATTGCTCTTTGTGCTAAGGATTAGAACTCAATGGTAGAAAGGTCAAACGGCTGGGCATCCTTCTCCAGGTTAGGATTGTAAACCACGTCTTCTGAAGGGAAAGGAAGAGCCTTGAGTTTGGCTTTGATGGCATCGGCGGTGGGTTTGAACTCATCGGCATTGTAAACAATGTCATCAGTATTCCAAACGCCATTGGTAAAGTAGGCCTTGTAAGCGTCGTTCAAGCCCTCACCGTAGGAATTACGGCGCTGAGCCTGAATGTCTGCCACGGCAAAGTCGGCATTGTAGTAACCTACACGCACGTAGTCGTACCAGCGGTCTCCTTCCAGGGCCAGTTCCAGGTTACGCTCCTTGAACACTTCTTCGAAGGTGATGACGGTCTTTTCGCTCACGGCACCGGGAATGGCGCGGTTGCGAATAGCATTGTAGCAATCCAGGGCAAAGGCATCCGTAGTGCTGGAGCCGGGGCCATGAAGCTTGGCTTCGCAGTACACCAGATAAACATCGGCCAGACGGAGAATATGGGTAGAAAGGCCATAAGCCATACGGCCGGCAGATACACCCAGGGCAGCCATATGGTCGTTGCCGTCTCCATAGAGGAACTTCACGCAACCGGTGCCAGTGGGGCTGTTCATGCTCTTATCAGAAGCATTGGCGGTTCCGGACGGGCCGTAATCTTCATCATAGAAGAAACGGAGGTAGTCAAAGCCACCGTTGGTGGTCCAGAAGTAGTCGTAGGTGTCGCCAGCCATCATCATGGTAGCCTTGCGACGGGTATCCACATCACTGCGGGTAGCAGGATCCTGCAGTGCGCTCACACCGAACTGGTCGGCCAGAGCGATGGAGGGACCATTCCACTGACCCCAGACATCACCGAACTCATCGAAGCCATTCATACCCAGGTCGCTCTGGAAGGAGTTCTGGGCGGTCCAAGGCTGGGCCGATGCATCCCAGTGCCAGGAGATGAGGGCCTCCAGGTTCTTGTTGTTCTGCATGCGGAAGTTGTCGGAATAAACCTCCAACAGCTGACGGCCGGAATTCTGAATCACATCCTTGGCATAGGCAGCAGCCATGTCCAGGTCGGTCTGATTCAGGGTACCGGTAACGCCGGCCTTCTGCAGATAAACCTTGGCCAGGAGAGCTTCAGCGCTATAGTAATCAATACGGCCATCCTTGTTGGCCACCTTCTTGGGAAGCAGGGTCATGGCCTTGTCCAGCAACAATACAATGTAGTTGTAGATGTCCTCCTTGGGAGCCTTGTACACACTGTTGTACTCGCCGGAAGCAATCATCGCGCTCATGTCGTGGACGATAGGGACTTCGCCAAAGGAACGGACCAGGAAGAAGTATGCGAAAGCCTTCCAGGTGAGGGCTTCGCCCATGCACATATTCAGGACATCCTGATCTACGCCGCTCACTTCTTTCAAACGGTTGTATACGGTAATGGCGTTGGCGTTCACGGCCCACAGGGAGGCGCTCATGTCGCGCAACTCCTTATCGGAACCGTTCACCGTAAACTGAAGGTACGGGCTGGAACCCATGTAGTAGTTGCCGGAGAAGCACTCACCTACACGGTAGAAACCACGGATTACATCGTACCAGGGAGAGTTGTAAAGGTAGTTCACACCCTGAATGCACTGATTGGCATCCTGGTAGAAATTCTGGGAGTTGTAGCTGTCCTCGGCCGGACGGTCCAGGAATTTGTCGCAGGAGCTCACGCCCAGCATAACTACAACGGCCAATGCAATATATTTCAATACATTTTTCATATTCATATCCTCCCCTGATTAGAATGTAATATTGAGACCAAGAGAATACATAGTAGGAGAAGGATAACGGCCGTTATCCAGACCCATTACGTTAACAGAAGCAGTGCTTGCACCAATTTCCGGGTCGTAGCCGGTGTACTTGGTGAAGGTGAGCAGGTTCTGGATGTTCACCTGAATGCGCAGATTCTCAATCTTCGCTTTCTGGAGCATGTTCTTGGGGAAGGTGTAACCGAGGGTGATGTTCTTGATACGGAGGTAAGAGCCATCCTCGATGTAACGGTCGCTCAGGCGGTCGTTGTCGTTGGGGTCACCGGTGGTGGCACGGGGCAGGGTGGCGCTGGGATTCTTAACCTTCACGTTCTGAGGATCTTCATACCAGTTCCAGATATTGCCGGTACCGTCATAGGTCTTACCGGGATCGATGGCCTCCAGCTGGGTACGTCCCAGAACGGAGGTGGGCTGGTTGGCCCAGGCGCTCTTCATGTTACCTACACGCATATTCAGGTAATTCAGAACCTTATTGCCATAGGAACCGTTGAGGAAGATGCTCAGATCCCAGTTCTTGTAGGTGAAGGTATTGGTCCAACCAAAGGTGAACTTAGGCATCGGGGAGCCGATATTGGTACGGTCGGCCTCGGTGATGTGACCGTCGCCGTTCAAATCCTTGAAGCGGATATCACCCACCCAGGTGGTGTTGTACTGGTTATAATCGGCAGGGTTAGTAGAAGCGTGCCAAATACCGTCGGCGTCCACCGTGTGCGGCATACCGTCACCCTGGACAGGACCGGCCATCACTTCTTCAATGCTCTGGTAGATACCGTCGGTCACATAGCCGTAGAAGCCGTACAGAGACTCTCCCACGTTGGAAACAGACACTACATCATTCCACTGACCGTAACCAACGATAGCGGCAGAAGCCGTACCGGCCAAAGCAACCAGCTTATTGGTGTTGAAAGAGATCTGTCCTTCACTGCTCCAGTGGAAGTTCTTGGTCTCCACAGGGTGTGCAGTGAGCGTGAACTCGAAACCGCGGTTGTCAATGGTACCGTAGTTACCCCAAGGAGCAGCCAGAGCAGAAGAACCATTACCCTGCGTACCCATGTAAGAGGGCAGCTGCAGAGGCATGAGCATGTCGTTGGACTTCTTGTCATACCATTCGGCCACAAAGCCCAGGCGGTTGTTGAAGAAGCTCAGGTCCAGACCCACGTTGAACTGCTGCTGCTTTTCCCACATGATATTCGGGTTAGGAAGGTTGCTCTGACGATAGCCGGTACCCAGACCGGTAGCTACCTTGGTCATGGAAGTACCCCACTTGTAAGAGCCAATACCGGCGTTACCGGTCTGACCCCAACCCAAACGGAGTTTACCATCGCTGAGCACCTTCTTGGCACCCTGCATGAATTTCTCGTTGGAGAAGCGCCATGCAAAAGCTACGGAATGGAACGGAGCCCAGCGCTTGTTGGGACCGAAGTTGGAGGAACCGTCGTAACGGAAGGTATAGGTGGCGATGTAACGGTTGTCGTAGTTGTAGGTCTCACGGGTAAAGAAGGAGGCCATGGAAGAAGAACCGAAACCGTAACCGATGGTAGGAGTACCGGTACCCAGATAAGGGTTCACCACATCGTTGGAAGGAAGAGCCGTATTGAATACGCTTTCATAATCCCATTTGCTTTCCCACAGTTCCTGACCCACCATAGCGGTAATGCTATGCTTACCGAAGGTGTTGGAATAAGTGAGGTAGTTCTTGAGGGCCCAGTAGAAGGAATTGTTCTTCTGCTCACGTACCTCGTTGGCGGCACGCTGGTAGGAGCCCAGGTTTACAGACGGGTTAAAGGTCTCTGCCTTGGAGTAGGAAATATCATAATCCAGTTCAGCATGCCATACAAGCTCGGGGATGAAACTGATATCGGAGAAGATATTACCGCTAGTCTTCTGGCGGTTCAGTTTGATCTGCTCCAACATAGCCATGGCAACAGGGTTGATGATGGAGTAGTTCTTCATGGAGATGCTGTAGTAATTGCCATCCTGGTCATAGATAGGAGCAGAAGGCAGAGAGGTAAGGGAGTAGCCGATGATACCTTCGTCGGAGTCGGCCAGCTTCATGTTCTCATTGGTGTTGGAGTAAGAAGCGCTGAGGCCAATCTTCCACCAGTCCTTGAGCTTGGCATCCAGGTTGGCGCGAACGGAGAAACGGCGGAAGTCGGAACCGATGATGGTACCCTGCTGATCCATGTAGGATCCGGACACATAGTACTGAACCCTGTCGGTACCACCCTGGGCGCTTACCTGGTGCTGATGCTGGATAGCGGTGCGGAAGATAGCATCCTGCCAGTTGGTACCCTTACCCAGAATGGAAGGATCGGAATAATATTCATTCTCGGAAACCATGCCCACGGAGGCCAGATCGTTGTAGTATTCGGCAAACTGGCGCAGGTTCAGCAGGCCGATACGCTTGGTCTGACGGGCCAGGGCGAACATACCGTCATAGGTAAACTTGGCTTCGCCGCTCTTACCACGCTTGGTGGTGATGAGCACAACACCGTTAGCACCCTGAGCACCATAAATAGCGGTAGCAGAAGCATCCTTCAGGATTTCCATGCTCACAATATCGGAAGGGTTGATGGTGGACAGCGGAGAAACAGTAGAAACTGCACCGTTACCCAGGGCGTCACCCAGACCGAAATCGGCACCGGAGGAACCACCGCCCTGCATAATAACGCCGTCAATTACGTACAGCGGTTCTGCATTGGCATTAATGGTGGCTTGACCACGAACACGGATGGAGGAAGAAGAACCAGGAGCACCGGAAGTCTGCACGGCGGTAACACCGGCGGCACGACCCTGTAGGGACTGGTCAATGTTCGTGATAATGGATCCCTTGATGGCGTCTTCCTTCATGGAGACGGAAGCGCCGGCGAGATCGCTCTTTTTCATAGTACCGTAACCCACGACGACTACCTCGTCCAGGAATTCGGCATCCTCTTTCAGGAGCACGTTGATGACAGTCTGGCTGCCAACAGCGATTTCCTGCGTTGCATAACCGATGGAAGAGAACACGAGCGTAGCGCCGGGCTTCACCGTGATCTCGTAGTTTCCATCCAGGTCTGTGATGACACCATTGTTGGTGCCCTTCTCCATTACTGATACACCAATCGCCGGTCCCATGTCGTCAGACACGGTACCGCGAACCTTGGTCTGTGCGAACAAGGCCGTGGTGGCGAGGAGTGCCAGCATGAAGGTCACAAGTTTTTGTTTCATGCTACTAGATTTGTTGGTTAATAAATAAGTTATTGGTTTAGATTTGTAATTGCCTCTTTGATAACGTCTACGGTGTAGTCCGTTATGTAAACGCCGTTAAGGCCCTGGGCCTCCTGGGCCGGGTCTCCGGCGTAAGGGTCTCCGTGCTCCCACTGCTCGTGAACGGGACGGGCAAAGCCGCTCCAGCTCCAGAAGTTAACGCCCTGGAGCATTCCGCCCACCTGGGAGAACACATAAGCATAATAGGTATCGCGTGCGCGCGTGGTAGCCTCCATAGAAGGAGAGAAGCCGTCGCGCGGGAAGCCGAATTCTTCCAGAACCAGCGGCAGTCCCAGCTTGCGGGCCAGCTCGTGATGCTGTCCAATGTATTCGCCCGTCTTTTCCAGAGCCACGGGAAGATCTTCATCCAGACTGTCGGCCTTGGCCCAGCTCCAGTTGTAGGGCCAGATGTGGATGGTCATATAATCCACACCCGGAATGGAATTGACGCGCTCTACCAGCTCCCAGCTGTTTTCGCAGCCCATCCAGCCCTCGTTTCCGGTAGAGAGCAGATGGTTGGGATCCAGTTCCTTGATAATGCGGGCGCTTTCCGTGAGCCAGGCAATGAAGCCATCCTGAACTTCCTTCTCGGAAGAGAAGCAGCGGGGCTCGTTGCCAATCTGCCAGGAGAAAATGGCGGGATCATCTTTGTAAGGCTTGCCCGTGATGGAATTGGTGCGGCCCACAATGGCGCGTACGTGATTATAGAAGAGTTCCTGGGCCTCTTTGCAGGTCTGGAACTTAATCATTTGCTGCATAAAGGGCCAATAACCGGAAATGAGCGGAATCAGAGCCTTCTCACCGGTGGCCCACTCGTAGTACTGGCCGTAACCGCCGCTCCATTCCCAGGAGTTGTTCAGGTAAAGGACAGCCTGCATATCGCGCTTGCCCAGTTCTACCAGGAAGCGGTCAAGCCCCACCAGAAGGGTATCGTTATACACACCGGGTTCGGTCTCCAGAGTAGGCTCCACGCGGGAGAAAACGCCATTGGCTCCCTGTGCGCCCACCAGCACGCGAAGGTTGGTAAGGCCCAGGGCCTTAAGGGTATCCAGTTCGCTGGTAAGACGTTCAAAATCACCGCCTTCGCCATCCGAAGCCAGAATGGGGCCGTACCAGAAATTGGTGCCGATATAATTATAAGGTTTTCCGTCGCGGAGGAACTGACCGTCCTGCACGGTGACAAAAGAAGGTGCTTGGGAACAAGCGAGTGCGAGCAGGGCAGAAAAGGCCCAAACTGCAAGTTTTGGTGTTAATTTCATTATGTTGGCCGACATAAATAATTGTACGGTACAAAATTACTGCATCCGCTTCGGCCAAAAAAATGAAAATTTGACTAAATATGATACTTTTTTAACAAGGCCTAAATATAGACCCTGTTCTTGGTAAAGAGGGCCCTGAAATCACGCGGGGTATATCCGCGGCGGGCCTTGAAGGTGCGGTTGAAGTTGGAAAGGTTGTTAAAACCGCACGCATAGCAGATCTCAGATATACTGGTAGTTGTATCCACCAGCATACGGGCGGCATTCCCCAGACGGATGTCTATAATGTAGTCCACAAGCGTCTTGGTGGTATGCTGCTTAAAGAAGCGGCTAAGGGCCGAAGGAGCCATTCCCACCAGGGAAGCGAGGTCTTCCAGACGAAGATCTTCTGCGTAATGGAGAGCTATATGATCCTTTAACTTGGAAATGCGGCGGCTTTCGTGACCGTCTTCTCCCTTGGCAAAGGAGGAGGAAGCCAGGGTACGTGCGCCCTCGTCCTGGGACAGTTCGTACAGCATCTTGAGCATAGTCAGGAACTGTTCAAACTTCTCGTTCATAGAAGGAATGGCATCTACCAGGTTGTACACTTTCATAATGCGCTGCATAGAGAAAGTGACCCCCAGACGGGCCTTTTCAAACATTTTGCGGATGGAGGCAAATTGGTTTCGGCCCAGCAGACGGGAGTCCAACAGGCTGTCAGAGAACTGGATGGTAATTTCACGCACATCCGGCGCCGTGCAGTTTCCCTGCTTCCAGGCGTGTTCCAGGCCGTCTCCGGTAACCAGCGTGAGTTCAAAGTTTCCAATTTCCTCAATGCTGTCCCCTACTACCCGCTGCACGCCTTTTCCGTTCTCAATGAAATTGAGCTCGTATTCCTTGTGCGAATGGATGGGATAAAGGAATTCACTTTTATGACGCTCCACAATGTAGAAGCAATCCTTATCGGTAATAGGGGGGACTTCCCGTAATACTTTTGACATAAAATGATACTATTTCAACCTAATACGCCGCAGTCTGGCGGGAAATATTGAGCTGCTGGATCTTGTAAGTATCTGATCCATTGGAAGTGGCGTAGATGGTAACCTGGAAAAGTTCACCACCGGCATTGAGCATTCCAATGAGGTATTTTTTGTTGGATTCCGAGGCCCGGTGCGTCACTTGGAAAGAACGCGGTGTGTTGGAAGCAAAGAAACTGCGGAGAATTTCACGGGCCTGCTTCTTGGAACAGTTGCGGGAAGTGGAAAGGACGGTTACGTCCAGGTTGTCTGCAAACCAGCTGGAGAGGGAGACTTCATCTCCTGCGGCCATATATTTGGTAATGGAAGAGAAAACGGAAAACTCTCCCTGGGGCTGCTGGCGGGGCACCGAGGTTTGGGTAAAGGTATTATTCTGCGCGTGCGAAACCAGGCACACGGAAAGAGCCGCCGCCGTTAACAGAATATGCAGAAGTTTGTTCATCTGTCCGTTTACTTGCAAATTCCGCGCCGAATCGCTACATTTGTACTGCTATGGAAATCAAACTCCTCACAGTAGGAAAGACCGATGTCAAGTGGGTCAAGGAAGGCCTGGATCTTTACGGAGCCCGGCTCTCACATTATGTCCCTTTTACGGTGTCGGAAATTCCAGAACTGAAAAAAGTGGGAGCGCTGAGCCAGGCCCAGATCAAAGAGAAGGAAGGAGAACTCATCCTCAAGCAGGTGGGGCCCCAGGACATCCTGGTCCTTCTGGACGAGCACGGCCACGAGTACCGCTCCCTGGAGTTTGCAGACCACCTTCAGAAACTGATGGCCCGGGGCGCCAAGACCCTGGTCTTTGTGATTGGCGGCGCATACGGCTTCTCGGATGCCGTCTACAACCGCTCCCACGAAAGGATTTCCCTTTCCCGTATGACTTTCTCCCACCAGATGGTTCGCACGATTTTTGCGGAGCAGCTCTACCGTGCCTTCACCATCCTCAAGGGAGAACCCTACCACCATGAATAAGAAAAGGCTCATAAGACAGACCCTGGCGATAGCGCTCATTGCCGTCGCCGTGGTTACTTATGTCATTTCGGCCCTGGTGGGCACCGGCCGCTCCGATGTAAACTCCGCCGCCGAAGAAATGAGCCGAAAGGTGGAGCTCCGGATGTCCCAGCTGGACGGCTATATCCAGCAGGCCCTGGAAGGAGACCCCTCCGCCTGGCTGGACCTGCAGGGCCTGCCGGAAGATATGGTGGTGTACCGGTACGTAGAAGATTCCCTTCAAAGCTGGATCAACCAGTTTCCCCTGAGAAACGACGACATCCATCTCCGCACGCTGGTTCAGCGGCTGGGAGACGCCCGCAACACGGTAATCTCGCCGCTGGAGGATGCTTCGGCCCAGGTGGCCTTTATGAATTACGGCCCCAAATGGTATCTGGTGAAGGCGGTGGAGGGCAATAGCTGCAAGGTCATTGGCGGCTTGGAGATTGTGAACGAGCTCAGCGCCGGCTCCCAGGGCGGCGTCAACCGCCACTTCCGCGTCAATGAAAGATACAGCGTCCGGCCCCTTTCGGCCGGCGTGGGTGCACCGGTTCGCGTGGAGGGCATTCCGCTCTTCCTCCTCACGGATGAAACCCTGGCCGCTCCTTCCGGCAACCATTCGGCCCTGCTCTGGATTGCGGTGGGGCTTCTTATGGCCGGGCTCCTGCTGCTTCTGCACGTGCATCCCACCATTCCCTGGCTGCTGGCCGTGATGGCCTGCCAGAGCGCGGTGCTCATCTGGCTGTATATCAGCGGACCCAACCTCTTCCAGAATACCCAGCTCTTCTCTCCCCTCCTCTACGCCGACGGCCCCTTCCTGTACTCCCTGGGCGCCGTGGTCATCATCAACCTGGGGATCAACCTGCTGGTGCTGGACCTCTATCTGGTGCGGTGGACGCTCCTCAAGCGCATCCGCCGGCGTCAGTCCCGTCCGCTGGAGCTGGTACTGGCCCTTCTCATCGGCCTTATGTTCCTGGGCGTTGCCGCTTATCTGCACATCTCCTTCAAGAGCATCCTGGTCAACTCCAGCATCAACCTGGAACTTTATAAGGTATTTCTCCTGACCGGCTTCACGGCCGTGGTGTATATCTCCTTCCTGGCGCTTTCTATGGCGCTGGCGGTGCTGCTGCAGATGCTCTCTCCCCTGGTGAGAACGCTGCTGGGCATCCGCTACGATATGTTCTCCCCGCTGGGACGCCTGCTGTACGCCTTCTGCATTGGCGTCTACTTTGTGGTGGCTTCGTCCACGCTGGGTTTCAGCAAGGAGCAGCGCCGCATTGACGTATGGGCCGCCCGGCTGGCTATGGACCGTGACATAGCCCTGGAAATCCAGCTCCGGGGTGCAGAGAGTTCCATTGCCTCCGATCCTATGATTGGAGCCCTTTCCGTGCTGGAGGGCAGTGCCGATATCATCCGCAGCCGCCTTACCAGCGCCTTTATGGGCCGCATTTCGCAGGACTACGATATTACTGTTGTGCTCCCCGGGGCCGATGGCAACCGCGTGCTCCAGGACCGCATCCGCAGCGGGGTACGCCTGGGAGACAACTCCCACTTCTTCTACAGCAGCCTGGGAGGAGGCCGTACGGCCTATACCGGCGTATTCTCCTATTATGTAGAAGGGTACGGCTCCAGCCTGGTGCTCATTAGCGTAGAATCCAAGCACAACCGGGAGGACCGCGGTTACCTGAGCCTGCTGGGCATCTCGGATCCGGGCCGCGTCTCGCTGCCGTCCGTCTATTCCTGGGCCAAGTACAACTCGGAGAAACTGGTCCAGTACAAGGGCTCCTACGCCTACCCTACCGTGTATTCTGGCCGACTCAAGCAGCTGGCGCTGCAGCACAGCAGCGGCCACGTGGACCTGGAAGGCTGGTGTCACTTTGTGCGCAACGTATCCAATGAGGAAGTCATTGTGATTTCACGCCATCAGACCGAGCCTCTGTACTATGTGGTGGAGGCCTTCCTCTTTGCCCTGCTGGCCTACGGTCTCATTGTATTGCTGTCCTGGAGGCGGCGCCGCTCCGGCGGAAGACGTTACTTCCAGAACCGCATCAGTATGGTGGTGTATATGTCCCTGCTGGTAACGCTGGTGGCTATGGCCGTATTCAGCGTCTGGTTTGTGTACAAGCGCAACAACTCGGATATGAACAGCATTATGACCTCGCGCATCAATACCCTGCAGGGTATGCTGCAGGAGCACTTGCGCCAGGTAGAAACGCCCGAGCAGCTCTCCACCACCCAGACCCTGGCCTCCGTAGAAGGCGTGGGCAACAACCTACGCTGCGACATCACCCTCTTTGACGTATCGGGCCGCGTGGTTATGAGCACCACCCCGGAAGTTTACGACCGTATGATCCTGGGCCAGCGCCTGGACAACAACGCATACTACAACATCATTTACGCCCACAAGCGCTTCTATATGCAGAAGGAGCGCGTGAGCCGCCGGGGTTTCTACGCCCTTTACGCCCCGGTGTTCAACAGCAGCGGCAATATGGTGGCCATTGTGTCTTCGCCGTTCACGGACTTCTCGCAGGACTTTGAGACGGAGGTCATCCTGCACGTAGCCACGGTCATTACCATCTTCCTGCTGCTGCTCCTGATTGCCCGCTTTGTCATCTTTGCCATGGTTACCCGGATGTTCCGGCCCCTGACCGCTCTCAGCCGCAAGATGACGGTAAGCGACGTGGACCACCTGGAGCCCCTGGTGTACGACGGAGACGACGAAATTACCCCTCTGGTAGAAGCCTACAACCGTATGGTGCAGGATCTGGGAGAAAGCTCCCGCCGCCTGGCACAGGTAGAGCGAGACAAGGCCTGGACCGATATGGCCCGCCGCGTGGCCCACGACCTCAAGAACCCGCTCACGCCCATCAAGCTGCAGCTCCAGATGCTCATCCGTATGAAGGCATCCGGCAACCCCGCCTGGCAGGACCGCTTTGACGAGGTAGCCTCCACCGTCCTCTACCACGTGGACCTGTTGGCCGATTCCGCCGACCAATTCTCCACCTTTGCCAAGATGTACGACCAAAAGGCCGAAAGGATGGATCTGGATGCCCTGGTAAAGCAGGAAGTGGACCTCTTCGATTCCAGAGACGATTTGCAAATTGAATACTTCGGCCTGGAAGGTGCCTTTGTGCAGGCCCCCCGTCCGCAGCTTACCCGTGTGGTGGTGAACCTCATCACCAACGCCATCCAGGCCGTGGAAGACGCCCCTGCCCCGCACCGCCTCCTGGTGGCCGTTCGCAACGCAGCCGAAGACGGCTTCTACGACATTGTAGTAGAAGACAACGGCCCCGGCGTCTCCGAGCAAAACCAGGACAAGATCTTCACCCCCGACTTCACCACCAAGACCAGCGGCTCCGGCCTGGGCCTGGCCATCTGTAAACGTATTGTAGAGCACTGCGGCGGAACCATTGGCTACTCCCGTTCCTTCACCCTGGGAGGCGCCTGCTTCACCGTCAAATATCCCAAAGCCTGATGAAAAAACTACTCCTCCTTGCGACCCTTCTGCTGGCCCTGGCCTGTGAGAGCGGTCAAAACCTCCGTATCGGCACGTATAATCTGCGTATGGCCCCGCTGGACAAGAACACTCCCAACGCCTGGGAACTGCGGCAGCCCCGCCTGGTAGAATCGTTCCTCAAAGAGAATATGGACATCTGCGCCGTAGAGGAGATAGATGCGGCCGAACAGATTAGCATCCCCACACTGCTGGCCCAGAGAGGCCTGGAGTACGACAGCTACTTCTTCTGCCCTTACGCAGAGGACGGAGTGGGAGGCCGGGCGCACGGCCTGCTTTGGAAAAAGGAAAGATTCAAGGCCGAAGAGCCGCATTTCTTCTGGCTCTCGGACCCTCCGGAGCTTATGCAGGAGAACGACCACTGCGGCCGCATCAACTACATCCGCGGCGGCTTCTGCATTACGCTCACGGACCTTCAGAACAAAGGCGCCCGTTACTTTGTGATGGTAACCCACGCCCACCTGAACAAGGAGGACCACGCAGCATCGGCCCATATCTTTGTGGAAATGGAAAAGCGCTGCAATCCGGAAGGCCTCCCCTCCTTCTTCCTGGGCGATTTCAACGCCCACGAGAAGGACGTCTGCTATCCCACTTACCAGGCCTACTGGACCGATGCCTATCACGCTTTCGATACCAAGCCC
>JAEEQI010000019.1 GCA_016285215.1 Bacteroidales bacterium | reverse complement strand
GCGAACCCGCCACGTTGGTGCGCTCCCCGATGTTGGTAAAGTTGTTGGCGGGATCCACCGTCACAACCTCCAGGCCGCTCACCTTCAGGCGTCTCTCCTTCGGGGGAATGGTGCGGGGCGTACGGCCGGCGGCCAGGCGTGCCAGGGCCCGGATATGCTCGGGCGTGGTGCCGCAGCATCCGCCTATGATGTTGACGTAAGGGAGCATGGGCTCTACGGCGGCGGCCATCTCCTCCGCCCCCAGCGTGTAGCGGCCCAGCTCGTCCGGCAGGCCGGCGTTGGGGTAGCAGATGACGGGAACATCGGCAAAGCGGGACACCTCTTCCAGCAGGGGCTGCATATCCCGGGGTCCCAGGGAACAGTTGAGGCCAAAGGCCAGCAGCCCGGCCCCTTCTACCGACGTGAAATAAGCTTCCAGGGTCTGTCCGGTAAGGGTGCGGCCGCTGCGGTCCGACGAGGCGGCCGAAACCATCACGGGGATATCCCAGCTGGCCGCGGCATAGAGCATGGCCTTGGTGTTGAGGGCGTCAAAACCGGTTTCCAGCAGGAGGCAGTCCACCCCGCCTTCCACCAGCCCCTTGATCTGGCCCCGGAAAGCTTCCACAAAATCGTCAAAGCCGTAGGGCCGCCAGGCACTCCGGTCCACGTCCGGGGCGAGGCTCAGCGAATGGGTGGTGGGGCCGATACTGCCGGCCACCCACACCTTGCGCGGGGCCGCATCGGCGGCTTCCCGGGCTATGCGGGCCGCGGCGCGGGCCATCTCTTGGGCCTTTGGGGCACAGCCGTATTCGGCCTGGGACAAGGCGTTGGCGCTGAACGAGTTGGTTTCTATGATGTCGGCACCGGCCTCTATGTATGCCTGATGGATGCTCCGGATGAGTTCCGGATGCGTGAAATTGAGCATTTCCGGATTGCCGTGCCAATCCTCTTCCGGCGGCGCCTGCCGCTGGATCATGGTTCCCATTGCGCCGTCCAGAACCAGGATGCGCCGGGTTATTTCTTCCAGAAGTGTCAGAAAATCTATTATTCGGCCTTGACGTTCAAGGCTATCTGCAGTTCGTCCAGCTGTGCCTGATCAATCTGGGACGGGGAGTCAATCATGACGTCGCGGCCCTGGTTGTTCTTGGGGAAGGCAATGTAGTCGCGGATGGTGTCCTGCCCGCCCATCAGGGCGCATACGCGGTCAAAGCCAAAGGCCAGACCTCCGTGCGGCGGGGCGCCGAACTTGAAGGCGTTGATGATGAACCCGAACTTGTATTCGGCCTCTTCCGGGCCGATTCCCAGCACCTCGAACATACGCTTCTGCATATCGGCGTTGTGGATACGGATGGAACCGCCGCCCAGCTCGTTGCCGTTGAGCACAAAGTCGTAGGCGTTGGCGCAGACGCGTTCCAGGTCTTCTTTCTTGTTGCTGTAGAACCACTCCTCGTGCTCCGGCTTGGGGGCGGTGAAGGGATGGTGCATAGCGTAGAAGCGCTGGGTTTCGTCGTCCCATTCCAGCAGCGGGAAGTCCACAATCCAGAGGGGAGCGAACTCCTGCGGGTTGCGAAGACCCAGGCGGCCGCCCATCTCCAGACGGAGGACGCCCAGCATAGTCTGAACCTTGCGCTTGTTGGCGCCGCTCATCACCAGCATCAGGTCTCCGGGCTTGGCTTCGGCCTTGGCGGCCAGCTTGGCCAGATCCTCGGGAGCATAGAACTTGTCAATGGAGCTCTTGAAGGTGCCGTCTGCGTTTACGCGCACATAGATGAGGCCCTTGGCACCCACCTGCGGACGCTTGACCCACTCGGTGAGCTCGTCCAGCTGCTTGCGGGTGTACTCGGAAGCACCGGGTACGCAGATGGCGCCAATGTAGGCGGCATCGTCCAGCACGCTGAAGCCCTTGCCCTTGGCCACATCCGTGAGCTCGTGGATGGTCATTCCAAAGCGCACGTCGGGTTTGTCGGAGCCGTACTTGTCCATAGCGTCGTACCAGCTCATACGGGGTAGCGGGTTGGGAATATCTACGCCCAGAACATTCTTGAACAGGGTGCGCATCATACCCTCGAAGGTGTTGAGGACGTCTTCCTGCTCCACAAAGGACATCTCGCAGTCAATCTGGGTGAATTCCGGCTGACGGTCTGCGCGGAGGTCCTCGTCACGGAAGCAGCGCACAATCTGGAAGTAACGGTCGTAACCGGCTACCATCAGGAGCTGCTTGAAAGTCTGGGGGCTCTGCGGCAGGGCGTAGAACTGACCGGGGTTCATACGGGAAGGAACCACAAAGTCGCGGGCGCCTTCCGGGGTGCTCTTGATGAGGTAGGGGGTTTCAATCTCCATAAAGCCCAGGCTGTCCAGATAGTTGCGGGCTTCGTGGGCCACCTTGTGCCGGAGGGCCAGGGCGCGCTGCAGCGGACCGCGGCGCAGGTCCAGGTAACGGTACTTGGCGCGGAGGTCCTCACCGCCGTCGCTCTCTTCCTCAATGGTGAAGGGCGGGGTTACGCTCTTGTTGAGGATGTTGATGGCCGAAACCTTGATCTCGATATCACCGGTGGGCATCTTGGCGTTCTTGGCCTGGCGCTCTACCACTTCACCCTTTACCTGGATCACGAATTCACGGCCCAGGGCGGTGGCGGTTTCCACCAGGTCGGCGGGGGCATCGGCCTCTACCACCAGCTGGGTGATGCCGTAACGGTCGCGAAGGTCAATGAACGTCATTCCTCCGAGTTTACGGGCTTTCTGCACCCATCCGGCCAGCGTTACCTGCTGTCCCTTGTTGGCAATGCGGAGTTCTCCGCAGGTGTGTGTTCTGTACATATTGTGTGTTCTTTATATTCCAACCTGCAAAATTAGCAAAAAAATATGGTTATCTTTGCAGATATAAAGGTTTTTCTAGTATGGAAGTACGTGCCAAAAAGGCCCTGGGCCAGCATTTCCTGACGGACCAGAAGGTAGCCCGCGCCATTGTGGATGCCCTTCACGGCGGCCTGCCCACCCTGGAGGTGGGGCCCGGAATGGGAGTTCTGACTCAGTATCTGCTGGAGCGGGAAGACATTGACCTGAAGCTGATCGAAATTGATACGGAGAGCGTAGAATACCTTCTCACGCACTTCCTGGGCATGCAGGGTAAACTCATGGAAGGAGACTTCCTGCGGCTCAAACTGGAGAAACTCTTCCCGGAGAAATTTGCCATCATCGGCAATTTTCCCTACAACATCTCTTCCCAAATCTTCTTCAAAGTGCTGGATTACAAGGACAGCATCCCCGAGGTAGTGGGTATGGTCCAGAAAGAAGTGGCCGAAAGGATAGCCGAAAAACCCGGCACCAAGACCTACGGCATCCTCTCCGTGCTGCTGCAGGCCTGGTACGACATAGAGTACCTGTTCACCGTGGGCTCCGGCTGCTTTGCTCCGCCGCCCAAGGTGGAGAGCGCCGTCATCCGCCTCACCCGCAACAGCCGCACCTCCCTGGGCTGCGACGAAGCCCTCTTCAAGACCGTCGTCAAGACGGCTTTTGGCCAGCGTCGCAAGATGATGCGCAATCCCCTGAAGCCCCTGGCCCTGGCCCGCGGAAAGGCCGATATCCTTTCCCTCCCCGTCTTCTCCGAGCGCCCCGAGCAGCTCTCCGTGGAAGATTTTGTGGAATTGACCAATCTTTTTTCCTAGTTTCTGCAACAAATCCATTTTCGGCCCGTCTTTAAGATAGAAAGTGGAAAAATGACACGGCAGGAAATCACAGAATTCTATCAGCAATACCACCGGCGCGTTTACAATACCGCCTGGCGGATTCTCCAGAATTCAGACGATGCCGAGGAAGTGATGCAGGACACCCTCATCAAGTACATAGGTAGAAAAGACCCCGCCCCGCTTTCTGACCCGCAGATTGGGGCGTGGCTGGTAAGAACTTGCGTACGCGCTTCCATTGACCGCCTTAGAGAGAGAAAGAGAAGGGCCGATTTCCTGGAGCTCTACGCAGTGGACGAGACCGAGGTGGAGGAAGAGATTCCGATGGAAGGCATAGAGGTGACGCAGGTACAGCAGGCACTGCAGAGCCTGGAGGAACCCTACCGTCTGGTCCTGAACCTGGTGCTCCTGGAAGGGCTGGACTACGAAGAAATCTCCGCTTTCACCGGTAAAAAAGAAGTAACGCTGCGTTCCATCTACTCCAGAGGACGCGCCAAACTGATAGAAAGACTTAGAAAATGAAAGAGCTGGAAAAATACATCCGTTCCCACGCCGACGAGTTTGACGTGATGGAACCCGCGCCGGGCCACGAGGATCGTTTCCTCGCCCGCCTGGAGCAGGCTCAGAAGCCGGCCCGCCGCCCCTGGCGCATCGTTTGGGGTTCCGTGGCCGTGGCTGCTTCCCTTTCGGCCCTTATCCTGGGGACGGTCCTTCACAGAAGTGACCCGGTGGCCATCTACCTGTCCTATATGGACGAGGTTTCGCAGCTGTACAGCGACTGCCCGGCCGATGCCGGAGCCGACTGGGACGAAGCCCTGGCCTCCCTCACGGAAGAAGCCAATCCGCTCTTTCTGCAGCTTCCGGAAGAGATGTCCCGCCTTCAGAAGGCCCGCGTTCTCAGAGCCCATTACGATTCCCTTCTGGAGGGTGCCAAACAACTTGCTAATCAATAAAACGTACTTATTATGAATAAACTTTTTGCCCTTTTTGCAGCCACCTTTGTGGCCCTGACGCCCGCCCTGGCCGCCAACGAAACCCCGGCCGATGCCAATATGCAAACCAAATCTTACGCTCTGGATAACTTTGACGGCCTGGTCGTTTCCTGGATTTATCACGTAGAACTCACCAAGGCCTCCGGCTACAAGGTGGAAGTGGAGGCTCCCGATTTTGTGATTCCTTACCTGCAGGTCAAGGTTCGCGGCGGCAACCTGGTGCTGGGTGTGTCCGGTATGCCCAACGATGTGCGCCGCAAGATGGAGCGCGGCAGTTACAAGGTGAACGCTTTTGTATCTATGCCCGAGCTCAACAGCGTTGAGATGTCCGGTGCAACCCACCTGATGGCCAGCGGCGACTTCCAGACCGCCCATTTCTCCATGGAGCTCAGCGGTGCCTCTTCCGTCAAGGAACTTCAGATGAAGACCAATATGGCCGACATCCGCTGCAGCGGTGCCAGCAAATACCAGATGACCGGCTCTGTGAAAACTGCCAAAATTGGCCTTTCCGGTGCTGCCAAGGGTACTATGGAATGCGATGGTGACGACCTCACGGTGGACCTTTCCGGATCGGGCAAGCTGGATCTGACCGGCGTCTATGACAAGGCCGATCTGGAACTCTCCGGCGCCGCCCACATCCACGTCAAGGGCGCCCTGGATACCGTCCGCCTCTCCGGCTCCGGTGCCGCCAAGACGGACCTTACCGATTGCCCCGCCAAGGTGGTAGATGTGGAACTCAGCGGCGCTTCTTCGGCCCGCATCGTAGCCCTGGACGAGCTGGGCGTCCGCCTCTCCGGTGCCACCAGCTGCTACTACAAGGCCGGTGACAACCTCAAGATTACCGAGACCGACGTAGACCGCGGCGCTTCCCTCAGAAAGCTTTAGAACTGGCTTAACATAAATTCCTTCCCGTCCGGATTATCGCCTGATTATCCGGACGGGTTTTGTTTTCCCGGCAAGAATGCGTAAGTTTGCAAAAATGCATACAATTATGAAAAACGGACTCTTATTGGCTTCTATGCTGCTGGTTGTGGCTTGCGCCCAGCCTTCTGTTGAATGGATCGAAGGACCCACCGGTGAAAACGGGCAGGCCAGCCAGACGCTGGTGCTCAGGAATATGCCCAAGGGCGGGCGTGTGTGGTTTCAGGAAATATTTGACAACCACAAGATTACAGCTGGTCCCGTGGACCAGATTCACCACTATCAGGGAACGAGTTTCTACCTGGATATTCCCCAGTCCGGTACGCTCACGCTTAACTATGAAGGCCGTCCGCTGCCGCGCCATTCCTGGGCGCCGGAAGGCTTTGTATTGCAGGTAATGGGCAAGGCATCCAAGTTCCTTCCCGTAGACTATAAGTTCCTGGAGCGCAGCGGTCCCCCCATCAATGCCTCCTGGTTTGCCGCCAGCTATGAGCCCGGCGTGGCCGATATCATCCCCCGTCCCAAGCGCATTTACCAACCCGGCGAGGCCCAGGCGGAAGATATGCACCCCAAGGGCTGGTACCGGATTACCTTTGGCTCCAACGGGGAGGCACAGGTAGAATCGCAGGATGAAGCCGGCGCCGTCTATGCCCGGGCCACCCTGGCCAAGCTGCCCAAAGATACCAAGGATATCGTCATTGAAGACTGGCCGGTGCTGGGTCTCCGGGGCTTTATGCTGGATGTGGTGAGGGACTTCCGCACCAAAGAGGAAGTTTTCAAAGTGCTGGACATTATGGCCTCGTACAAGCTTAACCTGCTGCACTTCCACCTGGGAGACGACGAGTCCTGGTGCCTGGAGATTCCCAAGCTGCCCGAGCTTACGGCCTACAGCGGCCACCACGAGCTGCCGGATTGGGATCTGAAGGAAACCGATGCCCTCAAGCCCACCGCCAACGGCCGCATTGGCAACACCACTTTCTATACGGAAGAAGAGTACAAGGAGATTCTGAAATATGCCGCCGAGCGTCAGATAGCCGTGGTGCCGGAGTTCGACGCCCCGGGTCACTCGCGTGCCTCCATCAAGGCTATGCAGGCCTATGAGCGCAAGACCGGAGATGACACGTATCGCCTGCAGGACCCGGCCGATACCTCCCACTACTGGACGGCCCAGGACTTCACGGACAACGTGCTGGATCCGGACCTCCCGGGTGTGTACAATTTCTACGGCGTGGTGTTTGACGAGGTCATCCGTATGCACAAGGAAGCCCGCGTACCGCTGC
The DNA here is from genome assembly GCA_016285215.1 of Bacteroidales bacterium. Next base: position 13,505 of record JAEEQI010000019.1, on the reverse strand, counting down.
CGGGCATCCACATTGGCGGAGACGAGGTGCCGGACGGCGCCTGGAGCGGCCGCGACCGCAAGAAAGTGAAGGATACCTTCACCCGCGGTATGGTGAAACTGGCCCAGGAGCGTAACCTCAAACTCGCCGGCTGGCAGGAAATTGTAGAGAACATTGAGCCCGAGACGCTGGAGGCCCTCAAGAAGCAGCTCCTGTTTGTCAATGCCTGGAGCACCTTGAATAAGAATGTAGACCTCCCCGCCCGGCTGGCCAACGCAGACATTCCGGTCCTGCTCTCCAACGTGCAGCACGCCTATGTGGACCTGGCCTACAGCGACGACCCCAACGATTTGGGCCTTACCTGGGGCGGCTATGTAGATGAGCGCAAGAGCTATGCCCTCCCGGTTTACAGCTATCCCGGCCTGCAGAAGCCGGAGAATATAGTAGGGGCCGAAGCCCTGCTGTGGTCCGAGAACATCCGCAGCCTGGACAACGCTACCTTCCAGATGCTGCCCAAGGCGCTGGGCGTCTGGGAGCGTGCCTGGAACCCCTGCACGGAATGGAAGGATGAAGAAGAATTCCAGAAAGACTTCAACGAATTCTACAGCATCATCGTCAAAAAAGAAAAGCCCCTCTGGGATGCAGAAGGGCTGAATTACAAGAAGAGATAATCCCTACCAGCGTACCTGGACCTTCAGAGCCTCATCGGCCGAAGATTCGGGAAGGATTACGCGGGCCTCACGGGATGCGGCATCGTAGGTGCACTCCAGAGCTACGCCGTTAAGGGTGGCCTTGGGGCAGCGGGCTGCGCCGCCCAGGATGAGGGAGAGCTTGCGGGTGGGCATCATACCGGCAAAGGAACCCTTGCGGGCTTCAATATCCACCGTTAAAGTACTTCCAGAGGCATTCTTACGGATGGTGGTGGTAGCATAACTCGTGGGATAGGCCTGGCTCTGGCCGTCGTCTTCATAATGCACATAGCTGCTGCGGCCTTTACCGGGAGCAATGTAGATACGCCACTCGTTGGTGGGTGTCTGCAGCTCCTGGATTCCTTCGTGAGCCAGGGGCAGGATGGCACCGGCCTTCACAAACCAGGCGTTCTGGTCAATGCTGTAGCGGAGCTTCTGAACCGTTCCGCCGGGGAGCATCTTGTGGTGGGCCATATCGTACCAGTCGTTGCCGGCAGGGAGCCACACGTCGCGGGCCGAAAGTCCGTCCTCTCCGCGCGGTTCGCAGATGGTGGCGGCCAGGATGTTGTTTCCAAAGAAGTACTCCTGCTTCCAGGTGTAGGCCTGGGGGGCTTCCGGATATTCATAGTAGAGCGGACGGCACAGGGAAATGCCCGTCTCATAGGCCTCGCGGGCCATATCGTAGATGTAAGGCGTAAGGGCGTAACGGAGCTCCAGGGCGTCCTTCATATACTCGTAGTAGTCCGGGAACATCCAGATGCGGCGCTCGAACAGGGCGCTGCGGGTGCTGTGGGTCTTGAAGATGGGGGAGAACACGCCGTACTGCAGCCAGCGGGTAAAGAGCTCGGGCTCGGTGGGAGCCTCGTTCCTCATCCAGTGACCTCCGAGGTCGTGACCCCAGTAGCCGTACAGCACGTTGGAAGCCGTGGCTGTGAACTCCGGCAGATAGCCCAGCACTTCCCATTTGATCTCCGTGTCTCCGGAGAAGCCCAGCTGGTAGCGGTGGCTGCCCAGGCCGCCCCAACGGTGATAAATCATAGGACGGGGAGCCTTCTCAGGGGCAACGCCGCGGTTCATACGAACCTTGTCGTTAAAGAAGATATGATTGATCCAGAAGGTATTGCTGAGGCCTTCTACATAACGGCTCTGCTTGTACTGCTGCCAGTCCAGCCACCAGAAATCCACGCCCTGCTTCTCCAGCGGGTGGATGATGGAGTTGAAGTAGGCATCGGCCCAGGCGCGCTGGTCCATACGGTAGGGCACAGAGGCGTGGTAGCCGGGCTTGGCGGGACCGTTCCAGACGTCCTCACCTCCTTTATATACATAGCCTTCCGGGCCGTCGTAGTCGTTGGTGCGGGAGAGGTAGTCCTTCACAAAAGTCTTGTACACCTTCTCACGCGGGATCACACCCACGGCCGGATGCAGGTTGAGGGAAGTCTTGAGCTTGAGGCTGTGGACCTCGTTCAGGAAGCCGTCGGGGTCTCCAATCAGATCCTGGTTCCAGGTGTAACCGGTCCAGCCCAGGCCTTCTCCGTGGTCGTCTCTGATACCCCGTTTGGCGGCGCCTTCCCAGGTCTCGTGCCATTCCATGTCAATGACCATCACGTCAATGGGGAGCTTGCGGTTGCGGAACTCGTAGCCCAGGGCCAGGAACTCGTCGTCCGTGTAGGGCCAGTATTTGCTCCACCAGTAGCCAAAGACGTACTTGGGAGGCAGCGGCATTTTGCCGGCCACCTTGGCGTAGTCTGCCAGGGCGGCCTTGTAGTCGTGGCCGTAGGCAAACAGGTACCAGTCCTTTACGTTGGCATTGGGGCGGGAAGCTACCCATTCTCCCCAGTCGCTGTCATCCTTGACAAAGAGGTGACGGGTGCTCTCGTCCACCAGGGCCCATCCGTCGCGGGACAGGACGCCCTTTTCCATAGGGTCGGAATAGTTGATGTGGTCCGGTCCCGAGCAACCGTCCAGGGTGCGGGCGGTGCCCATCAGGTTGCCGGAATCATCGGCCCCGGGATACCATTTGACGGGTTTTCCGTTGAGGCGGAAGGTTACCTGCAGGTTGGAAGCGTCAAATTCTCCGCCTTTGTACTCCAGCGTGAGGGCCTTGGTCTTGACCGTCAGCTTGCCGCCGGAGCGGGAAACGGTGAAGGATGGAACGGGGAGCTCGCGGTTGACGATGGCCAGCGAGGCGTTGTCTTCGAACTGGGCGTCAGGGGCCCATTCCATACGGATCAGGCGGTCTGTCAGAACGGTGAAACGGGCGTTTCCTTCAATGACTTGAGCAGCTTTGGGAGCAACGGGATTTTGAGCCAGGGCCGCTGCGCAAACCAGCAGCAGGGCCGTCAGGGCAGTAAATGTTCTTTTCATAACTATGTGGTTGATGTACAAATATAGCTAAATCTCGCGGAAAAAAGGACAAAAATGATTATGTTTGTAAAGAACACTTGCTAAACCATGAGACGCATTCTCCTCCTCCTCGCCACCTTTCTTTTGGCCGGCTCCCTCCGGGCCCAGGTGGTTCCCATTCAGGCTCCTGCAGAAGTTTTGGACGCCCCTTTCGGCCTTCAGGATGAACAGAATTTCCTTACTCCGCCCAAGGTTTTCTGGCCGGAGACGTGGTTCCATTTCATTGGGGACAACGTGTCGCGGGAGGGTATGGATGCCGACCTCCAGGCCATTGCCGATGCCGGCATAGCGGGCATTCAGTGGTTCCACGGCGCCTTTGGAGGCCGATGGCCGGGTGTGGAAACCCCTATAGTGCCGCTTTCCCCGGATTGGGACAATATGGTGGCGTACCTGGGACAGAAGGCCCGCAGCCTGGGCCTTCGGCTCACCATCCAGACCTGCCCCGGCTGGGCTATGGCCGGCGGCCCGTGGATCGAGCCCAAGGATGCTATGAGAGACCTGGTCTGGAGCCGCACGGACATCCCGGCGGGGGCCGAATGGAAAGGACAGCTTCCCAAGGGCCAGCCTTCGGAAGAGGACTGGAGGGACTATGAGGATATCTGTGTGCTGGCTTTCCCCACGCCGCTGGGAGATACGGGAAAACCTATCGAAATACAAAATGTCACATCCGACGAGGCTTCCTGGGCGGCTCTCCTTCGGGACGGCAAGAGCCTGGACGCCCCGGCCCAGACCTTGCATAAAGTGACCTTCACTTTACCGGAAGGCGCGGTGGTGCGTTCGCTGGAACTGCCCAGCCTGGAGAGCTTTGGCCGGGCATTCGTGAACACCCCGGGCCTGGAGCTCACGCTGGTGGCCATAGGCCCGGACGGCAAACGGGAAACCGTGCTGCATTCCCGGCTTCCCATGGGCAGCTGGGAAGACAACAAGCCCATGACCCTGTCCGTGAATGAGGCTTCGGCCCGTCAGATGGAGTTCATCGTCTCCAACGAGCACGACATCCACGTGGAGTATGTTCGCTTCTCTTCGGCCGCCCGCAGCAACGACTGGCAGGCCCGCTCCGGCAGCACGCTCCGCGCCAAGGAGACCTGTCAGGACCGCACCCGGCAGAGCCGCGAGGCCTTTGTCAACACCAAAGAGATAAAGGACCTGACGATCCTGTTGCAGGCCGATGAAACCCTTTCCTGGACCGTCCCGGAAGGCAAGGGAACGTGGACGATTCTGCGCTTCGGCCATGTGAACAGCGGCTACCGCAACAGCCCCGCCCCTGCCGAAGCCACGGGCTGGGAATGCAACAAGCTGGACCCCCGCGGGGCCGAGGTCCAGTTTGCCAACTATGTGGGCCGCCTGCAGGACGGTCCGCTGCAAGGCCTGGGCAGCGGGATGCTTATGGACAGCTGGGAGTGCTACAACCAGACCTGGACGGGCCGGATGGAAGAAGAATTTGCCCGGCGAACAGGCTTGGAACTCCGCCATTATATGCCTGCCTTGGCCGGCTACGTGCTCAACGGCCAAAACTACACGGCCGATTTTCTGGACCGCTGGCGCCGGGTCAAGAGCGACCTTTACAACGAGAATTTCTTCAAACGGATGACCGACCTGGCCCACGAAAAGGGCCTCGAGGTGCAGTACGAGACAGCTGGAGGCGATGTGGTGGCTATGGACCTGATGGAATATTACAAGTATGCCGACGTCCCTATGGCCGAATTCTGGCAGCCCATCACGGACGGCTTTGTGGGAGACCTTAACTTCAAGCCCATCAAGCCCACGGCTTCGGCCGCCCATATCTACGGCAAGCGCCGGGTGGCGGCGGAGAGTTTCACCAGCTTTGACCTCACCTGGGACGAGCACTGGGAGCTGCTCAAGGAAGTGGCCAACCTCAATATGACCGAGGGTGTTACGCACAATGTCTTCCATACCTATACGCACAATCCGCAGGTGAACTTTCTGCCGCCGGGCACCAGTTTTGGCAACCGGATTGGAACGCCCTTCCTCCGCGGCCAGACGTGGTGGAAGTACATGCCTTACTTTACGCAGTACCTGGCCCGTACCAGCTACCTGCTGGAGCGCGGCCTGCCGGTAGTGGATGTGCTCTGGTACATTGGGGACGAGGTGGGCCACAAGCCGGACCAGAAATACCCCTTCCCGCAGGGATACAAATACGACTATTGCAATCCGGATGTGCTGTATAACCGCCTCATTGTAAAGGATGGCCGCCTCGTTACACCGGAAGGCCAGTCCTATGAGGTGCTCTGGATTCCGGACAACGAAAACATGTCGCCGCGTCTGCAGAACAAGGTTCGCGAGTTCATGGACCAGGGAGTCAACGTGGTGCTGGGACCGTCCATGACGGAGGCAACTATGAAGCTGTTTGGCGTGTCGCCTCGTCTGTGGGCCGATACGGGCGAGGTTCTCTGGACCCACCGCAAGACGGACGGAGCCGAATGGTTCTTCATCGCCGCCCCCACCGGAAAGGACTTCCACGGAGCGGTGGCCCTCCGGGCCCCGGGGGAGGCCGAAATCTGGGATTCCGTAAGCGGTCAGATCCAGGCTCTTCCCAATCTGAGGGCGGGGGATACGTTTATCGTCCAACTGGATCTGGAAAGGGCCGGCAACTGCTTTGTGGTTTTCAAAAACCATACGGACAAGAAGCCCCTGGAGCAGCCCCGTACCACCCGGACGCAGGAGCTCAGGCAATGGACCCTGCAGTTCCCGGAAGGCTGGGGCGCTCCCGCCAAGCCGCTCAAACTCTTCGGCCTTCAGCCTTGGAAAGACCTTCCTCTTGGAGACGAAGGGAAAGCCTTCTCCGGCACCGCCGTCTATGAAACCACTTTCATCCTTCCCAAGGGGGTCAAAGAGGTTGTGCTGGATCTGGGCCGGGTAGATATGATAGCCGACGTTACCCTTAACGGAAAGCCCGTGGGCGTGCTTTGGGCCAGTCCCTACAAGCTCACCGTAAAGGGAAAGCCCGGCAAAAACACGCTCAAAATTGCCGTAACCGGAACCTGGTTCAACCGCCTGGCGTACGATGCGGGCCAGCCCGAAGACCAACGCAAGACGTGGACCATCGCCGGTCCCGAGCCCGGCAGTCCGCTTCGCGAGTCGGGTCTTCTGGGTCCCGTCCGGCTGCTATATTGAGAATTTTGCGTATCTTTGTATGTTATGATTAAAGTGCTGGGCATATTCGACTTTCTGAGCTTCGGCTGGGCAGACATCCTGGACGTGCTGATGGTCGCTCTCCTCATTTACTTCCTCATCAGAAGTATCCGGGGAGACTCCTCCATCTTCAACATCGTCCTGATGCTGGTGTTCCTGCTCATCCTCAAAGCCGTGGTCACGGCGCTCAATATGCGAATGATGACGGTGCTGCTGGGAGCCCTGCTGGATGTGGGTGTGCTGGCGGTCATCATCCTGTTCCAGCCCGAAATCCGCCATATGCTCAACCGCTTTGCCGTTCAGTCGGGCCTGGCCCGCCGCAGCGGCCAGCTGTTCAACCGCCTGCTGGGCATCAAGGAGGAAACCATGGGCAGCCACAGCGCCGAGGAGCTGGGAGAAGCCATCCGCGCTATGTCGGCAGAGAAGACCGGCGCCCTCATTGTGATTCAGCACAAATCCTCCCTGGAGGAGTATATGAATACCGGAGACCGTTTTGAGGCCGATATCAACCGGCGCCTCATTATGAATATTTTCTTCAAGAACTCCCCCCTGCACGACGGCGCTATGATCATCGAGGGTGACCACATTGCCGCCGCCCGTTGCCAGCTTCCTATGACCAACCGCACGGACATTCCGGCCCATTACGGAATGCGGCACCGTGCCGCCATCGGCCTGAGTGAAGACACCGACGCCGATATCCTGGTAGTGTCCGAGGAAACCGGAGACGTGAGCTTCGTGCGCGGAGGAGAGATTCACACAGTACAGGATATGAAGGAACTCCGCCAGCTGCTGAGTTCCCTGATGACTATAGAGGAGTAAGAACCGATGGACGAGAGGCTGGAAGCGAAACTGGGGTTTGACAAAGTACGGGCGGCCATTATGGCCCGCTGCTCTACGGAGTATGCTTCGGCCCGGGTGGAGCAGGAGGAATTCTGCACGGACGGGGACCAGATCCACCGACGGCACCTGGTCACGGACGAGATGCGCCTCATCCTTATGTTTGAGGAGAATTTCCCCACTTCCGGCTATATTGACGCCATTCCTTTCCTGGAACCCATAGGGGAGCACGCTTCCATCGACCTCCTGTCGCTGGGTAAGCTCCGTACCCTCCTGGATACGCTCAGAAGGGCCCTTCACTTCTTCCATACGGTCAAGGAAGGCATCTATCCCAACCTCCAGCATATGGCTTCGGGCATCAGCGCCCCGGCCGAGGTAATAGGCCGCATAGACTCCATCCTGGACCGCCACGGAGAAATCAAGGACACCGCCTCCGACGAGCTCTACAAGATCCGCCGCAACATAAAAGAGAAAGAGCTGGGTATCTCCCGCCGTATGAACGCCATCCTCCGCCAGGCGCAGCAGGAAGGCATAGTGGAGGCCGATGCCAGCGTCTCCATCCGAGACGGAAAGATGCTCATCCCGGTGGCTTCGGCCAAGAAGCGTTCCTTCCAGGGCTTCGTGTACGACGAAAGCGCCACCGGCAAAACCACCTTCATGGAGCCGGCCGAGATTGTGGCCCTCCAGAACGAGATTTCCGAACTTCACTTTGCCGAAACCCGCGAGATTGCCCGCATCCTCTACGAGTTTGCCGAATTCCTGAGACCCTTTGTGCCGGAGCTCATTGCCGGCGCCACCTTTGTGGGAGAGCTGGACTTCATTATGGCCAAGGCCTATGTGTCCCTGGACTACATTGCCGGTATGCCGGTGCTCTCCGAAGACGGAGAACTGCGCCTGCGCAAGGCCCGTCACCCGCTGCTGGAAAAGAGCCTCCGCAAAGAGAAGAAATCCATTGTCCCCCTGACGGTTACGCTTACCCCGCAGAAGCGCATCCTCCTCATCTCCGGCCCCAACGCCGGCGGCAAGAGCGTGTGCCTCAAGACCGTGGGTCTGCTGCAGTATATGTTCCAGTGGGGTATGCTCATCCCCACCTCCGAGACCTCAGAACTCCCTGTCTTTGACCGTATTATGGTCTCCATAGGAGATGACCAGTCCCTGGAAAACGACCTTTCCACCTACAGCTCCTTCCTCACCGATATGAAAAGGATGCTGGAAGTGGCCGATTCCCGGACCCTCATCCTCATAGACGAGTTTGGTTCCGGTACCGAACCCGCGGCCGGCGGCGCCATAGCCGAGGCCATCCTCCACGAGCTGGATACCCGCGGCGCCTACGGCGTCATCACCACCCACTACACCAACCTCAAGCTCTATGCTTCGGGGGCCGAAACGGGCGTGATCAACGGCGCTATGCAGTTTGACGCCTCCACGGTAACCCCGCTCTTTGTGCTGGAGCAGGGCCTGCCGGGTTCGTCCTTCGCCTTTGAGCTGGCCCGCAAGATGGGTATGCCGGAGGCCCTGGTCCACGACGCCGAGCTCCGCGCCGGAGAGCAGTACGTGGGCATAGAGCGCAACCTCCGCAAGATTGCCAAGAGCCGCCGCCAGCTGGACGAGAAACTAACCAAGATCCGCGCCACGGACAAGACGCTGGAAGGCCTCACGGACCGCTACGAAAAGGAGCTGGAAGACATCAAGGAGATGCGCCGCCACATCCTGGACGAAGCCAAGGAAGAGGCCCGCAAGATAGTAAAAGACGCCAACAAGCAGGTAGAAAATACCATCCGCACCATCAAGGAAAGCCAGGCCGAAAAGGGAACCACCAAGGAGGCCAGGGCCGAGCTCCAAGGCTTCCTGGGCGCCCTGGCAGAGGGCCGCGGCCGCCGAGACGCCTACATTGACAAGAAGCTCCAGACCGTGAAGGAACGCAAGGAGAGAGAGCAGGTGCGCAAAAAGAAGAGGGCCGACGGCGAAACCCTCCAGCAGATGGAGCAGCGGGAACTGGAAGAGAAGAAGCTGGCCGCCTTCCGCAGCGCCCCCCTGAAGGTGGGCGAGAAGGTTCGCATCTTGGGCAACGGAATGGTGGGAGAGGTCTCCAAGGTAAGTACCAAGGCCGTGAGCGTGATTGTGGGCAGCATCACCACCAAGCTTCCGCTGGACCGTGTGGAGCGTATCACCGCCAACGAGTACAAGGCCGTGGCCGGAAAAGCGGCCGAGAAACCCCGTCAGGTGTACGATACCGGCATCAGCGAAAGAAAGGCCAATTTCAAGCTGGAAGTGGATGTGAGGGGTGAGAGGGTCAACGATGCCCTGGAGATTGTGATGCGATATATTGACGATGCCATTATGTTAGGTGTCCCTTCGGTGCGAATTTTGCATGGTAAGGGAACAGGCGCGTTGCGCGAGGAAATCCAAAAGTACGTGCGCACCGTACCTGGCGTAAGCTCCGCACAAGACGAGCATATCCAGCTGGGAGGCTCGGGAGTGACGGTAGTAAAATTTGACTAAAACCAAACCAATGAACGTGTTAACAACCAGCAGAATCGGCCAGGCCGGAGAACAGATGGCCTGCGATTTCCTGGAAACCCAAGGTCACCAAATCCTGGACCGCAACTGGCACTCGGGCCATCTGGAGTTGGATATCATCTCCGAAGCCCCCGACGGTTTGCATTTCGTGGAGGTGAAGGCCCGTACGGCGCCGGTTACCACCACTGTTCTGGACCAGGTAAACAAAGTGAAACAGAAACGCATTTCGGCAGCAGCCGGACAATACCTCACCAAGAAGAATATGTCTGGGAAAGAAGTCTTCTTCGATGTGGTTTCCGTGCTCTTTGACGGAGAGGAAACCATAGTCAGATACTTCCCTCAGGCTTGGATTCCTATGTACGTTTAATTATATGGACCAACACATATACTGCGTCATTATGGCGGATGGTTCGGGAACCCCGGACCAGCTCCGAATGACCTACGACCGTTTCAGCCGTTTTATCCCCAAGGACCGCATCCTGGTCATTACCCTGGAACGTTATGCCAATACAGCCCGCCAGGTGCTGCCCTTCCTCGCGGAAGAGAACCTTCTGGTAGAACCCCACGCCCGCAAGACGGCGCCCTGTATGGCTTTCGCCGCCTATTCCCTGCTGGTACGAGATCCTGAGGCCGTGATTGTGGCCTCCCCGTGGGACCTCTATATCCGGGACGAATCTTTGTTTGCCCAAACCATTACGGACGCCTGCCGGTACGTAGAAGAGCACGACGTCCTGATGACCCTGGGCATTGTCCCCAAGACCCCGGACGTCAACTTCGGTTACATTCAGGTTAGAGAAGGAAGAAACGCCCATCTGATGGCCGGCCCCCTGCAGGTAAAGACCTTTACGGAAAAACCCTCCGCCGAGCTGGCAGAGGTGTTTGTAAGGACCGGAGAGTTCTTCTGGAACAGCGGTATCTTCATTTGGAAGGCCTCCACCATTATGGCCGAAATGGAGCAGTACCTCCCGGAGGTGACGGAGCTCTTCAAGGGCTGGCAGGAGCACATAGGAGAGCGCAGTTTTGTAGAGCGCGCCTACGCCGAGTGTCCCAAGATTTCCCTGGATAACGGTGTTATGGAGCACACCTCCCGCGCCTGGCTGTATCCCGCCAGATTCGGTTGGGCGGATATCGAGCGTCTATAAGCCCAGTTCCTTTAATACATATTCCTGTCTTCCCAGGTAACGGATGACCCAGAGTACGTAGCGAATGTCTACGCACACGCACATATTGTACCCGGGTACGGACTCAAAGTTGCCGGCCAGGGACTCCTTGTTGCCGTCAAAGGCCAGGCCTATGAGTTCTCCGCGCGCGTTCATCACGGGCGAGCCGGAGTTGCCGCCGGTGATGTCCAGATCCGTCAGGAAGTTCACGGGGAAGTTGGCCGGAGGCAACACATCCCGGAAAGCCTGGGGATAAGCGAAGTCGTGGGAGTTGGGATTGTATTTCTCCTTTAAGCCGCGGGCCGTGCTCTGCCAGTGCACATAGACGCCGTCCCAGGGCTCCAGGGGCTGGATCTGTCCGTAGGTGAGGCGCATCGTGGAGTTGGCGTCGGGGTACTGCGGTACGCCCTGCTGCTCCAGATAGCGGTAGCGGGCCAGGATATACTGTTGCCGCTGGCTGCGGAGGTCGGGTGCCTGGGCATCCTGGTCGCTGTTGAGGCTGGCTATGCTCAGTTCCCGGATGTAGCGGTACAGGACGTCGTTATCCAGGTTGCCGGTAAAGGCGGCCACCACCTCTTCATTGGGCTTCTGGCCAAAGGAGGCCACCAGAGAGTTTTCCCAGAGCCACTGGGCCATAGCCTCGTAGTTGGTTCCAAACTGCTCCTTAAGTTCGCGGTGGATGGGGGCCAGGTAAGGCTCCGGCATATTGGTCAGGAATTCCTTTACGGAAAAGGCCAGGATCTCTTTCTCTACCCGGGCGTCGGTCTGTTCTAACCCTTGAAGGAAGAGATTCCGCTGGTGTTCTATGCCGTCCCGGCCGGCTCCGCCCATACGCATAAGGCACTGGCCCAGGCGCATACTGCGCACCAGCAGTTCCCGGTAAAAGACTTTGAGGCGCTCATAGGGAGCGGCGGCGCTGTAAGAGGCGTTGAGGCCGTCCACCAGTTCCCGGTTGGCGGGGCTGGAGGCTTTGAGGCCCTCTTCCCAGGCGCGGCGGCGTTCCAGCACTTCAAAACGGTGTACGCAGTCGGCCTCTCCTTCCTGGAGTTCGGCCTGGTTGCTCAGGTTGAAGAAAGCGTCGGAGTACTTCATCCGGATGGCCGGATCGGAGTCCATCCATTTGCGGATAATCTCCATCTGGCGGGCCCTGAGGCGGTTTTCCACCGGGCGCTCCACGTTGATGTCTTCGTTGATTTCGGCGGCGCTGGCGTAGCGGTTGGTGCGGCCGGGATAGCCCATTACCATAGCAAAGTCGCCCTTCTTATAGCCCTTCTGGCTGATGCGAAGGTGACGGGCGGGATGCAGGGGCTCGCCATTGTCATCGTAAATGCGGTACAGGGCAAAATCGGCCTTGTGCTGCGGCCATTCCCAGTTGTCCTCGTCTCCGCCAAAGGCGGCCACCGATACGGGCGGTACGCCCACCAGGCGGATGTCCTTGTACGTGACGTACAGGCAAAGGTAGTACTTGGCGGTGGACCACATGCCGGTGAGGCTGGCTTCCATACCGTACTCTTCCGAGTACTTCTTCTCCAGGATGGAGGAGAGGCGGCGGGAGCCGGCGGGTTTGCCCTGGGCCTCCAGAGAGGCGCGGAGGGCTTCCACCTCGTCCGTTACGTCCAGGACCTTCTTGAGGAAGTAGAAAGTCTCTCCCTTGAGGGGAATCTCCTGCGAGCGGTCCTGGGCCCAGAAACCCTCTTCCAGATAGTTGTGCTCCGGGGTAGAGAGCTCCGACACCTGGCCAAAGGCGCAGTGGTGGTTGGTGATGAGCAGGCCGTCGTCGGAAATCATACTGCCGGTGCAGTAGAATCCCAGGGACACAATGGCGTCCGACAGGCCGCCGGCCTCCTCGTTATAGATCTCCCGGGCTCCCAGCTTGAGGCCCCGCGCCTTCATATTCTTTTCCAGCGCGCGGTCCAGGCTTTGGATGAGCCACATACCCTCATCGGCCCGTGCCCCCGGGAGGAGGCACAAGGCTAACGAGAGGGTGAGAAGCCATTTTTTCATGGATTCTTAGTCGTTACGGACGCAGCGGAGCGGGGCGGCAATGCGGTAGCTTACCTTGGTTCCGTTGCAGGTATACTGGTCTGCAGAGGCCTTGTTGGTCATAGGCATCAGGCCATTGAACTGGATGTTCTTGATGCCGGAACTCTCGTCACCGGCCGTGTTGTAGGTGACACTGGGGGTGCCGTTGGTGTTGACGCCCACGGAAGAACCGCAGAACATACCGGAGGTCAGGTGGTCATAATTGGCCATACGTCCCATAAAGGAGCCGGTTGTCTTGGTGTTGTCCTGGATGGTGATGGCGCCATAGGCCTCCATATTGAAACCGTCGGCGTTCAGAAGGGCGATGGATCCGTCGGCTCCGTTATAATAAGGGGCGTCGGGATTGGTGGTGAGCTGAGCGCCCTTGCCCACCAGAGCCAGAATGTCGGCGGTGGTAGGAACGTGCCAGCCCTTGGGGCAGAGACCCTGGGTGCCTTCCAGTGCCTGGGCGGCGGCCAAGGTGGTAAGGTCACCTACCTTGAGGCCCAGGGCAACTTCGGCCTGATACAGATAACCGCGGGAATTGATGACGGTGATGTCGCGGGAGAACTCGGCGGCCGACAGGTCTTCCTTTAATACCAGGGGATAGAAGACACCGGCAGTCACCTTGGTGAGGTCGTCGCTTACCTCAATGCCTTCCGGAACATAGCGCATATTCTGGGTCATCCACCATTTGCCGTCCTTCATCTTGGCCACGGTGTATTTGTCTTCGTGATAGAGG
>JAEEQI010000018.1 GCA_016285215.1 Bacteroidales bacterium | reverse complement strand
CGCGCCCTCCAGTATGAGCGGACTATGATATTCTTTTGAGAAACCGGCGCTATAAACACGTGGTGGCGCCATTCACGCTTGACAACTTTTCCATCCCGCACCAACTCAAAGTTAAAGACCTCTCCGTTGTGGATGTCCCGACCGTTTAGCATGATCTGCCAAAAGCCGCCCAGGGTGGGCTCCATGGGTATGCGTCGCTTACCCAGACGGAGATGGATGGTCTCCCCCAGGGATACGCGATAATGTATTTGAATATTTACGGTCATATTGTGTTTTTTCTGTGGTTATACCTCACCTTTGGCGAGGCTTAACAAATTTAAGTATTTTTTTGTAATTTTGCTATATGAAAAAGTTATTGCTATCGTTATTCCTCCTGACCGCCTGCCTGATGGCCCAGAGCCAGGATGTGGTTTATGTAGACGCATCGGCCTTCCCGGTGTATGGTAAAGCATTTTCACAGGCCGATGGCCCCCGCTACCGCCGCCTTCCCGAATCCCTGCACGGGGTATCCCGCGAGGCCGTCTGGAACCTGGGCACCAACTCTTCGGGCCTGTACATCCGGTTCCGCACCGATGCCCCGGAGATCCACGCCAAGTGGACCAACACGGGCAACAATATGCCGCATATGACAGACTGCGGCACGGGCGGCCTGGACCTCTACGCCTATCTGGACGGAGAGTGGAAGACGGTAGGTTCCGGTTTCCAGTGGGGCAAGGCCGGCAAGACCGAGCGGGAACGCAAACTGGTAGCCAATATGGAGCCCGAGGAACGCGAGTATATGCTCTACCTGGCCCTATACGACGAAATCAAGACCCTGGAACTGGGCGTTCCGGAAGGCTACACCATTGAGCAGCCCATCCTGGACAGCCCCCACTCCGACAGTCCCATCGTTATGTACGGCACCAGCATCCTGCAGGGTGGCTGCGCCTCCCGTCCGGGCATGGCCCACACCAATATCCTGGCCCGCCGCTTTGACCGCACCGTCATCAATCTGGGCTTCAGCGGCAACGCCTTCCTGGATTTGGAGATTGCAGAACTTATGGCCGGCGTCCAGAACCCCGCCGTATTTGTGCTGGATTACGTTCCCAACGCTATGCCTGACAAGATTGAGGCCCGCGGAGAAAAGTTCTACCGCATTCTGCGTAACAAGCACCCCAACGTGCCCATCCTCTTTGTGGAAGACCCTTATTTCCCGCACAGTGTTGTGGACAAGGCCATCGCAGAAGAAATCAGAAAGAAGAACGCCGCCCAGAAGGCCCTCTTTGAGCAGCTGGTGGCCGCCGGTGAAAAGAACATCTACTACGTCCCCTCCGGGGGTATGACCCAGGCCGAAGACTTCGTGGACTGCATCCACCTCACCGATATGGGTATGGTCCACTACGCCGACCTCCTCTCCACCTACCTGCAAAAGGTTCTGTAGGGTTTCTGTAGAGGTTGGACTCTATTAATGAGACACATTGGAATAACCATACTGCTGGTGCTGGCAGCCTGCGCCAGCCCACAGGACGTAAAGACCACCTTCCAGTCCAGCCAGCCCTGGAGGCCCACCATAGATGTAAGGGCCGATGCCGTGATGGTCTACGGCGTCAACGAGACGCTGGAGTCCCGCCTGGCCTCCTGGCAGGAGCGGGGCTACGACACCCACTTTATGACCGGCATAGCCTGGGGCGGCTACCAGGACTATTTTACGGGCCGATGGGATGGGCTGATGCATCTGGACGAAGGCCAGGTGAACGCCAAGGGAGATACCCTGTGGCACGGAAAGATGGTTCCCTACATTGTGCCCACGGAAAACTATCTGAAGTATTTCAAGGAGCAGATTGTCAAAAGGGTGATAGATGCCGGCGTGGACCACATCTTCCTGGAAGAGCCGGAGTTCTGGAAGGCGGCCGGTTATTCGGAAGCCTTCAAACGGGAGTGGGAAGCCTATTACGGTACTCCCTGGCGCCCCCAACACGAGTCTCCCGAAGCCACCTACCTCACCTCCAAACTCAAATACCACCTGTATTACCGGGCCCTGGACGAGGCCTTCACCTATGCCAAGGAATATGGGAAGAGCCTGGGGCGGGATATCAAATGTTACGTCCCCACCCACTCGCTCATCAACTACACCCAGTGGCAGATTGTGAGTCCGGAGGCCTCCCTGGCTTCTATGGAAAGTATGGACGGCTACATAGCCCAGGTGTGGACCGGAACCTCCCGCGTACTCAATTTCTACAACGGAGTCCGCAAGGAACGCGTATTTGAAACCGCCTTCCTGGAGTACGGCTGTATGGTCTCTATGACGGCCCCCACCGGACGGAGCCTGTGGCTCCTTACCGACCCCATTGAAGACGGTGTCCGCGACTGGGAGGACTACAAGAAAAACTACCAGGCCACTTTCACGGCCCAACTGCTGTACCCCCAGGTAGCCAATTACGAAATTATGCCCTGGCCGGCCCGCATCTACGAGCGGCTGTATCGGGTAAGCCCCGGTTCCACCGAGATGTCCAGGATTCCGGCGCCCTATGCTTCTATGATGCAGGTGATGACCAACGCCCTGCAACAGATGCCCCAGGCTTCAGAAAGAAAGGCCGATATCTCCGTCCTGATGGCCAACTCCCTGATGTTCCAGCGGGATTCTACGCTGTCTGATTTCTTCGGCCTGGCTATGCCTCTTCTCAAAAGCGGAAGCCCGGTGGGAATCACACATATTGAGAACCTGGGCTATCCCAAGGCACTGGACGGCACCCGCCTGCTCCTGATGAGCTACGCCAATATGAAGCCGTTGGACCCGGAGGCACACAAGTATTTGGCCCAATGGGTCAAGCGGGGCGGTAAGCTCCTCTACAGCGCCACCGACAGCGACCCCTTCCAGCAGGTGCAGGAATGGTGGAACACCGGCGACCATCACTATGCAGCCCCGGCCGACCATCTGTTTGAACTGATGGGGATACCCGCTTCTGCGCCCGCCGGTACCTACTCTTATGGCAAAGGAACCGTATGCATTTTAAGGCAGGATCCCAGGGACTTCGTTTGGGCCCAAGGAGGAGAAAAGCCGCTCCTGGAGGCCGTAGAAAGCCTGCTGGGTCCTCTTAATGCTGCCAATACCCTTACGCTGGAGCGCGGCCCCTACCGGATTATCGCTGTTATGGACGAAGGTCCTTGGGCCCGGCCTTTCCAGACCCAAGGTTGCCTCATCGACCTCTACGACCCGTCGTTGCCGGTCTATTCGGCCCGTGAAGTTCCGGTGGGTTCGCAGGCCCTGTTTTACGATGTCCGGAAGGCCGGCAATGCGCCCTGCATTTTGGCTGCCGCCAGCCGGGCGTATGAAGAAAAACGCAGCGGGAACAGCTTCTCCTACACCTGCAAAGGCCCTGCTGAGACCTTTAATGTAACCCGTATCCTTTTGCCCGCTAAACCTGTGGCTGTGACCGTAAATGGTACAGATGGGGAATTTGAATGGGACGAGTTTAGCCAAACGGTCTTCCTCCGCTTCCCCAACAACCCCGATGGCGTTCAGGTAACGCTCACTTGGTAAGATTTTACTATCTTTGCACCTATGAAATGCGGTGAAGCAACGGTAGTAAAGAATGCAGGCAGCCATTATTTGCTGTCTGAGCTGCCGGCGTGGGACGTGTTCCCGGCCGTGCTTCGCGGCAAGGTGCGCCTCAAGGCCAGCGAAATCACCAACCCCATAGCCGTAGGAGACCAGGTCAAGTATGAATGGGCCGATGACGGAGACAGCGCCGTCATCACCGAGATTCTCCCCCGCCGGAACTACGTGATCCGCCGCAGCACCAACCTCTCCCGCCAGGCGCACATCATTGCCGCCAATGTGGACAGGGCCTACATTGTGGTATCGCTGTACTTCCCCGAGATAAAGCTCCCCTTCCTGGACCGCATCCTCGTTACCTGCGAGCTGTACGGCATTCCCGCCACCATCGTTTTGTCCAAGACGGACCTGTACCGGGAACCCGCAGCAGAGGAAATAGCTCATTTCAAGTCCATCTACGAGGGCGCCGGCTACGAGGTGATTGAAACCTCCGTCAAAACCGGAGAAGGCATAGCAGAAATCCGCGAAGCCTGCCGGGACCACGTGAACCTGTTCTCCGGAGAGTCCGGCGTGGGTAAGAGCTCCCTCATCAAGGCGCTGGACCCCAGCCTGGATCCCAAGATTGGCACCATTTCGGCCGCCCATCTGCAAGGCAAGCACACCACTTCCCTTTACGAGATGTATCCCCTCAGCGGCGGCGGTTATCTCATTGACTCCCCCGGCATCCGCGGCTTCGGCCTGGTGGATGTGGAAAAGGAAGAGATTGCCAAGTACTTCCCGGAGATGCTCAAGGCATCGGCCGACTGCCGCTTCACCCCCTGCACGCATACCCACGAGCCCGGCTGCGCCGTTAAGGCGGCGGTTGACGCCGGTCTCATCTCCCCCGAGCGTTACAACTCGTACCTGGGTATGCTGGAGGAAGACAAGAAATTCCGATGAACCTCAACCGCGAGATACTGCGGCTGGCCATTCCCAGCATTTTTGCCAATATTACCGTTCCCCTGGTGGGAATGGTGGATATGGCCGTGGCGGGGCACCTGGAGGGGACTTCGGCCGCTGCGCTCATTGGCGGTATCACCATTGGGGCTATGCTCTTTGACCTGCTGTACTGGAACTTCGGGTTCCTGCGGGTGGGAACGGGCGGCCTCACGGCGCAGGCCTACGGCCGGGGTGACGAGACAGGCAGCATCCTGCAACGGGCCCTGCGTATCGCCGTCCTTTCCGGCCTTACCCTCATCGCTCTTCAGTGGGTAGTGATCCAGCTGGCTTTCCTCTTCATTGACTGCAGCCCCGAGGTTCAGAAACTGGCCACCCAGTACTTCTACATCCGCATTTGGGCTGCGCCCGCCACCCTCTCGCTCTTCGCCTTCAAGGGCTGGTTCATTGGTATGCAGGACACGGTAAGGCCTATGACCGCCGACCTGTTGGTAAACGGCATCAACATTGGCGCCTCCATTGTGCTGGGTATGCTTATGGGCTTCCCCGGCATAGCCCTGGGCACCTTCCTGGCCCAGTGGAGCGGCTTCTTCTACAGTCTGATAGCCGCCCGCAGGCGGTATGGCGTTAAGCTGACCAAGAAGATTTCCGGTCAAGCCGGACTCGAACCCCGCTTCTTTGCCCTCAACCGGGACCTGTTCCTAAGGTCCATCGGTATGATAGCGGTTTATATTGGGTTTACGGTCATTTCGGCCCGGTATGGGGACGTGATGCTGGCGGTGAGCGCCATCCTTATGAAGCTCCTGATGTTCTTCAGCTACTTCACGGACGGATTTGCCTACGCCGGCGAGGCCCTTACGGGCAAATTCATTGGCGAAGGGTCCGAGGAAGGCGTACGCTCCACCGTGCGGCAGACCTTCCTCTGGGGAATGGCTATGGCTGGCCTGTTTATGCTGGCTTACGGGGCCGGCGGAACGCCCATCCTGCGCCTGATGACGGAAGACACCGTGGTGGTGGATGCCGGCCGGCAGTTCCTGCCCTGGTTGCTGCTGATGCCGCTCATAGGCTGCCCGGCCTTTGTGTGGGACGGCATCTTCATTGGCGCCACGGCCTCCAAAGACCTCCGCAACAGCACGCTGCTTTGCGCCATTGGGTTCTTTGCCGTCTGGTTTGCCGGAGAGCGCTACGCCTCAACTCCCGAGACCGCCATACACCTTCTTATGGCCGCGTACTTTATGCATCTGGTCATAAGGGCAGCGTACTTGACGGTCCGTTACAGGAAAGCTATTTTCTCAGATATTTCCAGCCAATAACCGGCAGTACAAATGCCAGCAGACAGGCCACGATCCAGAAAATGGATACGGGGGTAAAGTTGTATACGCCCTGTTCCATAAAGCCGCCAATGAGAAAACCGCTGGCCGTACTCTGCAGACCCGCAGCGGCATAGCTGGAGATACCCACAATGCCCAAAGCTGCGCCGGTGGCCTTGCGGGGCACAAAATCCAGCGCCATAAGGCCCGCCACAATGCAGAATACAATGCTGAAGGAGAAGCTGAACACGGCCACAAACACCATATTCAAAGCAAAGCCGCCTTCCAGGAACAGGAAGCCAAACAGGGAAGCCACGGCCAGAATACCCGCCAGCACTACAGGCCTCACGCGGTTGCCGCCAAACACGCGGTCCGACAGCCAGCCCGCCAGGAGGTTTCCCGTGATACCGAACGCTTCGGCATAACCGATAATCTGCGCAGCGCTGCTAAGCGAGAACGCCTTCTGCTTCTGCAGGAAGAGGACGCCCCAGTCGCTCACCGCGTGCTGGGTAATATAAAGGAAAGCCGTAGAAATGGCAATGACCCAAATGCCCGGATGCCGGAAAACCCATTTCTGGAGCTCCCGCGTGGGCTTTTTGTCCATCTCCCGCACCGGCTCTCCGGAGAGTTCCTGCACGGAGGGAAGACCTTCGCTCTCGGGCGTATCGGAGATAAAGACCAGGGAAATAACCAGGCCCATAACCCCCGCCACAGCCGCCGCCAGGAAGCCCCACTGCCAGCCCACCGCCGCCACGATAAAGCCCGTCATCACCATAGAAACGGACTTGCCAAGCTGAGGGGTAGAGCTGAAAATGCTGTACCGGGTACCGCGCTGCTTGAGCGGGAACCACCGCGACAGACTGATGGTGCCGGGAGGCGATCCCATAGACTGCATCCAGCCGTTCACGCCCCATAGCAGCAGGAAAGCCACAAAGACAAAGAGGGAACCCAGGCCCAGCGGCGTTCCCAGCAGCCCAAGGATACCCAGAATGAGATTGATAAGGGCCGAAACGCCAATACCCGCCGCCATAAAGCGCCGGATGTTGCAATAGTCGGCTATAAAACCGTTGGTAAACTTTCCTACCGCATATACAAAGTAGAAGGCCGACCCAATGAGGCCCAGCTGCCCCGCCGTGAGCACGCCGCCGTCAATGAGCGGCTGCTTGACCACGCCCAGCGTTCCCCGGCACACGTAGTACAGGGTATACGCCACGGTCACGCCCCAGAAGGTGCGCTCACGAAAGCGCCTGTAGGAGGCGTCCACCTCCCCTTCCGGCACTTTGGCGGCCGAAGGCTTACTGATGCGAAAGTAGGAAAAGAGGGACATTACAAATCTGCTAAGAGGTCTCCCATATCGGTGCCGGGAATGAAGAGACGTGCCTGCAGGCCCACAGCCCGGGCACCCTCCACGTTGGCCTCGTTGTCGTCAATAAACAGGATTTCCCCGGCGGGAAGGCCAATGCGCCGCACGGCCTCCTG
Organism: Bacteroidales bacterium; assembly: GCA_016285215.1. The sequence continues at coordinate 13,183 of JAEEQI010000018.1, read as the reverse complement.
ATAGAAACGGGCCGAAGGCTTGAGGCACTTCATTTCGCAGGAGATGAACTGCTCCTTGAAGGTGATATCCGGATCCAGCCCGGCCTCTTTAAGAGCCTTGAGGCAGAAGGGCATCGAGATGGGGTTGTTGTTGGAAAGCAGATACAGCGGATAGCGCTCCCGGAGTTCCTTCACCACCTCCGCGGTACGCGGATCCACACCGGCCAGGAGCTGACCCATAGACCAGTCCACATCTTCGGGCTTGGTGCCGGGACGGGAAGCGGCCAGCACATAGGCGCGGAAAGCATCGGCACTCACCTTGCCCTCCTCCATATCTCCGTAGATGCCTTTCTGGTGGCAGGGGTCCAGCAAGTCCGTAATGCGGGCAAAGCCCAATCTGTCGCGGAAAGCGGTTATGCATCGGCCCAAATCCAGACCAACGAGTACCCCTCCTATGTCAAATACAATTGCCTTTATCATAATGAAGACAAAGATACAAAAAAAGAAATTCCCGCTAGCGAATTTCACAATTGGCTGCGGGATTTATAGTAAGGTATCAATATTTATGTCTGATACCACATTATTCCAATACCGTGCCAAAATTGGCAAACGGCGAAAAAATTATTGTTTTTTCTTCTTTTTCTTCTGATTCCAGTCTCCGTAAATCTCGCTCACGTTGCCGGCGGTGATGAATCCGTGGATGTCGTTCTTCTTGAGATAATTCATCAGGGTGGCAAACTCCTGCTTGGTAAGGAGGGCCTGGATCTCAATGTTCTGATGGCCGTTGTAGCCACCGGTCACATTGTAGAGGGAGCAGCCGCGCTGCAGCTCTTCAATAATGTATTTTCTAATTTCCTCGTACCTGGAAGAAATGATGCAGACGCGTTTGCGGCGGTTCAGGCTGGCGGTGAAATAATCCAGGGCCAGGCCATTGATCCAGGTGCCGATGATACCGATGATTACCAGGCGGAACGGGTTGATGAAGAAGGCGGTGCAGCAGATGAGGGCGCCGGCCACCGTGACGGACGTACCAATGTCAAAGTGGAGGTACTTGTTCACAATCTTGGCCAGGATGTCCAGACCGCCGGTGGAGGCGTTGATGTTGAACAGAATGGTCTGGGAGGCGCTGAGGATGAGCACAAAGCACAGGAGGTCAAACCAAGGGTCTCCCATCAGGGACGTGGCACCGGGTTCCATAATGCGGCTCACCGGATACACTTTTTCCCAGAACTCAATGAAGGGACCCAGGATCAGGGCCGTATACACCGTTTTGGCGCCAAACTCCGCACCAATCAGAAGCCAGGCCAGCACCAGCAGGATGGCGTTGATGACGGTCACCACCACGGAGACCTTTACTGTTATCCCTGCCAGGCCGAAGAGGCCGGAGATGACCATAGACAGACCGGTGATGGAACCGATGATCAGGTTGCTGGGCATAAGAAAATAGTACACGGCCGCGGCGGCAATGAGCATAGCCACCGACATAATAATGAACTCTTTCCAGAACTTCCAGGTTCCCAGCGACTGAAGGAATTCTTTCATTTTATTCAGTTTTAGCTTATAAAGGTAACACTTTTCTGTAAAAACTGCTAATAATACTTATAAAATCCAACAATCGATTCCATTCCGGCGAAGAGTTGACGCAGCAGATAGCTCTCGTTGGGCGAATGGATGGTATCGCGCTCCAGGCCGAAGCCCATCAGGAGCGGATCAATGCCCAGAATGCGCTGCATATCGGCCAGGATGGCAATGGAGCCGCCGCCGCGGGCCGGGACGGGCTCAATGCCATAGACATCGGCCATAGCTTTGGAGGCCGCCTGGTAGGCGTGCGAGCTGATGGGAATGAGGAAGCCGTCTCCGCCTTCGCAGGGCGAGACTTCCACTTTGATGTACGGCGGAGCAATGCGCTGCAGGTGCTCCTGGAACAGTTTGGTAATTTTGGCCGAAGTCTGCCAGGGCACAAGACGCATAGACACCTTGGCGTGCGCCACGGAAGGCAGCACCGTCTTGGCACCGACGCCCGTGTAGCCGCCCCAGATGCCGCAGACATCCAGGCAGGGCCGTATGGCGGTACGCTCCAGGGTGGTGTAACCCTTTTCTCCCTTGACCTCGTTGATATCCAGGAAGTGCTTATACTCTTCCATATCGAAGGGGGCCTTGTTCAGAAGGGCCCTGTCCTCTGCGCTCAGTTCCACTACGTCATCGTAGAAGCCGGGGATAGTGACACGGCCGTCTTCATCGTGGAGGGAGGCTATGAGGGCGCAAAGCTCGTTGATGGGATTGGCCACGGCGCCGCCGTAATGGCCCGAGTGGAGGTCTTTGTTGGGACCGGTCACCTTCACTTCCAGATACGCCAGACCGCGCATACCGCAGTTGATGGACGGCACCTTCTCGCTAATCATAGTGGTATCGGAGACCAGAATCACATCGGCCTTTAACAAATCCTTGTGGGCTTCTACCCAGGCGGGCAGGGAGCCGCTGCCAATTTCTTCCTCGCCTTCGAAGATGAACTTGACGTTGTGCTTGAGCTGGCCTGTCCTGAGGAGGAACTCGAAGGCCTTCAGGTGCATAAACAGCTGACCCTTGTCGTCGTTGGCGCCGCGGGCGTAGATGGCGTCCTCGCCGGTAGCGGGATCTTTGGCCAGAACGGGCTCAAAGGGGTCTGTGCGCCATTTCTCCAGGGGCTCCGGGGGTTGGACGTCGTAGTGGCCGTAGACCAGCACGGTCTTGGGCGCACCAATATTCTTGTATCCATACACCACGGGATGGCCGGCGGTCTCGTACACGGCTGCGTCGTCGGCCCCGGCTTCCTTGAGAAGCTCTACCAGCCGCTGGGCACACTTGTACATATCCGGCTTATGCTCCGGTTTGGCGCTGATGGAAGGAATGCGAAGGAGGGAAAACAGCTCGTCAAAAAAGCGCTGTTTATTTTCTTGGATATAAGTTTTCATCTTTGTGGTCGCTTTCCACAAAGATAATAAAACTATTCAGTCTGTCCGCCGGCGAGGTCCAGAATTTCTGCGGTAATCTTCTGCTGACGACCCTTGTTGTACTGGAGGGTGAGTTCGGAGAGGAGGTTCTCGGCGTTATCGGTGGCCGTCTGCATAGCCACGGTACGGGCCGCGTGCTCGGCCGCAGCACTGTCCAGCAGGGCTGCATACAGCTTGAGCTTGAGGGTCTTGGGAAGGAGGCTTTCCAGCAGCTCCTTCTTGCCGGGCTCAATGAGAACGTCCTCAGATACCCGGTCGGAGCCGGGCATGACGGGATCGGTGTCGGGTATGACAGCAACCGCCGGAAACAGTTGTTCGGCTACTGGAACCTGACGGGCGGTGGAGACAAAGTGGGTGTATACCAACAGCACACGGGCGTAGCGGCCTTCTTCCACCTCGTGGGCCAGTTTTTCCACCAGGGCGGCGGCAGGGCTGTAGGCCGGGTGCTCTACCAGGTCGTTCAGGTCCTCGGGGCTGGGGAAGCCGTCGCGGCGCATGGCGTCGGCCATCTTTCGGCCCACCGAAAACACCACGTCTCCGGGGTGGCGCTCGCCGCGCACCTTGGCAATGATGTTGGAGTTGAACCCGCCGCAAAGCGAGGAGTTGGAGGCCATAGCCACAATGGCCGTGGGCTTGGATGCCTGGTTAGTGTCGGGCACGACGCCCTCGGTCTCGGGCTTAACGACCTCCTGACCGGGAATCTTTACGGAAGCCAGGATGCCCTGCAGCGCCTCTTCGTACGGTCGCATAGCCTCAATGGCCACCTGCGCCTTGCGCAGTTTGGCACTGGACACGAGCTTCATAGCCGAAGTAATCTTCAGCGTACTCTTGACCGACCCAATCCGGCCCTTTATTTCCTTCAGTGTGGGCATTACTTGAGGGTCAGGATAACGGAGGCAGCGGTTTCTGTAAGGATCTTTTCAATCTCCGGGGTAAGCTTTCCGGCACCCAGCTGGTCAATGACATCGGCCTGGTGCGTGGCGCGGAGACGGCCCAGGAAAGCTTCCTGGAAAGGACGCACGGCGTCAATGGCAATGTCTCTCATAAGACCGCGCGTGCCGCAGAAGAGGATGGCCACCTGCTCTCCCACGGGCATAGGGCTGTACTGGGGCTGAATGAGCAGCTGGTTGTTCTTTCGGCCTTTATCCAGGGCCAGTTCGGTGACTTTGTCCACATCGGACGAGAACTTGGAGAAGGCCTCCAGCTCGGCCCACTGGGCCTGGTCAATCTTAAGGGTACCGGCCACTTTCTTCATAGATTTGACCTGGGCGCTGCCACCCACGCGGGACACGGAAATACCCACGTTGATGGCGGGACGGACACCCTGGTTAAAGAGGCCCTGTTCCAGGTAAATCTGACCGTCGGTGATGGAAATCACGTTGGTGGGAATATAGGCCGAAACGTCACCGGCCTGCGTCTCGATGATGGGCAGGGCGGTAAGGGAACCGCCACCCTTGACCTTGTCTTTGAGGGCGGCCGGGAGGTCGTTCATCTTCTCTGCCACCTCCTGCTGGTCGATGATGCGGGCGGCGCGCTCCAGCAGACGGCTGTGCAGGTAGAAGATATCGCCGGGGTATGCCTCACGGCCCGAGGGGCGCTTGAGGATGAGGGATACCTCACGGTAGGCCACGGCCTGCTTGGAGAGGTCGTCGTACACCACCAGGGCGTGACGGCCCGTGTCACGGAAGTACTCGCCAATGGCGGCTCCGGCAAAGGGAGCATAGTACTGCAGGGCGGCAGGGTCGGAAGCCGTGGCAGCCACCACCACGGTATAATCCATAGCACCGTGCTCACGCAGGGTCTTCACAATGGAAGCAACGGTGGAACCCTTCTGGCCGATGGCTACGTAAATGCAGTAAACCGGGTCGCCGGCTTCGTAGGCCTGGCGCTGGTTGATGATGGTATCAATGGCAATGGCCGTCTTACCCGTCTGGCGGTCACCAATGATGAGCTCACGCTGACCGCGACCAATGGGAATCATAGCGTCAATGGCCTTGAGGCCCGTCTGCAGCGGCTCGCTCACCGGCTGGCGGAAGATGACGCCCGGAGCCTTGCGCTCCAGCGGCATATCAATCTTGTCTCCGTCAATGGGGCCGAGGCCATCCAGGGGAGCTCCCAGCGGATCCACCACGCGGCCCAGCAGTTTGTCGCATACGCCAATGGAAGCGATGCGGCCCGTACGGCGCACCACCATACCCTCCTTCACGTGATCCGTGGGGCCCATGAGCACGGCGCCCACGTTGTCGATCTCCAGGTTCATCACCACGGCCATGACGCCGTTGCCGCAGTCCAGCAGTTCGCCGGCTTCGGCATGGTCCAGGCCGTAGATGCGCACGACGCCGTCACTCACCTGCAGGGCCTTGCCAATCTCCTCAAACTGGAGATCGTTTTTCATATCTTGGAGCTGCCCTAACAGGATATCGCTCACTTCACTGGGTTTGAGACTAGTTGCCATTAGATTATTCTTCTGTTTCTTTCAATAAACTGTTCGCGGATCTGGTCCAACTGGTGCTTGACGCTGGCGTCCATAAGGAACTCGTCCAAATCCAGGACAAAGCCGCCAATAAGATTGGGATCCACTTCTACTTCAAAGATCACATCGTCCCCGGTCTTTTGCCGGACCAGGTCCTTCAGGCGCTGAAGCAGGCGCTCGGAAGGTTCGCTAACGGTGGTGAGATGGGCCTTGCGGATGCCGATGCTGCGCCGATACATAGTGATGAAATCCCTCAGAATATCTTCTACCAGATTCATACGGCTGTTCTGGTTGAGCAGCGTAAGGAACCGGCTCAGTTCCGGCGACATCCGGTTTCCCAGAGCGGTCTGCAGGAGCTTTTTCTTGTCAAAGGGACTTATCACGTCGTCGGCCGCCGTGACCATACGCCTGAGCTCGGGCACCTTGAAAAGGGCCCGCTCCAGGGTCTCGGCCTCGGAGCATACAACCTCTCCCTGGCCGGTCTCCCGGCAATACTTCACCAGCGCGGTGGCATAGCGCGTTATGACGATGCTGCGGTTCATGAGCGGATATCTGCCTGTCCGGCTTCGTCTACCAGCTTATCCAGGAAGGCGCGTTGGCTGCCTTCGTCGGAGAGCTCGCGACGGAGCACTTTCTGAGCCACTTCTACGCTCAGGAGGGCAATTTCCTTGCGCACGTCGCGCAGGGCGCTCTCCTTTTCGGCCGCTATCTGGAGCTTGGCTTCGGCCAGCAGTTTATCGGCCTCTTCTTTGGCCTGCTGCTTGGCATCGGCCACTATCTTGGCCTTGGTTTCCGTTGCCTCCTTGAGGATGGCACTCTGTTCCCGGCGGGTCTGCTCCAGCATTTGGGCGTGCTCTACCTTCCACTTCGCCATACGCGCCTCAATTTCGTCGGCATCCTTCAGGGACTGCTGTATCTTGGCACTGCGCTGATCCACCATATCCGTGATGATCGGGAATCCGAACTTCGCGAGGAGGAAGAACACAAGGCCGAAGATAACGACCATCCAGAAAAGAAGGCCGAAATCGGGCGTAATCAGGTTCATACTTACTTAATGAGGATGGCAAGCAGGGCCACGATGATGGCGAACAGGGCGGCGCCCTCCACCATACCGGCGGCAATGATCATGGATGTACGCAGGTTACCGGCGCTTTCCGGCTGACGGGCAATGGCTTCCATAGTGGATTTGCCAATTTTGCCGATACCGATGGCGGCAGCAATGGCAGCGATAGCAGCGCCCAGTGCAGCACCGGCCTTGCCGAGCATTGCACCTGCGGCAGCTTGAAGAAGGATAGCGGAAAGAATCATAATATCAATAGTTTAAAAGTTATTCTTCATGAGCCCGTGCCAGTCCGATATAAATGGAGCTGAGCATGGTAAATACATAGGCCTGGATAAAGGCAACCAGGCACTCCAGCGCATCCAGGAACACGCCGAAGAGAACGGATATGAGCGTCATGCTGCCTGTCAGGAGAGGGCCGTACTTGGCCACGATGAAGATGATGCACACCATGGACAGGATCATGATATGGCCGGCCAGCATATTGGCAAACAGACGGATGGTGAGGGAGACCGGTTTCATAAAGGTACTGAAGACCTCGATCACCGGCATAATGGGTTTGAGGAAGCCCGGAACGTCCGGGGCAAAAATCTCTTTATAATAATGTTTGGTACCGTTCAGGTTCACCGTGAAGAAGGTGAACAAGGCCAGTACCAGCGTAATGGCGATGTTGCCCGTGAGGTTGGCGCCTCCGGGGAAGAAGGGCAGGATGCCCAGGAAGTTGTTGAACAGGATCCACAGGAAGGCCATGCAAAGGTAGGGAGAGAACTTCCGGTAATCCGGGCCGATATTCTCCTTGGCCATCTCGTGCACCATCATAATAAGGGGCTCCATAGCGGCCGCAAGGCCCGTGGGGGCCTCCTGAAGGGCGTCGTGCCTCTTGTACCAGCGGGCCGTCCATAGCACTACAACCAGCAGCAGCAGCGTACTCAGCATAAGCGCCAGTACGTTTTTGGTAATGGACAGGTCCAGCGGCCGTTGGCCGGTCTGGGCATTCACCAGTTTCCCGTTCTCATTGAACGTATACCCATTCTCCTCCGCGTGGTGCGCCGTAAAGATATGCACGCCGTTCTCAATCACAATACAGGGCAGCGGAATGGCAATGGCCTTGCCCTTCCACTCCGTAATGTGCCACTCATACTCGTCCCCAATGTGCTCGAAGATAATCTCTGCTATATCAAGTTCCTCTTCATGAGATACGCTCGCTTCGCTCGGTATGACAGCGGCTTCGTTTGTCATACCAAGGCCTGCAAGGCCGAGTGTATCTCCTTGAAGGAATAATAACGATATGAGGAAAATGAGGATCATACCTCAACGCAGACTTTTACTTGGTTGTCGCGGACTTCCACAAAGCCTTCCTGGATGTGGAGACGCTCTTCCTTGTCACTGGCAACGTAGCGGATGTCTCCTTCCACCAGGGCGGTCACCAGGGCGGCGTGGTCCTTGAGCACGGTGAACGGGCTCACCACGCCCGGCAGTGTCACCAGTGACACGGCCTTTTTGACCAGCGTCCCCTCGGGGCTCAGGATATGAAGCTGAATCTCGTCCATTATTTGGCTGCTGCCAGAATGGCTTCACCCTTGGCAATGGCATCCTCGATGGTGCCCACGTTCAGGAAAGCCTGCTCGGGGAGGTAGTCCACCTCTCCGTCCATAATCATATTGAAACCCTTGATGGTGTCTTCGATGGAGACCATCACGCCGGGAACGCCCGTGAACTGTTCGGCCACAAAGAAGGGCTGGCTCAAGAAGCGCTGTACGCGGCGGGCGCGGTTGACGGTGGTCTTGTCTTCGTCTGAAAGCTCGTCCATACCCAGGATGGCAATGATGTCCTGCAGTTCCTGGTTGCGCTGGAGAATCTGCTTCACGCGCTGGGCGGTGTTGTAGTGGGCCTCACCCACAATGTTGGGATCCAGGATACGGGAAGTGGATTCCAGCGGATCCACGGCCGGGTAGATACCCAGGGCCGTGATCTTACGGCTGAGCACCGTGGTGGCATCCAGGTGGGCGAAGGTGGTGGCGGGAGCGGGGTCGGTCAGGTCATCGGCCGGCACATAAACGGCCTGTACCGAAGTGATGGATCCGTCCTTGGTGGAGGTAATGCGCTCCTGCATCTTACCCATTTCCGTGGCCAGGGTGGGCTGGTAACCCACGGCCGAAGGCATACGTCCCAGAAGGGCCGAGACCTCAGAGCCGGCCTGGGTGAAACGGAAGATGTTGTCAATGAAGAAGAGGATATCGCGGGGACCGGCTCCGGAGTCCGAGTCACGGAAACTCTCGGCCAGGGTAAGACCGCTCAGGGCCACGTTGGAACGGGCTCCCGGGGGTTCGTTCATCTGGCCGAAGACCATAGACACCTGGCTCTTTTCCAGCTCCTTGGGGTCCACGAGGGAAAGGTCCCATCGGCCCTCTTCCATAGCTTTATTGAAAGCTTCTCCGTAACGGATAACGTTGGATTCAATCATTTCCCGCAACAGGTCGTTGCCTTCACGGGTACGCTCACCCACGCCGGCGAACACGGAGAAACCGTTGTGCGCCTTGGCAATGTTGTTGATGAGCTCCTTGATGAGCACGGTCTTGCCCACACCGGCGCCGCCAAACAGACCAATCTTACCGCCCTTGAGGTAAGGCTCCAGCAGGTCAATGACCTTGATGCCGGTGAACAGCACTTCCTGGCTGGTGGTGAGGTCTTCAAACTTGGGGGCGTCCCGGTGAATGGGAAGGGTGGTTTCCCTGCCCAGCTCCTGCATACCGTCAATGGCCTCTCCGGTTACGTTCATCACGCGGCCGCGGATCTGGGAACCCACGGGCATAGCAATGGGCTTGAAGGTATTACGGACTTCCAGGCCGCGGCTGAGGCCGTCCGTGGAGTCCATAGCAATGCAGCGCACGGTGTCTTCACCAATGTGCTGCTGTACTTCCAGGACCAGGTCTTTTCCGTCGGGACGGGTGACCAGGAGGGCGTCTTCAATTCGGGGGAGCTCTACCTCGGCGCTACGGGCCGATATGTTAAAATGCACATCTACAACCGGTCCCACGACCTGCGCGATGTGCCCAACTGCATGGGGCATAGACCAACTAATTTTTAGTATCTACAAAGATACAACTTTCTTTGCAGATACTGAAAAATTTGTGCCCTACTTCCCCCATCCCCCTCCTTTCCGACAAACCCCGCGCCGAATACTCCAACACTCCGTGAGCACCAGAGGGCCTCAGCGCTTACCGAGCTCTACTTTCGGCCGGTCCGTGAGCACCAGAGGGCCTCAGCACTCACCGAGCAGGTTTTTCGGCCAGTTTGTGAACTTTAATAAAGAACTGAGAGCCCCTACAGATACCTGGAGGCCCCTTTTTGCAATTAAGGGTGTGAAACCTTTTTTACACCGATAATCATCCGTTTCTTTGCATAAAAAGACTATGAGTTATTGGGATAAGGAAAATCAGTGTGAAAAACTGTTTCAGGAAGGTGGTCCTTTCTTTATGGTGACCACGGAGAATCTTCCCTGGCTGCTGTTTACCAGCGACCGCGAGTTTATGGATGGCACCAACATGATAGCCGTGGCTCTTGCCGGCTTGGGAATCCATCTGTTAAACGATGTGGAGATGAACAACCACCTCCATTTTGTAATGGAGGGCCCCGAGGAATTGGTCATACTATTCACAGAGCGCCTCAGAAAAGCCATGTCAAGGTATCAGCTGGCCAAGGGAAATCCTTCCCTCGCCAAATGGGAGATTCATGTGAAGCCTATCCTGAACTTACAGAATCTTCGGAATGCCATCCTCTATATTTCCCGGAACCCCTACGTTGCAGGAAGAAACTGCACGCCAACCGGATACAAATGGAGCGGGGCACAGTTGATGTTTAATGATAACCTGTGCTATTACAATACCGGAACCCCTTTTAATCAATTGACATTCCGGGAGAAAAGGAACATCACCCGGCAACGGGACACAGTGCTTCCCCAGGAGTACCACGTGCTGGACGGCATGATTCTCCGCTCCTGCTTTGTAGATTACAAGCGGGCCGAAGTGTTCTTTGAATCGGCACACCAGTATTTCCGCCTCCTCTCCCGCAAGGTGGAGTCCGACGCGGAAACGGCCCGTTGGATTGGGGAGACCATCCTGCTTCCCAACGAAGACGTGTTCCGGATTGTGGCCGACTGGAACAAAGTACAGACCGTGAAACTTCTGACGCCGGACCAACGTCTGGCCGCCGCAAGAAGGATGAAGGCCGAACTGTTGAGCAACAACAAACAGATTGCCCAAGTGCTTTCCATTCCGTTGGAGCAAGTTAACCAGTTCTTCCCTGTGGCAAAGGATGATTAATGCTCATTTGCTGCTTTTGCGCCTGTTGTGCTCTACGCATAGCAGCTGGCAGTTTTCGGCAACGGTCTTACCGCCTTCTATCCAAGGAGTGATGTGGTCAGCCTCCATTTCTTCTATCTCCCAGTGGGTTTTCTCCCTGTGCTCCTTCACGCAGTGGGGGCATATGCCGCCTTGGCGCTCATACACCTCGCGCTTCACGGCATCATCAAAGGTGCGCAGATTCAGGAACTTTTCGTTGCCGGTGAGGACATACTGGTAGATACCGGATTTCTTCTGCACCTCAGGATCCTGCATCAGTGCTGCCACCTTGTCTTCCAGGGCAGCCGTGTCCAGCGGCTTTTTGCCGAACTCATTGTAAATCTCACCCCAAGGCAGGCCCTTCATCTCCTTGCGGTAGGTGGGGAAGATGGTCTTGACCCAGTTGATGACGCTGGTATAGTAGAGCCAGAGCTCGTTGCAGTTGGGGTCGTGCTGATGGTCGGCCATATACTGCTCGATATTCCCGCCGGAGATCCATTTGAGCACCAGCTCCAGCAGACCTTGCCGATTCACCTCCACCCGGACGTATTTATCACCAAGGCCGATGCCGGCACAGTTCGTCTTTGAGAAGTGTCGCTTGGCGTCGGTGAGCCAGGCGCCGGTGTAAACGGCGTTGCGGAGTTCCTGGTCCGACAGTTTCTCCCCGGCGATGTTCACAATCTTGAACCAGTCAAGCTTCTCAGAGTCCGTTCCCTCGCAGAAATAGACCATCAGTTTATAGTCCAGTATCTGAGCCTGCTGGTCGTCGGTGAGGGTATGGAAATACTTCTCGCCGATAGAAAAGTCATTGTTCAGGTACTGACAGATGGAGATGGTCCGCTGCTGTCCGTCCAGGACTTCGAAGTTGCCATCCTCCTTCTTCACCCAATACATGATGTTGAGAGGGAAGCCATGGCGGACTGTGTTGATGACTTCCTCCCTCTGTTTGCCGGTATAGACGAATTCGCGCTGATACTTGGGCCGGACGTCCAGGCGGCCACCGTAGGCCACCACGCCTTCTTCCTGGCTATCCTCATAGCCGTTGAAAAGATCCCGGATGGTGATTTCGTGAAGATCAATGGTCATTTCTTTCGACGGATTATTATTCTTGAATAGATTGCGCGAGGCTTGCCATTCTCAGTCATAACAAGATCTCTCATATTAGCAGTATAGTGCCCCGTCCCACCTGCAGCTCGGTATTTTGCCATCCACTCCTCACCTATCCGTTTAATGCCAAGTTGCTCAATGTATTCCGGGATGCGGCAGATGCCCAAGATTTCAAACTGCTCTGGACAATAATTTGTCAAGAAGGAAACCGGCACCCCCATCATCCCGTCATAGTCGCAGGGTATTTCAGAATACCTATCCACGTTGATCGCGTCCAGATTGTCATATTTGTGGTATTCTTCAGGAGTGTAAGTCTTATATAATATAAGATCTTCATGTCTCTTTTTGTGCTCCAGGTTGGTGTACCAAGCGATATTCCCCAAACTGCGCCATTTCTGCCCGGCATCATCAATCCAAAAACGGGTTTCTCTCGCTTCATAATGATCCGGGACCTTAAAGCTCATATCTCCATTATTATAACCCAGCCACATTTTATTATCCTTAATCAAAGGGAAGACAGAAATCTCATAAAGTGCATTCATGCTTCCAATGATTAAGAACTGCTTCTGGTGTTCAATTAACTGCGCCAAATACTCGCGGAAAAGGCTAAAGGGCGGATTCGTGCAAACTATATCCGCCATTTTTAATAGCTTAATGCATTCTTCACTTCGAAAATCTCCGTCCCCCTTCAATTCTACAACCTGCATCTCAGAGGTGTCAGGAACTTTGTTTCCGTTTCTGTCTCCTTCATAAACAATATAGACAGCCTTCTCGCTATTGTTCTGGGAGAATAAGTCGGGCTCCAAATTCTTATAACAGGTAGCTATCACCCTCTTCAATCCAAGAACTTCAAAATTGAGAGTGAAGTACTTGAAAAAGTTACTGACACGGGGGTCATCACAATTACACAAGACGGTTTTCCCCTGGAAATGAGAACGATAGTGCTTGAGCTCGTTCTCAATATCCGAGAGCTGAGTGTAGAATTCGTCATTCTTAGCCGCCTTCGCCTTGTGCAGGTTCCGGTTGGTATTGGCCATAAGCTGCGCTTTCTGGCACTTGCAACTTATCTCGGGCAGGCGGGACAGGGCACAAAAAAGGCATGGACCTTCAAATATCCATGCCCTGAGGCCCTAGGAAGCCCGCAACACTAGATAAGTCCAGTCCACGCCAAAGCGCAGACATTCACTGACTTATCCGGTGCGTTGCAATGAAATTTCCTAGGTTTCAGGGGCAA
>JAEEQI010000174.1 GCA_016285215.1 Bacteroidales bacterium | reverse complement strand
CGCAGAGTTACGCGTACCAACGCAAACATGGAGAAAAATATTTTTGGCTGTAAGGCCTTGGATATAAATAAATTAAAGTTTAACCAATAAAATCGGAATCCATTTTTATTTGGATTTCAACTGGAAAGGATATATGAAACGTACTAAATACCTATTTCTTTCGGCCATCCTGGTGCTTGCCTTGGGCTGCAACCAGAAAAAGGCGGGCACCATCGGGGCCGATGCTGCCGTGGAGAGCCGCGTTGAGGCTTTGCTGAGCAAAATGACCCTGGCCGAAAAGATTGGCCAGATGAACCAGGTCTCTGCCGGAGGCGACGTGGCCAATTATGCCGAGGCCGTCCGCAAAGGTCAGGTGGGCTCCATCCTGACTGAGGTGGATCCCGTGAAACTCAACGAATTCCAGCGTCTGGCCGTGGAAGAATCCCGCCTGGGCATCCCCATCCTGGTGGGCCGCGATGTGATTCACGGTTTCCATACGGTTTTCCCCATTCCGCTGGGTCTGGCCGCTACGTTTGACCCGGCTCTGGTAGAGGAGGGAGCCCGTATCGCTGCCCTGGAAGCCACTTCCCAGGGTGTCCGCTGGACCTTCTCGCCCATGCTGGATATTGCCCGTGACCCCCGCTGGGGCCGCATTGCCGAGGGCAGCGGAGAAGACACCTACCTGGATTCCCGTATGGCCGTGGCTATGGTAAACGGTTACCAGGGTACCGAGCTGGACAGCACCTCCATGGCTGCCTGCATCAAGCATTTTGTGGGTTATGGCGCCGCAGAAGGCGGCCGTGACTACAACAGCACCTTCCTCACCGAGCGCCAGCTCCGCAACATCTACCTTCCTCCTTTCGAGGCTGCCGTAAAGGCCGGGGCTATGACGCTTATGACCTCCTTCAACGACAACGACGGTGTACCCTCCACGGGCAATGCCTTTGTGGTGAAGCAGGTTCTGAGAGACGAATGGGGCTTTGACGGTCTGGTGGTCACCGACTGGAACTCTATGGGAGAAATGATCAACCACGGCTTTGGCGTGGACCGCAAGGATGTGGCCGAAAAGGCCGTGAACGCCGGCGTGGATATGGATATGATGACCTTCGGCTTCCTCTCTCACCTGGAAGAACTGGTAAAGAGCGGCGCCGTGAAGGAAAGCACCATTGACAATGCCGTCCGCAATATCCTGCGCGTGAAAGTGCTGCTGGGCCTGTTTGAGAATCCCTACGTGGACGTAGAGGCCGCCAAGGCCGTCCAGTACGCCCCCGAGCACCTGGCTGCCGCTCAGAAGACCGCCGAAGAATCGGCCATCCTCCTTAAGAATGACGGCATCCTTCCCCTTCAGGGAAAGAGCCGCATCCTGGTTACCGGCCCCCTGGCCGATGCTCCCTACGAGCAGTTGGGCACCTGGGCCTTTGATGGCCAGAAGGAGCACAGCGTAACCCCGCTGAAGGCCCTTCAGGAGCGTTTCCCCGGTCAGGTGAGCTTTGTCCCCGGCTTAAAGTACAGCCGTGAAAAACGCCAGAACTTCAACGATGTGGTGGCCGCCGCCCGCGCTGCCGACGTAGTACTGGCCTTCCTGGGAGAAGAAGCCATCCTCTCTGGTGAGGCCCACAGCCTGGCCGACCTTAACCTGAAAGGCTCCCAGAGCGAGCTGCTGGCCGCCCTCAAGGCCACCGGCAAGCCCGTCGTGGCCGTTATCCTGGCCGGTCGTCCGCTTACCATCGAGCGTGATCTCCCCAACGTGGATGCCCTGCTTTACAGCTTCCATCCCGGTACTATGGGCGGTCCGGCCCTGGCCAACCTCCTCACCGGAGAGGCCAACCCTTCCGGCAAGACCCCCATCACGTTCCTGCGTACCGTGGGCCAGGCTCCTATGTACTATAACCATAATATGACCGGCCGCCCTTACAACGGCGAAACGCTGCTGGAAGACATCGAGCTGGAAGCCGGACAGACGTCCCTGGGTAATACTTCCTATTACCTGGACTACGGCGCCTATCCGCTCTTCCCCTTCGGTTTCGGCCTTAGTTATACTACTTTCGCTTATTCTCAGCCTTCCTTGGACAAGGCCGAGTACGGACTTGACGACCAAATAAAGATTTCCTTCACGCTTTCCAATACCGGAAAGTATAAGGGAACAGAAGTAGCACAGGTGTATGTAAGGGATTTGGTTGGTTCCCTTACCCGTCCTGTGAAGGAGCTCAAGTATTTTGAAAGAATTGAGCTCAATCCGGGAGAGTCCCGTGACCTTACCTTCCAGCTTCCCGTGAGCGACCTGGCCTTCTTTGGCCTGGACGGGCAGAAGAAGGTGGAGCCCGGTGCTTTCCAGCTGTGGGTGGCAGGAAACAGCAACGCCGGAGAACCGGTTAACTTTAGCGTGAAATAAGAATGAGAATGTTACCGTTCACCACGGCACTACTGGTGCTGGCGTTTTCCTGCCAGACGCTTCCTCCTGATTCGGGTTCCCCAACGGAACCCGAATCTGATAGAGGACAGGCCTCTGTTTTTACCACCAACACGGCCACGCTCCGTTTCCAGGAGAGTCAGACTCCCGTGAATGAGCCGGTGGCCGGGGATGCCTTTAACGTAACGCTTACGGGCAAAACCTTCCAGACGGTAGACGGTTTTGGTCTGGCCATTACCCAGGCCTCCTGCTACAATCTGCTGCAAATGCCGGAGCAGGACCGCCGGACCTTCCTGGAAGAAGTGTTCAGCCGGACCAAGGGCCTGGGTTCCTCCCTGGTGAGGGTCTGCATTGGCGGTTCGGACTTTTCCCTGGACGAGTTTACCTGGTGTGACCAGCCGGGAATGGAGAACTTTGCCATCCACGCCCTGGACAAGCAGTACCTGTTCCCCATCCTGGACCAGATTTACGCCATCAATCCCGATGTAAAGATCATTGCCTCTCCCTGGAGCTGCCCCCGTTGGATGAAGATGGGGGAGGACGGCTCTCTGCCGTACGACAAATGGACCGGCGGCCGTTTGAATCCGCTCCGCTACCAGGATTACGCCCAGTACTTTGTGAAATGGATTCAGGCTATGGAGGGCCGAGGCTACCGCATCCACGCCGTTACGCTTCAGAATGAACCCCTTAACCGGGGCAACTCCATGTCGCTGTATATGCCTTGGGAAGATCAGCTGGATTTTATCAAGACAGCGGTGGGTCCTGCCTTCCGTGAAGCGGGGATTAAGGCCCGAATTTTGCTGTTTGACCACAATTACAACTACGACAATATGTCCAGCCAGTACGACTATCCGCTCCATATCTATGACGACGCCGATGCTTCCCAGTATGTGGCGGGATCGGCCTGGCATAACTACGGCGGCAACGTGACCACCCTGGACCGTATAGTGGAGAAGGCCCCCGACAAAGAGATCTATTTCACGGAAGCCTCCATTGGCACGTGGAATTATGACTACGAGAAGTGCATCATCAACGACTTCCGGGATATTTTCCTGGGCACCCTGGCCCGTGGCGGCAAGGGCGTAACGCTGTGGAACCTGATGCTGGACGACAAGAGAAGCCCTTACAGACCGGGCGGCTGCAGCACCTGCTTTGGTGCCGTTACCATCTCTTCCTCTTCCTATTCATACAAGTCCATCAGCCGTAATACGCACTATTATCAGGTGGCCCATTGCTCCAAAGTGCTGCAGCCCGGTGCCGTCCGGCTGGAAACCAAGGGTTACCAGGCTCGCGGACTCACCTGTCAGGTATACCGCAACCCGGATGGTTCCTATGCCGCCCTCATGCTCAACGAAAACAAGGTAGAGGCCAAGCTGAACCTGGTGGCGGGCCAGTCTTCCGTGACCTGCAAAGTGCCTCCTATGGCAATTCAATCCGTAATGTGGAATGAATAAACGAACGCTTATCCTCCTTTTGCTGGGGGTTGCCTTTTCCTGTGCCAGGAAAGAAATCATCCCCCCGAGTAACCCGGACAATCCGCCGGAAGTGGTCCCCAAGGAAGAATGGGAGAAGACCGGACTTCCCGTTGTCACCGTTACTACGGAAAAGGGGCAGGGAGTGCGTTCCAAGACAGAATACGTGGGTGCCACGCTGCAGATTCACGGAGAAGGCGTTGCCACCCCCGTTACTACGGTTTGTTCCATCCGAGGCAGGGGAAATACCACC